>WHTX01000462.1 GCA_009377505.1 Acidimicrobiia bacterium
TGGCCCCGAGCGACTGGGCCCACGAGCTCGACGACCTCGCCGGGGCGGTCCTGCACCTCCAGGCGTGAGGCTGGCGCCCCCCGTCGGGCCGCACGGGTAGCGTTCACCCATGACCTCGGTCACAGCGGCCCCCAGCCCAGGCCCCGCCACCTGGGACCCCTTCGACGCGGGGTTCCTGGCCGACCCCTACCCCGCCTACGCGCGGCTGCGGGCCGAGGACCCAGTGCACCGCACGCCCCTCGGGCCCTACGTCGCCACCCGCTACGCCGACGTGGCCAGGGTGCTGCGCGACACCACGCTCTCGGTCCGCCCCGCTGCGGACGACAGGAGCACCGTGCGCTACGTCGCCGCCCGGGCCGAGATCGGCGACGACGAGCCCGTCGAGCCCTCGCTGCTCCGCCTCGACCCGCCCGACCACACCCGTTTGCGGCGCCTCGTGCAGCAGTCCTTCACCCCCCGGGCCGTGCGCCGCATGCGCGAGGTGGTGGCGCGCCTCGTCGACGACCTCCTCGGCGATCTCGCCGCCGGGCCCCGCGAGGTCGACCTGCTGGCCCGCTTCGCCTTCCCCCTGCCCTTCCTCGTGATCTGCGAACTGCTGGGTCTGCCGGCCGGGGACCGCGACGCGCTGCGGGCGTGGTCGCGCGACGTCACCGTCACCCTCGAGCCTCTCATCGGCGACGAGGAACTGCGCCGGGCGGTCACCTCCAACCGGTCGCTGCGCGGCTACCTGCGCGACCAGGTGGCGGCCAAGCGGGCGGCCCCGGGCGACGACCTGCTCTCCGAGCTGATCGCCGCGGAGGAGGCCGGAGACCGACTCGGCGGCCGCGAGCTCGAGGCCATGCTCTCGCTGCTCTTCGTCGCCGGCCACGAGACGACGGTGAACCTCGTCGGCAACGGCACCCTCGCCCTCCTGCGCCACCCCGACCAACTGGCCCGGCTGCGCCACGACCCCGGGCTCGACGCCGGGCTCGCCGACGAGCTGTTGCGCTACGACTCGCCCGTCCAGACGAGCGGGCGGCGGACGATCGGGCCCATCGAAGTGGGCGGGGTCGAGCTGCCCGGCCGCCACCAGGTGCTGGTGGCGCTGGGCTCGGCCAACCGGGACCGGGCGGTGTGGGGCGAGGACGCCGACGAGCTCGTCCTCGGCCGGCCCGACGCCGACCAGCACCTGTCCTTCGGGTCGGGGCTCCACGTGTGCCTCGGCGCCCACCTTGCCCGCCTCGAGTGCGAGGTGGCTGTACCCGCCCTCGTTCGGCGCTTCCCCGACCTGCGCCTCGCCACGGAGCACCTCGAATGGGCCCCCCGGATCGTGCTGCGCGGCGTGCGCGAGCTACCGGTGCGTCTCCGCTGACCACGGCCCCGACCAGCGGCAACTCGCCGACGGCCGACGCAGTCCGGGCAAGGTGATTGCGCCGGCAAAGAGGTGGGCCCCCGAACTACAGTGGTGGCGTGGAGGAGATCCGCTGGCTCAGCCCCGAGGAGATGCGGGCGTGGCGCACCCTCGTCAGCGCGACGAGCCGCCTCATGGGCACCCTCGACGCCGAGCTGCAGCGCGACTGCGTCCTGGCCCTCGCTGACTACGAGGTGCTGGTGCACCTGTCCGAGGAACCCGGCCACCGTGCCCGTATGAGCGAGCTGGCCGAGGCCCTCGACCTCTCGCCCAGCGGGCTCACCCGCCGTGTCGACCGGTTGGCCCGCGACGACCTCGTCCGCCGGGAGCGCTGCCCGTCCGACCGCCGTGGCAGCTTCGCCGTGCTCACTCCGTCCGGGTACGAACGCCTCGTCGCCGCCGCGCCGAGCCACCTCCACCACGTCCGCCAGCACTTCGTCGACCGCTTCACGCCCCGCCAGCTCGCTACCCTCGCCGACGCCATGAGCCTGGTCATGGAGGCCTGCCCGCCGCGTGGCGGCGCCGTTCCCGGCCCCGTCGAGCCGGCGCTGGCCGAGCCCTGATCGCCATTGCCCGCCCGAGTGGGCCAAGCTGGTCAAGGCAGGCCCCCCTACAGCCGATGAGGACGGTGCACTACCAGCGCCGCTGGGTACGAGTCTTCTGACGGCCCCGAACCCCCCACCCCACGAGGTTTTCCGCAGATGTCCACCTCGACGCCCACGCACGACGCCATTGGCGAACTGCTCGACTCCGTCGACGGCAAGCTCCTCGACCGGTCCCGCGTCGTCGACGCACTCCTCGACCTCCGCTTGCTCGCCACCGGTGAGCCTTCGATCCTCGAGGCGATCGATGCCCTGCTCGGGGCCGTGCCCGGCCGCAACATGGTCGAGGCCGAGTGGTACGTCGACGCACTCAACAACCTGTTCGCCCTCGACAACGAGGACCTCGCTACGAACTGACGAGCTGTCACCTGCGCCCGACGGCGTCCTCACCAGGGGCCTCGACCTTGTTGGCTCGACCTTGTTGGCTCGACCTTGTTGGCTCGACCTCGCTGGCTCGACCTGGTCAGACCGGGTCGAGCAGGTGCTTCTGCACCTTGCCCAGCGCGTTGCGGGGCAGAGCGTCCACGAGGTGCACGAGCCGGGGTCGCTTGTAGGCGGCGAGGCGCGCGCCGACGAAGGCGCTGAGCTCGTCCCCGCCGACCTCTTCGGTGGCCTCGACGAAGGCGGTGACCACCTCGCCCCAGCCCGGGTCCGGTGTGCCCACGACGGCGGCGTCGGCCACGGCGGGGTGGAGGCGCAGCACGTCCTCGACCTCGCGCGGGTAGACGTTGTAGCCGCCGGAGATGATCAGCTCCTTGGCTCGCCCGACGATGGCCAGGTAGCCCGCCTCGTCGAAGCGACCGAGGTCCCCGGTGCGGAACCAGCCTTCGGCGTCGATGGCCTCGGCCGTCGCCTCGGGGCGGTTGCGGTAGCCCGCGAAGCCCCGGCCACGC
>WHTX01000463.1 GCA_009377505.1 Acidimicrobiia bacterium
GACGGCGCGGCGGGCGGCGTTGGCCCCGTTGCCGCCGGCGGGGACGGCGTGGCCGGAGCCGTGGTGGCGGCGGGCGTGGGGGGCGGTGTGGCCGCGACGGTCGAGGCGCAGGCCGCCGCGGGCCGGCGGGTGGTGCTCGTGGCCCGGGCCGAGCGGCTGGCGGGCGAGGCGCTGCCCGCCGACCTCGTGCCCGTCGCCGTCGTCGTCCTCGAGGAGCAGGTCCGCGCCGAGGCGGCCGACACCATCGACTACTTCTGCCGCCAGGGGGTCGAGCTGCGCGTCATCTCCGGGGACAACCCGGCGACGGTGGGGGCGGTCGCCCGCCGGGTCGGCGTCCCCGGTGCGGAGGACCCCTACGACGCCCGCCGGCTGCCGACGGGCGGGGACGAGCTCGCCGAGGTGCTGGCCGGTCGCACCGTGTACGGCCGGGTGACCCCCCAGCAGAAGCAGGCCATGGTCGGCGCGCTCCAGGCTCGGGGCCACGTCGTGGCCATGACCGGTGACGGGGTGAACGACGTGCTCGCCCTCAAGGACGCCGACCTGGGCATCGCCATGGGCAACGGCACAGCCGCCACCCGGGCCGTCGCCCGGGTCGTGCTCCTCGACGGGTCCTTCGCCTCGCTGCCGGCGGTGGTGGCCGAGGGGCGGCGGGTGATCACCAACATCGAGCGGGTCGCCAACCTCTTCCTCACCAAGACCATCTACGCCGTGGTGTTCGCCGTGGTGACCGGGGCACTAGCCGTCACCTACCCCTTCCTGCCCCGCCACCTGACCCTCGTCTCGGCCTTCGCCATCGGCATCCCCGGCTTCTTCCTCGCCCTGGCGCCGGCCCGCCGCCGTGCCCGGCCCGGGTTCGAGGGCCGGGTGCTGCGCTTCGTCCTCGTGAGCGGGCCCCTCGTGGCCATCACGGTGCTCGCCACCTACGGCTGGACGCGCCTCGCCGACGACGCCACCCAGCTCGAGTCCCAGACGGCGGCGACCATCGTGCTGCTCGGCATGTCGCTCATGATCCTGCTCGAGGTGGCGCGGCCGCTCACCGCGGCCCGGGTGGTGCTGGTGGCGGCCATGGCTGCGTGCGCGTCCTTGGCCATTGTCGTCCCCGCGGCGCGGGACTTCTTCGCCCTCGACGTTCCCGGCCCCGCCACCTGGGCCGCCATCGTCGTGGCCCTCGCCGCCGGTGCGGCCGCGATCGCGCTCCTGGTACGGGGCCGCCTGCTGCTCGAAGCCGGCGAGGCGGCGGCGCCCGGCGCGGGCGGCGCCACGACGCCCGCCCCGCGACCAGGAGGTGCTCGGTGACCGAGCCGACCGCAGGCACGCTGGCGCCCTACCGCCACGTGGTGGTGGGGGTGGACGGGTCGGACCGGGCCCGGCGGGCGGCCCGGTCGGCGCGGGTGCTGGCCGAGGCCATGGGCGCGGCGCTGCACCTGTTCCGAGCCGACCTCGGCATCGAGGAGATCTCGCCGGGGGTGGCGGAGGAGGTCGAGGTGCTGGCCGGTGAACTCGGCGCCGCCGCGTCCACCGCGCACTTGGGCCGGGCACCGGCCCGCCCCGCGAAGCTCATCGCCGAGCGGGTGGCCGAGCTCGGCCAGGCCGTCGCCTGCGTCGGCTCGCACGGGCGAGGTGCGATCGGCGCCGCCCTTCTCGGCTCGACGACCAGTGACTACCTCGCCTGGTCGGGCCGCGCCACTGTCGTGTACGGCCCCGAGGCGTCGGCCGCCGTGGCGCCCGAGCGGGTGGCACTGTGCGTCGACGGCAGCGAGCACGCCACGGCGTTGCTGGCCGAGGCCGTCCGCTGGGCGCGGATCCTCACGATGCCCCTCGTCGTTGTCAGGGCCTCCTCCGATGCCCCCGCCGCCCACGACGAGGGGGACGAGGCCCTGGTGGGAGTGCTCGAGGCCGAGGCCGGCGGGGCGGGGGCGGAGGCCCGGGGCGTGGTGGTGCGGGGCCACGACCCGAGGGCAGCCCTGGTCGACTTCCTCGGGGCCGTGCCCACGGTCGGGGTGCTCGCCACACATGGGCGCAGCTCCCTGGCGGCCACGATGCTCGGGGGCACGGCGGGGGCGGTCGTGCGCGACGCCACCGGCCCGTTGGTCCTGCGGCGCCCGCCGTCGCTGCCCGTCACCGGGATGTGATGGCCCGCTTCGGTGTCCACCAGCACCGGGAGGTCCACCGCAGCACCCGGGTTGGGTGGCTGCGGGCGGCGGTCCTGGGCGCTGACGACGGCCTCGTGTCCACGGCAGCGCTGGTCGTGGGGGTGGCCGCGTCCGACGCCGAGCGCAGCGCCGTGCTGGTGGCGGGCCTGGCCGGCCTGGTGGCCGGGGCGACGTCGATGGCGGCGGGGGAGTACGTCTCGGTGAGCTCGCAACGCGACGCCGAGCGGGCGGACATCGCTCGGGAGTCCCAGGAGCTGTCCGAGGAGCCCGAGTCCGAACTGGCCGAGCTGACCCAGATCTACGTGGAGCGGGGACTCGATCCTGGGCTGGCGCGAGAGGTCGCCCACCGGTTGACCAGGGCCGACGCCCTCGGGGCGCACGCCCGGGACGAGCTGGGGCTGAACGAGATGACCATGGCCCGGCCCCTGCAGGCGGCCTTGGCCTCGGCGGCCGCCTTCGCCGCCGGTGCTGTGGCGCCCATTGCCGCCCTCCTCCTGGCGCCCAGCGCCGCGGCGAGGAGCGGGGTGGTCGTGTTCGTCACGCTGGTCGCCCTCGCCGTGCTCGGGGCCCTCGGCGGCCAGGCCGGTGGTGCGCCCCGTGGTCGTGCGTCCCTGCGGGTGACGGCCGGCGGGGCGCTGGCCATGGGCATCAGCGCCGTCATCGGGGCGCTCGTAGGCATCGCCGTCTAGTGCGTTGGCGTCGGGGCTCGGGTGCGTGCCCGGCGTGCC
>WHTX01000078.1 GCA_009377505.1 Acidimicrobiia bacterium
CGACGGCGAACTGAGGCTCTCCCCCCCCCGGCCCCGGCACCCCGGCCCCGGCACCCCGGTCCAGCACCACGGCTGGGCGCGGCCGCCACCGCGGGCGTTACCGTCCCGGCGTGAGCGGCGACCACGCCCACGGGGAGCTGACGGGAAGCTAGGTGATCGCCGATCGCCGGGCGCGGAGCCTCTTGGTCTTGGCGGTGACGCTCGTCGGCATCGCCGCGCTCGTCGGCCTGGCCGTGCTGTGGCCCGGCCGGGCGCAGCCCGGCGAGAGCGACTTCGAGCTGCGGGTCGAGCTCGTCAAGGCCCGGGTCGTGGCCATCGACCCCGAGACCTGTGCCGGGATCGGCGGCTCGACCGACGCCCCGGCCTGTGTGCGCGTCACCGCCGAGGTCACCTCGGGGACGACCAAGGGCGAGGTCGCCCGCTTCCAGATGGTGGGCGGTGGGATCGGCGCGTCGCTCTCGCTGGGCGACCGGATCGTGCTCTCCCACGCCCCCGAGGCGCCCCCCCAACAGCGCTACCAGTTCAGCGACTTCGAGCGAGATCGCCCTCTCGTCCTCCTCGCCGTGCTGTTCGCCCTCGCCGTCGTCGCCCTCGGGCGCTGGAAGGGGCTGCGGGCGCTGCTCGGCGTGGCGGCCAGCGTGGTCGCCCTCGTCACCTTCGTGCTCCCCGCCCTCCTCGGGGGCAGCGACGCCCTGGCCGTGGTCGTCGTCGCCGCCGCGTTGCTGGCCTTCGTCGCCCTCTACGTCACCCACGGGGTGACCGACACCACGACCGTCGCCCTGGCCGGCACGCTCGCCAGCCTCGCCCTCACCGGGCTCCTGGGCTGGCTGTTCGTCCGCCTCACCCAGCTCACCGGGTTCGCCTCGGAGGAGTCGGGGTTCCTCCGGGCCACCTCGGGCGACATCGACCTGCGGGGCGTGCTCCTCGCCGGCATCGTCATCGGCTCCCTCGGCGTTCTCGACGACGTCACCGTCACCCAGGTGTCCACCGTCAGCCAGGTCCACAGCGCCGACCCCGCTCTCGGGCGCGGCGAACTGTACCGCCGAGGCCTCGAGGTCGGCCGCGACCACATCGCCTCGACGGTGAACACGCTGGTGCTGGCGTACGCCGGGTCCTCCCTGCCCCTGCTGCTGCTCTTCACCCAGACGGCCAGGCCCGTGCGGGACGTACTGACCGGGGAGGTCGTGGCCACCGAGGTCGTGCGCACCCTGGTCGGCAGCATCGGGCTCGTGGCCTCGGTGCCCCTCACCACCTGGCTGGCCGCTTGGGCGGTGACGACCCGCCGCCGCGAGTGAGCGGCCGATCGGCTGGGCGACCGACCGCGGGCTTTTCGGTCGGCTTTCGGGCCGGGTCGCGATGATGACCGCATCCTCCCCGATGACAGCAGGGTTCTCGCCCTGCTGCGGTGACCGGGTCGGCCCACCGGGTCGGCCCGGTCCCCGCGTCCGGGGGCGCCGGTCCGAGCCCGTCGCCTCGACGAGGCGCCGTAGCGGCCGGAGGGCGGCTGTGCGAGGATCCCCCCACTGCGGACCGTGGGGGGAACCGTGACGCTGACGGAGACCGACCTCATCCCCGTGCTCGAGCTCGGGCCGTTCCTGGCCGGGGCGCCGGGGGCGGAGGAGGACCTCTCGAGGAAGCTGCAAGGCGCGCTCGAGGAGGTCGGCTTCTTCTTCGTCGTCGACCACGGGGTCGACTGGCGCCTGGTGCACCAGGTCGACGAGGGCGCCCGCCGGCTGCACGCCCTCGAGGACGAGGTGAAGGAGGGCATCCCCTTCGGCCGCAACCGGGGTGGTTACCTGCGCCTCGGCGGTGGCACGTCCTACGCCTCCAAGATCGCCGGCGAGGTGCGCAAGCCGAACCTGAACGCCGCCTACTTCGTGCACCGGGAGCGGACGGCTGACGACCCCCACGTGCTGGCCGGCGAGCCCTTCCGCGGGACCCTCAACCAGTGGCCGCCCGAAGCGCTCGTCCCCGGGTTCCGTGACGCCGTGCTGCGCTACTGCGAGGCCATGGAGGCCCTCGGCCGCCGGCTACTGCCGCTCTACGCCGGCGCGTTGGAGCTGCCGCCCACCTTCTTCGACGACAAGTTCGACGACGCCCAGTTCACGCTGCGGATGTCGCACTACCCGGTCGTCGCGCACGAGGAGGAGCAGTGGGGCCTCGCTCCCCACACCGACTCGGGCTTCATGACGCTGCTGCCCGACAACGAGGTGGCCGGGCTGGAGATCCGGCCCGAGGGCCACGACTGGGTGCGCCCACCGGCCCTGGCGCAGAGCTTCCTCGTGAACTCGGGGGACACGTTGCGGCGCTGGACGAACGACCGGTTCCTCTCCACCGCGCACCGGGTGCTCAACGCCTCGGGGCGGGACCGTTATGCGATCCCCTTCTTCTACGACCCCCGGGTGGACGTGCCCATCGAGTGCCTGCCCACCTGCGTCGACGCCGAGCGCCCCTGTCGCTATGAGCCCACCACCTACGGTGAGTACCTGCGCTGGTTCATGAACCGCAACTACGCCAAGACGACGGGCGAACAGGCAGGCCACGACGCGCCCTGAGCCCGCACGGGGCTCGGGAGAGGGGGACGAGGTGGAGCGCACGATCGTCGACGTGGCCGGGTGGCCGACGCCGGTGCAGGTGGCGGGGAGCGGGCCGCCGCTGCTGTACCTGCACGGCGAGGGGGACACCTCGGCCTGGGCCGAGGTGCACGAGGCCCTGGCCGCCACGTTCACCGTGTACGCGCCGGTGGCGCCGGGCTTCGGGGGGACCGAGCTCCCCGACTGGCTCGACGGCGTGGAGGACCTGTCCTTCCACCACGTCGACCTGCTCGCCGCGCTCGGGGTGCGCGCCCCCCTCGTGGTCGGCGTCTCCCTCGGAGGGTGGATGGCGCTCGACCTCGCCGTGCGCCGCGCCGACCTGCTGGCCGGGGTGGTGCTGGTCGGGGCGCTGGGCCTGAGGCCCGTGGGGCCCGATGCCCGACCTCTTCATGCTGGCCGCGCCCGAGGCGCAGGGTTACCTCTCGGGCGGCCTCGACGGCGCCGCCGTCGACCCCATCACCGGCTCCATCGAGGCGGCGACGGCGCTGTGGGCCGAGCAGGGGGCACAGGCCCGGCTGATGTGGGAACGGCCCTACGACCATCGCCTGGCCCGGCGGCTGCACCACGTGAGCTGTCCCGCGCTGGTGGTGTGGGGTGGTGCTGACCGGTTGCTGCCCCCAGCCCACGGCCACGAGCTGGCGAGGGGGCTGGGCCTCGACGGCGCCGTGGTCCTCGACGGCGCCGGGCACCTCGCCACCGTCGACAGCCCCGCAGCGATCGCCGCCTTGACCTGGGATTTCGCTCAGCGAATCGACGTCGAATCGACGGCGGGGCGAATCGGCGGGGCGGCACGGCGAATCGACGTCGAATCGACGGGAACGCCGGCGGGCGGCTCGGCGGGCGCCGCCAACGAGAGGAGCTGAGCCCGGTGCAGCTGTACGCCTTCCACCTGATGCCCTGGCCGAACATCGACCCCGACGTCCGCGAGAAGTACGGCTCGTCCTGGGTCGTCTACCCCAACAGCGAGTACGACCCCGAGCTCGGCCACCAGCTCTACGGCGAGTACCTCGACCAGCTCGTCTTCGCCGACGAGGTGGGCTTCGACGCCATCTGCGTGAACGAGCACCACCAGAACGCCTACGGCCTCATGCCGAGCCCCAACATCATGGCCGCCGCCCTCATCTCCCGCACCCGCCAGGCGAAGCTGGCCATCCTCGGCAACGGGATCGCCCTGCGCCGCAACCCCCTGCGCGTGGCCGAGGAGGTGGCCATGCTCGACGTGCTCTCCGGCGGGCGGGTCATCTCCGGCTTCGTGCGGGGCATCGGCGCCGAGTACCACTCGCTCAACCTCGACCCGTCGCGCTCCCGATCGAGCTTCTTCGAGGCCCACGACCTCATCGTCAAGGCCTGGACCACCCCCGGTCCCTTCCCCTGGGACGGCGACCACTTCCAGTACCGCTACGTGAACGTGTGGCCCCGCCCCCTCACCCAGCCCCACCCGCCGATCTTCGTGCCCTCCCAGGGCTCAGAGGAGACCCTCGAGTGGGCGGCGGAGCACCACTACCCCCTGGCCTGCACGTTCGTGCCCATGGAGCGGCTCAAGCAGTTCTACGACACCTACCGGCGCTACGCCTCGGAGCAGTTCGGCTACGAAGCGGGTCCCGAGCAGTTCGGCTTCACCTCCCTCGTCCACGTGCACGAGGACCCCCGCCAGGCCGAGGCCGAGATCGAGCCCCACATGCGCTACTTCCGGGAGCGCAGCTTCGCCCTGCCGCTGCCCATCTTCTTCCCGCCCGGCTACACGACGCCCACCGCGTTCTCCCGCCGCCTCGAGATCTCCCGCCAGCTCGCCGCCTCCGGCGGGCCGACGCTCTCCGCCGGGGCGCCGCTCATCGGCACACCAGAGCAGGTGGGCGAGCGCATCGTGGCCAACATGGCCGAGTGCGGCGCCGGCATCCTCATGGCGCAGTTCCAGGTCGGCGACATGCCCCACGCCAAGGTGATGCGCTCGATGGAGCTGTTCGCCGACAAGGTCCTGCCCCACCTGCCCCGCGGCTGAGCACCCCACCGGGTGGGGCCATGGCAACAGGTAGCCTGGCCCGGTGCCCGCTGCCGCCCCGGGCCGTGCCGCCACCGAGGCTGCCCGGCGCCGCACCTTCGCCATCATCTCCCACCCCGACGCCGGCAAGACCACCCTCACCGAGAAGTTCCTGCTCTACGGCGGGGCGCTGACAGGAGCGGGGTCGGTCAAGGCCCGCTCCGGAGGACGGGCGGCCTCCTCGGACTGGATGGAGATCGAGCAGAAGCGGGGGATCTCCATCACCTCGGCGGCGCTGACCTTCCCCTACCGGGACCGCGTCATGAACCTCGTCGACACCCCCGGCCACCGGGACTTCTCCGAGGACACCTACCGCGTGCTCGCCGCCTGCGACGCCGCCGTCATGGTGCTCGACGCCGCCAAGGGCATCGAGCCCCAGACGCTCAAGCTCTTCGAGGTCTGCCGCGAGCGGCACCTGCCCCTGCTCACGTTCGTGAACAAGTGGGACCGGCCCGGCCTCGACCCCCTCGAGCTCATCGACCAAGTGGAACAGGTGCTCGGGCTGCCCGTCGCCCCCGTGACCTGGCCCGTGGGCGACGCCGGCAACTTCCGCGGCGTGATCGACCGCCGCACCGGGGAGTACACCCGCTTCGAGCGGGTGGCCCGCGGCGCCTCCGTCGCCCCCGAGGTGGTCGGCGTATCCGAGCAAGGCCTGGACTGGGACACCGCCCAGGACCAGGTCGAGCTCCTCGGCGAGGTGGGCGCTGACCTCGACGTCAAGTCGTTCCTGGCCAACGAGTCCACCCCCGCCTTCTTCGGCTCGGCCCTCACCAACTTCGGCGTGGGCAAGCTCCTCGACGCCGTGGCCGACCTCGTCCCCTCCCCCGAGCCCCGCGAAGACGCAGACGGGCACCGCCGCCCCCTCGACGCCCCCTTCTCCGGCTTCGTCTTCAAGGTGCAGGCGAACATGGACCCCGCCCACCGTGACCGGGTGGCCTTCGTCCGGGTGTGCTCGGGCCGCTTCGAGCGGGGCATGCCCGTCGTGCACGGCCGTACCGGCAAGCCCTTCTCCACCAAGTACGCCCACACCCTCTTCGGCCAGGACCGCGACACCGTCGAGGAAGCGTTCCCCGGAGACGTCGTCGGGCTGGTCAACGCCACCGAGGTGCGGGTGGGCGACACGCTGTGGGCCGGGGAGCCGGTGACCTTCCCCGCCATCCCCTCCTTCGCCCCCGAGCACTTCGCCGTGGCCCGCCCCCGCGACATCGGCCGTTACAAGCAGTTCCGGCGGGGCATCGCCCAGCTCGACGAGGAGGGCGTGGTCCAGGTCCTGCGGGACAAGGACATGGGCGACCAGGCCCCGGTGCTGGCCGCCGTCGGCCGGCTGCAGTTCGAGGTGGCCACCTGGCGCCTCGAGCACGAGTTCGGTGCCCCCGTCGAGCTCAGCCCCACGAACTACCAGGTGGCCCGGCGCACCGACGAGGCCTCCGAGGCCGAGCTGCGGCGCATGCGGGGCGTGGCCGTGCTGCAGCGAGCAGACGGCACCCGCCTGGCGCTCTTCGAGTCGCCGTACTGGCTGGACCGCGTCGAGGCCGACCACCCCGAGCTCGCCCTCGAGCGCCTCGTCGCCGAGGGCATGGCCGGCTGAGCCCGGCCCAGTCCGGCGAACACCGGGGGCGGGAGCCCTCAGCGCGAGCGCCAGACCGGCTCGCGCTGCTCCCGCGCCGCCGCCATCCCTTCGCGTGCGTCCTCGGTCGCCTGGGCCACGCGGCGGACCGTCTCCCCGAAGCGCACGGCCTCCACGAAGGGCAGCTGCTGGGCGCGCCAGGCGACCTCCTTCGTGGCCCGCACGGCGAGCGGCGCCGAGCGGCACAACCGGTCGGCCAGCGCTCGGGCCTCGGCGAGCAGCTCGTCGGTGGGCACCACCTTCCCCACGAGGCCCATCTCCTGGGCACGCTGCGCCGACACCCGCTCGCCGAGTAGCAGCAGCTCCATGGCGTTCTGCCAGCCGACGCGGGCCGGCATGCGCACCGAGCCCTGGATCGTCGGCACGCCCAAGCGGACCTCGGGGAAGCCGAGCTCGGCGCCCTCGGCGGCGATCACGAAGTCGCAGGCGGACACGAGCGTCAGCCCGAAGCCCAGGGCGTAGCCGTTCACCGCGGCGATGACGGGCTTCCACACCTCGACACCGTTCTCGAGAGAGGTCAGGCTCGGCGTCTCCCAGTGCGTGGTGCCCCGGGGCACGGCGCCGCCCTTGAGGTCGTGCCCGACGCAGAAGGCCCGGCCGGCGCCGGTCACGATCGCCACCCATGCCTCGTCGTCGTCCCGGAACCGGGCCCAGGCGGCGTCGAGGTCGTCGCGCAGCTCCTGGTTGACGGCGTTCAGCGCCTCAGGCCGGTTGTAGGTGATCGTCGCCACCCGGCCGTCCCGCTCGTAGAGCACCTTGTCGGCCACAGCACTCCCCCCTGTTCGGGCCGGTAACCCCCCGGCCAGGACGCGGACCCTACCGGGCCGCCTCGGCGCCACCGGCCGAGCCGGCGCCGACGATCAGCCAGTCCCTCCCGCCGGTCGGTGGCTGCCCCCGCCCGGTCGGCACCGTCACCGGGTCGCTGGCCGCAGGCGCTCGAGCCGCTCGAGGAACGCGGGGGGCAGGCGGCGGGGGCGGCCGTCAGCGTCGGTGAGCCCGCCGCGGACCTCGGCCTCGACGAGCACGGTGTCTCCCCGCATCACCCGCTGGTGGAACCAGGTGGAAGCGCCCCGGACCTCGCCCACGGCGGTCTCGACGACAAGCTGGTCGCCGAGGTGGGCGGGTGCCCGGTAGCGGACCTTCAGGTCGACGATGACGATCTGCTGGCCCTGGGCCTGCAGGCCGGCGAGGTCGAGCCCGACGGCGGCGAGGGCCTGGGTCCGCCCCTCCTCGAAGTAGACGACGTAGACGGCGTGGTTGACGTGCTGGTAGGGGTCGACCTCGGAGAAGCGGACGGAGAGCGGGGTGCGGTGGGTCACGCGCCCGCCGGCTGGCGGGCCCGCTCGGCCACGAGGTCGGTGACGTCGACGACGCCGCCCTCCTCCTCGAGCGAGCGGCACAGCTCCTCGACGGCCAGCTCGGAGCGGTCACGCTCCCCCGTCGCCATGAGGTCCATCTGCAGGCCGACGAGCGTCCCGTAGGCCAGGGTCGCCCCCCGGTCGGCCTCCGTGGCGGTGGCCCCGGCCCGCTCGAGCGCCTGGCTCAGGAGCCCGACGCCCTCGGAGACGACCTGGCGACCGACGTCGCCGAACACGGCCGGCTGGGTGTGCGCCAGCGTGGTGGCCTCGAGCAGCATGCGCACCAGGCGCAGGTTCGGCGGGTGCGTGGACCAGCTCCACAGGCGCCGCACGAGCTCGGCCGGGCCGGCCTCGCCGTCGGCCAGCTCGGCCACCGACTGGCGGCGCAACTCGAGCGCGTGGCGTACCGCGTCGCTGACCAGCTGGTCCTTCGAGCCGAACTGGTAGGTCAGCGTGTACGTGCTCGTCCCCAGGCACTTGGCCAGGGGGCGCAGCGACAGGTCCCCGATCCCCGTCTCACCGAGGTAGACGACGATCTCGTCGAGCAGGTCCTGTTTCCGCTGCGGGTTCGGTCGGCGTCCCATCCTGGCATCGACTCCTCCGGTCGAAGCTGACCCCCGCCGATCCAGCCCGCCGCACCATAGCGCGAGTCGATGAGCGCGCTCGGTTTTGGTGGGAGCGTGGAACGCGCGCTGCGTCATGTCGCCGACGCGGTGGGTGTCGCCACACGGGGTCGCTCGACGGCGGGCGCGCTCGCCTCGGGCTCGGACGAACGACTCGGCGGCCCGGCGAAGGCGAAGAGGAAGAGGGCCACGACCGAAGAAGCCCCGGCCAGCGTGTACGCCAGCCCATAGCCGGAGGCGTCGTCCACGAAGCCGACGACCATGGGGCCCAGGCCCACGCCGATCGTCGTCACGAGCTGGGAGAAGCTGTAGACGCGGCTGTAGTCACGGATGCCGAACGTCTCGGCCAGGATCAGCGGCTGGAGCATCAACAGGTTGCCGACCGAGATGCCGAGCACGAGGGACGCGAGGAGCACGGCCGAGCGGGTCTCGGCACCGGCCAACATGAGCAGGGCCACGCCCTGGACGGCCATGAGGATGGTGATGAGCCAGCGGGCGGGGAACCGGGTGACGATCACCCCGCCGGCCAGGCGCCCGACCACGCTGGCGCCGGCCGTGACCGAGACAGCGAGGGCGCCCACGGCGTCGGACACCCGGACGCTGCCGAGGCGGTTCTGGTGGGCCAGCGCGCCCACCTGGGCCAGCATGACGAACACGTAGGACACGGTGAGGAGCCGGTAGAAGCGGGTGGCGCGGGCCTCGCCGAAGGTCGCCCCCGGTGGCTCCTCGGGCGGGCCGGAGGCCGCGCCAGGCGCCGACGGCAGCACCGTGTCCCCGTCGGGCAGCAGGCCCAGGGCCTGGGGGGACGAGCGCACGAGCAGCAGCGCCGCCGGTACGGTCACCGCCACCCAGACCAGGCCGAGCCACGGGGTCACCGCGGCCAGGCCTCGGGAGTCGATGGCCGTGGCGGCGTAGCGGGTCACGACGATCCCGCCGGCCGACAGGCCGGTGGAAGTGATGGAGAAGGCGACCGAGCGGCGCTTCACGAACCACCTGGCCACGACGGTGGTGGCGGGCACGAGGCCGCACAGGGCGAAGGCCACCCCGAAGAAGGCGTTGACGGCGAACATCTGCCACTCGCTGTGCACCTGGCCGAGGAGGACGAGGGCGACGGCGGCGAGGCAGGCGCCGACACAGATCACCCAGCGCACGTCGATCCGGTTGATCAGGCCGGCGGTGAGGTAGCCGGTGATGCCCGAGCTGAGGAAGAAGAGGCCGGTGGCCGCGCCGGTCAGCCCCGAGGAGAAGCCGTTCTCCTCGACCAGGGCCTTGAGGAAGGGCGACTGCGCGTAGAAGCCCAGGCCGGAGGACATCATCAGCACCACGAACAGCCCGGCGACCACCCCCCAGCCGCGGAACACACCCCGGCGCCCCACCATCGCCTCCCCCGTCATCCGGCCGTCTCGACCGGCTCAATCTACGGTTCAGGTGCAGCCGGGCGCCCATCCGGCCCCGGCCGTCAGCCATGATGGCGCGGTGCGTCTCGTGAGCTTCATCGACGGCGACCGGCGGGCGAGCTGGGGCGCGCTCGACGACGCCGACCGCCTCGTCGACCTCGGCGCCGTCCTCGGGTCGCGCTACCCGAGCGTGCGGGCGCTCCTGGCCGACGGCGCCCTCGACGAGGCCCGTGCGGCCCTCGCCAGCGCAGCCGGCGGGACCGGCGCAGTCGGCGGGACCGGCGCAGCCGCCTCGTCGCTGGGCGCGGCGAGGGTGACCTTGCTGGCTCCGGTGACCGACCCTGCCCGCATCCTCTGCGCCGGGGTGAACTACGACGAGCACCGCGTCGAGACGGGCCGCGAGCCCAACGCCAGCCCGACGATCTTCACCCGCTACCCGTCCTCGCTGTCGGGCACGGGCGTGGCCCTCACCCGGCCCCGGGAGACGGAGCGCTTCGACTACGAGGGCGAGCTGGCCGTCGTCATCGGACGGCGGGGGCGGCGGATCGCCACCAACGCCGCGCTCGGCCACGTCGCCGGCTACAGCTGCTTCATGGACGGCTCGGTGCGCGACTGGCAGCGCAAGGCCTCCCAGTTCACGCCGGGGAAGAACTTCGACGCCTCGGGGTCCTTCGGGCCCTGGCTCCTCACCGCCGACGAGGTGCCCGACCCCCAGGCCCTCGAGTTGCGCACGATCGTCGACGGGGACGTGCTCCAGCGGGCGAGCACGGCGCTCATGACCTTCTCGGTGGCCGAGCTGATCGCGTTCTGCTCGACCTTCACCACGCTCGAGCCGGGCGACGTCATCGCCACGGGCACGCCCGGCGGGGTCGGCGACCGGCGCACGCCGCCCCGCTACCTGGTCCCCGGCTCGAAGGTCGTCGTGGAGATCAGCGGCGTGGGCCGCCTGGAGAACGACGTCACCACGGACTGAGAGAGACGCGTCCACACGAAGGGGGACCGCCATGGCCGCACTGGCCCTGCACGACCGTGACTACCACAAGGGCCTGGTGGAGGTGGCCGACGGCTGCTTCGCCTACCTCCAGCCCGACGGGGGCTGGGGCTGGTCCAACGCCGGCCTCGTCGTCGGGGGCGGCGAGGCGCTCCTCGTCGACACCCTCTTCGACCTGCCCCTCACCCGGGACATGCTCGACACGATGGCGCCCCTCACCGGGGCGAGCCCCATCCGCACGCTGGTGAACACGCACGCCAACGGCGACCATTGCTATGGCAACCAGCTCGTCGAGGGCGCGGAGATCATCGCCGCCGAGCGGGCCGCCGAGGAGATGGCCGACGTGCCCCCCGCCGTGCTGGCCGCCATGGTCGAGGCCGACCTCGGCCCGGACCTCTCCGCCTTCGTGCGCGAGGCCTTCGGGCCCTTCGACTTCCGGGGCATCACCCCGACGCTGCCCACGCGCACCTTCACCGGGAAGCTGAGCGTCGAGGGGGCAGGCACGACGGCGCAGCTCATCGAGGTCGGCCCGGCCCACACGGGCGGCGACGTCATCGTCCACCTGCCCGAACGGCGAGTCGTCTACGCCGGTGACATCCTCTTCGTGCACGGCACGCCCATCGTGTGGGCCGGCCCCTACGCCAACTGGGTCGCGGCCTGCGACCTGCTCCTCGGCCTCGACGTCGACCTCTACATCCCCGGGCACGGCCCCATCACCGACCGGCGCGGGCCCGAGACGGTGAAGGCCTACCTGCAGTACGTGCTCGCCGAGTCGAAGAAGCGCTTCGAGGTTGGCATGTCGGTGGCGGACGCCAGCTTCGACATCGACCTCGGCGAGTTCGCCGACCTCGGCGACAGCGAGCGGCTGCCGGTCAACGTGGACGCCGCTTACCGCGAGCTCGACCCCGCGCACCACTCGCTCGACCGGGCCGGCCTCTTCGGCCTGATGGCCGCGCTGCGCAAGCGGACGCGGGCCTGAGGGCCCCGCCGTCGCCGCCGGCCAGGCGGGATCGCGCCCAAATCGGCTCGGCGTCTAAGGTCGCCGCCGTGGAGACGATCAAGCTCACGTCGACCAAGGGCTTCGTCCTCCTCGACCTGGCCGACGCCGCCGCGGTCGGGGTGGTGCGCAGTGCCCCCTCGATCCTGCAGTCGGGCGCGGCGAACCTCGCCCGGTCGGTGACCTACAGCTTCGCCGCCTTCGAGGTGCAGGCCGGCGGGGCGTCAGCGGGGGTCAACGCCAAGCCGCCCGAGCGGCCCGAGGCGCTCGCCGCCTTCGTGGCCGAGGTGGCGCCGAGGGTCGAGGCCGCCACGTTGCTCCTGGGCCCGGCGCGTGGCGTGGCCGAGGCCGACCTCGCCCCGCTGCGGGCCGCAGACCCTCGACCGTCGTGGTTGTGGGCCGAGGAGGACGGGGTCAGCGGCCACGACGAGGTCGTGGCCGCCGGGGCGGTGGCGGCGGCCGAGGCCGCGGGCTGCCCCGTGGACGGTGCCACCGTGGCCATCGAGGGCTTCGGCGGCACCGGGCTGGCCGTGGCCCGGGCCGTGGCCGCGAGGGGTGGCCGGGTCGTCGCCGTGTCGACCACGGCGGGCACGGCCAGCGAGCCCGCGGGCTTCGACGTCGGCGCCCTCGCCGAGGGGTGGGCGAGCGGTGGTGAGGGCTTCACCAAGGCCCTCGGCGGCGCGGCCGGCCCCGCCGCCGACGTGCTCGGCAGCCCGGCCGAGGTGCTCTTCGTCGGCTCGCGCCCGGGCGTGCTCGCCCACGAGGGCGCCGAGTTCGTCGGCGCCAAGGCCGTGGTCCCCATCGGCCCCGTGCCCTTCACGACCAAGGCCATGATCCAGCTGCAACGGGGCGGGGTGGCCGTCGTCCCCTGCTTCCTGGCCATCGCCGGGCCGTTCCTGGTGGGCGCCGGCGTGGTGTCCGACCAGCGGGCGCCGGCCGTGGCCGAGACGGCCGAACGGGTGGCGGAGAAGGTGCGGGCGGCCGCCGCCCACGAGGACGGGCTCTTCCTCGGCGCCTGCGCCCCGGCGGAGGCGTTCCTTCGCGCCTGGCAGGCTGCCCTGCCCTTCGGCCGGCCGCTGGCCTGAACCAGCCCTGCGGTCGGGGCAGGGCGGCTACGCTGCCCGGCCGTGCAGCTGTGGGCGGGGGACGAGGCCGTCTTGGCGTCCGAACACGTCGGCGACGAGTTCCTCGTGTCCGTGGCGCTGCCCCACCGCTACGACACGGGCGGCGAGGACTTCCCCGTCATCGTCGTCCTCGACGCCCATTGGCTCTTCGGCACGGTGCGCGACCTCGCCACCTCCCTGGCCATGGGCCGCCAGGTCCCCCGGGCTCTCGTGGTGGGGGTCGGCTACCCGACGACCGACCTGGCCCGGGTGACCCAGCTGCGCCAGCGCGACGCCACCCCGACCGAGGCTCCCTTCCCGGCCGGCACCACCTTCGGCGCCGCCCCCGGCGCCCTCGGCACCGGCGGGGCCGAAGGCCTGCGGGCCTTCCTCAACCTGGAGCTTCGACCGTGGCTGGCCGAGCGCTACCGGGTGCGAGGGCCGCGGGTGCTCGTGGGGCACTCGATGACCGCGCTCTTCGGGGCGCACACCCTGCTCGTGGAGCCCTCGTCCTTCGACGCCTACCTGCTGGCCAGCCCGTCCCTGTGGTGGGACGAGCGGGCGATGCTGCGGGACAGCGCCCTCACCCGCACCGAGCCGCCGCTCGGGGCGGACGCCTACGTCTCGGTGGGCGGGGCGGAGGACAACCCGACGACGGCCTTCGACATGGGGGCGAACGCCCGTGGCCTGGTCGAGGTGTTGCGGGCGCGGGGCGGGGACGGCCGGCACCGCGTCACCTTCGAGGTGCTCGACGGTGAGACCCACCACTCCACGACGGGCCAGGCGGTGAGCCGGGGGCTACGGGCCCTGTTGAGTACGCCGGGCTGAGGGTCGCCGTCGCGGGCGGCGCGCCGCGGCGGCCGGGTCTGGCGGAGCCGGCGCTGGTTCCCCACCGCCCACGGGCGGGGCGACGATGGCGAACTCGTTGCCCTCCGGGTCGCGCAACACCACGCGCCGCTCGCCTCGCCGGACGAGCTCGGCCACGCGGGTGGCGCCGAGGGCCTCGAGGTGCAACGCGTCGCCGTCGAGGTCGTCGCTGAGGAGGTCGACCTGGAGGCGGTTGGGGCTGGCCTTCCATCGCGGCACCTCGCGGAACACCAGCTCGTCGAGGCCGAGGGCGGCGCCCCGCAGGCGGACCTCGTCGGGCTCGTTGACGACGAGGTCGTAGCCCGTGACCTGGGCCCAGAAGTGCCCGAGCAGGGCGGGGTCGACGGCGTCGAAGCTGAGGCGGGTGGCGGTGTGGAGCATGCCCGCACCCTAGGATCGAACGTGTGTTCCCGTCAACGGGCTCTCTCGGTTGGCTCAGCCACGGGCGCGGACGTCGCGGGCGACCTCGCCCCAGCGGCCCATGGCGCTGGGGTCGCGCTGGGCCATGCGCTCGGCGAAGTACATGATCAGGCGGGCGGCCGTGCCCTGGTAGCGGTCGACCAGGCGGTCGGAGAGCTCGTCCCAGGTGGACGTGACGGCGTAGTGCTCGAGCATCTCGTCGGTGATCAGGTCGGCCATGCCCGCGGTGTCGCCGGCCTTGAGGCGCTCGTTGAGCTTCGCCGAGGTGCCCTCGAAGCCGAGCTGGTCGAACACCCCGGCGTAGTTCTTGGTGGAGCCGTAGAACGAGATCTGGCTCTTGGCCAGCTCCTTCAACGGGGCGCGCTCCTCCTCCGTGTCCCCGACGATGGTGAAGACGGGGATGTAGAGGGCGACGTCGGCGACGTCACGGTTGGCCTTGGCCGCGCCCTCGGCCACCGTGGGGAGCACCGTCTCGTTCAGGTAGGTGGTGGAGTGGAACGGGTGGACGTGCACGGCGTCGGCCACCTCGCCGGCCATGCGCAGCATCCACGGGCCCACGGCGGCGACCGAGAGGGGCACGTTCGGGTGCTCGATGGGCCCGGGCGTCCAGGCGGCGGGGAGTAGGCTGAGCTTGTAGAACTCGCCCTGGAAGTCGAGCTTCTCCGTGCCCTGGAAGGCGGCGAAGATGGCGCGCAGGGCAAGGAGGTACTCGCGCATGCGAGGGCCGGGGTGGGCGAACTCGGAGCCGTAGCGGCGCTCGATGTGGGCGCGGACCTGGGTGCCGAGGCCGAGGTCGAAGCGCCCCCCGGTGAGGTCGGCGAGCTCCCACGCGACCTTGGCCGTGATCATGGGGCTGCGGGGGAAGGCCACGGCGACGCCGGTGCCGATGTGGAGCTTCTCGCTGGCCAGGCCGGCGGCGGCACAGCTCAGGTAGGCGGTGCGGCCGGTCTCGGTGAGGACCAGGCCGGAGAACCCGGCGGCCTCGGCGTCGCGGGCGAGCTGCTGCACGTCCCGGAGCTTGCGGCCCCCTGTCATCAGGTCGAACTCCACGGTCTTCCTCCCCGGGTGGCTTGTCCCCCGGGACCTTAGGGCGCTGGTGCCGCGGGCGTTTCAGCCGCCGCGTGCGCAAGCTCCCCCATTACCCGGCCGCACTTGGCAACATCCGTTGACGATCCATAGCGCTAAAGTAGCGCTGTGGCGACGATCCAGGTGCGAGATCTCTCGGCGCAGGCCCACGCCGTGATCCGCGGTCGAGCCCGCGCCTCGGGCCAGTCGATCCAGATGTACATGAGGGACCAGATCGAGCGGTGGGCCGCCGAGCCCACCGATGACGAGCTCTTCTCCGAAGCGGAGGACCACGTGCGCGCCGCCGGCGCCGATGTCGAGGTGGAGGCCCTGCTGGGAGACCTCGCCGCCGACCGCCGTTGACGGCTCGCCTGGTCGTAGACGCATCGGTCCTGGTGACGGCGTTCGCTGACCGAGGCGTGCTCGGCGCGGCGGCGCGCCGGCGCATCGCCGGCTCGGCCCGCCACGCTCCCCACCTCGTCGACGCCGAGGTGGGCAACGCCCTTCGCCGAATGGTGCTGCGGGGCGAGCTGTCTCCCGTCGCCGGCGATCGGAGCAGGCGCCTGGCGGCGCGAGCCGTCCGTCACCGACACCGGGTCCCCGGTCGGCTCGCCGACCGCGCCTGGGAGCTGCGAGGCAACCTGTCGTTCTACGACGGCCTCTACGTCGCCCTGGCCGAGGCCCTCGACGCGCCCCTGGTCACCGTCGATGCCCGCCTCGCCACTGCGCCCGGGCCGCGCTGCCGCTTCGAGGTGCTGGCGACTCGGTGAGCTCGCCGAGAGAGAGGACTCTGGCGTGGGCCACTGTGCTGCAATGTACCCCGTGGCAACAGCGGCAGCGATCTACGCCCGGATCTCCTCGGACCGGGACGGCACCCAGCTCGGCGTACAACGGCAACTGGAGGACTGCCGGTCCCTGGCAGAGCGGAGAGGATGGCCCGTGGCCGAGGAGTAGGTCGACGACGACGTGAGCGCCTACAGCGGTCGCCACCGGCCTCGGTACCGGCAGTTGCTGGCCGACATCAAGGAGGGCCAGGTCGACGCCGTAGTCGTCTGGCACCTCGATCGGCTCCACCGCCAGCCCAAGGAGCTGGAGGAGTTCTTCGAGGTCGTTGACGCCGCCGGGCTCACCGAGCTGGCCTCGGTCACCGGGGACACGGACCTCGGTACCCACGACGGGCGCTTCATGGCCCGCATCATGGGGGCCGTGTCCCGCAAGGAGTCCGACGACAAGAGCCGCCGCCTGCGCCGCAAGCACCTCGAGCTGGCCCAGGCGGGCAAGGTCTCCGGTGGCGGGACCCGCCCGTTCGGCTACGAGGCCGACCGCCTCACCATCCGCCCCTCGGAGGCACGCATCCTCAGCGAAGCCGCTACCCGGGTCCTGGCCGGGGAGACGCTGCGCTCGGTGTGCGTAGACCTCGAGGAGCGAGGCGTCCACTCGGTCACCGGGCGGACGTGGGCCGTCACCGTGCTCCGCACCACGCTGATGTCAGGGCGCATCTCCGGCCGCCGGGAGCACCAGGGCGAGATCGTCGGCCCGGCCGAATGGCCCGCCATCATCAGCCCCGAGCAGTCCGACCGGCTCCGGGCCCTGCTGGGCGAGCCCACCCGCCGCACGACTCGCAGCGCACGCCGCTACCTGCTGGCGAGCATGGTCTACTGCCACCGCTGCGGCGAGAAGCTCGTGAGCCGCCCCCGAGCCGATGGACGCCGCCGCTACGTCTGCGCCAAGGGGCCAGGCCTGGCGGGTTGCGGCAGCACCACGATCGTCGCTGACGAGCTCGAGGCCCTCGTGGTGGCTGGTGTCCTCCACCGCCTCGACACCCCCGACCTCGCCGCCACCCTGCGAGGCGAGCCAGCCGATGACCACGAAGACGCTGCGGTAGAGAACACCATCCGCACCGCCGAGGCCCAGCTTGACGAGCTGGCCGACGCCTACGCCCAGCGCCGCATCACCATGCGCGAGTGGATCAAGGCTCGGGACGGCATCGAACGAACGCTCACGGACGCCCGCCGGCAGGTCAACCGCCGCAGCGGCTTGGCCGCCGTCGAGCCTTGGCTGGGGCAGGCCAACCTACTGCGCTCCCAGTGGGCTGACCTGCCCCTGTCACGGCAACGGGCCATCGTCGCCTATGTCCTCGACCGGGTCACCATCGGCCCGGCCCGACGTGGCCTCAACCGGTTCGACCCGGCCCGGGTCACCCCGACGTGGAAAGCCTGAGACCGGCACCGGCTCCCGGCCGGCGCTCAGCAGAGTGGCGACCGTGCGCACAACCAGCACGTCGGTCACCTTCACCGGCACGCCCTGCGCCTCGCAGGACTCCTCGACCCAGGCCACGACCTCCGCGGTCGGCTCGAAGGACGCCACGGCTACCACGCCGCCCACAGCGCCGGGGGGCCTGACCATTCCCGCTCGTCGCTCGATCGCCACACGTGCCGATACGGCCGGCCGAACAGCTCACAGGCCGCATCGAGCGCTGCCTCGGGCGACCGGCCGAACAGCCGCACCTTCACCGGCTCGAAGCCCTGGGCCACTTCGTAGCGGTGCAGCCCGCCGGTAGGGCCGAGGCTCTTGCCGACGTACTTGGCCAGGTAGCGGGAAGCGACCCGGCTCTCCTCGACCACGTCCGAGCCAGCCGGCAGGTTGCCGAGCAGCTTGATGTGCACGAAGCCGTGGGGCCAGGCCGACTCAACCAGGGACCGTTTCACGAACCGACCGACAGCGAAGTGCCCGTGAAGGCCGTGCCCGCCCGGGTGCCACTCCGGTGCCGCCGATCGCGGGTTCTCCCCAGTGTCGATCATCGAAGTTCCCCGGGTGATCGGCGGGGTGGGGTGTGGTTGAGACTAGGTGGGGCTGGTGGTGGCGGCTGCGGCCTT
>WHTX01000464.1 GCA_009377505.1 Acidimicrobiia bacterium
GCTGGAAGCGAGAGCTCGCCGCCCGCCTCCGCCGTGCCGGGGTGCCCGCGGTGCACCACCCCGACGGCTGGGCCGGCGCCGCCGCGGGCACGACCGTGGTCGGTTCGCGCGCTGCGGCCTGGGCCCCGGCTCCCCACCTCGCCGCGGTGGTCGTGCTCGACGAGCACGACGAGCGCTACCAGGACGAACGGGCGCCTACCTGGCACGCCCGCGACGTCGTCGTCGAACGAGCGCGGCGGGTAGGGGTGCCGTGCCTGCTCGTCTCCCCGGTGCCGAGCCTCGCCGCCCTCGATGCCGCCCCGCTGCTGAGCCCGGCACGGGCCGACGAACGCCGCGGCTGGCCCGTCCTCGAGGTGGTCGACCGGCGCCGTGACCCCGATCCGTTACGCCACGGCCTCTACAGCCCCCAGCTCCTGGCTCGCCTGCGCGCCGGCGGCGTGGCCGCCCTGGTGCTCAACCGTCGGGGCCGGGCCCGGCTGCTGGCCTGCGCCGCCTGCGGCGAGCTCGCCACCTGCGCCCGCTGCGGCGCCGCCGTGGCCGCCCCTGATCGTGAGCGCCTGTCCTGCCCGCGCTGTCGCGACGAGCGGCCCGTCGTCTGCGCGGCGTGCGGGGCGACGCGCCTAAAGCTGCTGCGCCCGGGCGTGTCACGTGCTCGTGAGGACGTGGAGGCGCTGCTCGGCGAGCCTGTCGCCGAGGTCACGGCCGACAGCGGCCCGTTGCCGCCGGGACGCGTCTACGTGGGCACCGAAGCGCTGCTGCACCGGCTCGACCGGGCCGACCTCGTGGCCTTCCTCGACCTCGACGGCGACCTGCTCGCACCGCGCTACCGCTCTGCCGAGCGGGTGCTGGGCCAGCTCGCCCTGGCCGCCCGGCGCCTCGGCGGTCGAGCCGGGGGCTCCCGGCTGCTGGTGCAGACGCGGCTGGCCGAGCACGACGTGTTGCGGGCGGTGCTCCTCGCCGACCCCGGCCGGTTCGCCACCGCCGAGCGCCGTCGGCGGGCCAACCTGCGGCTCCCGCCGACGACGGCCATGGCCGTGCTGTCCGGGCCGGGGGCCGTCGAGCTGGCGGAACGGCTGCAGCATGCCGGTGCCGAGGTGCGAGGCCCGACCGACGAGCGCTACCAGGTGCGGGCGCCCAGCACGGCCGGGCTCGCCGACGTCCTCGCCGCCGTGGGCCGGCCCGCCGAGCGGGTGCGGGTCGCCGTCGACCCCCTCGATGCGTGAACCTGCTCGAGCGAGGGGCCGTCCCGGCCGACGTCGAGGAGGTGGAGGGCCTCGATCGCTACGACCTCGGTGACGTGCTCGGTCGGCGGGCGGGCACGTGCGTGCAGCGCGCCCGACGTCGCGGGCTCTTGGCGACCGACGTCGCCGTCAAGCGGCGGGTGGGCCAGGCGCGGGGCTGCGACCTCGAGCGCGAGGCCCGGCTACTGGACGCCGCCGACCACCCCAACCTGGTCCGCCTCCTCGACGTGGTGGCCGACGTCGAGGGCGTGGCGCTCGTGCTGCCCCTGGCGCGTGGTGGGTCGCTCGCCGGGACGCTGCGCCGAGGACCGCTGAGCGCGCCGTCCGCCGTCGACCTCCTGCTCGACATCACCGCGGGAGTCGCGTCGCTGCATCGTGTGGGGATCGTCCACGGCGACCTGAAGCCCGCCAACGTGCTCCTCACCAGCGACGGCCGGCCCCTCGTCGCCGACCTCGGCTCGGCGGCGAGGCAGGGCGACCCGGCCCGAGGGCGCGGGAGCGGGGCCTACGCCGCCCCCGAGCTGGTGGCCGGGGCCACAGCCGCCTTCTCCCAGGACGTGTACGGCCTGGGAGCCACGGCCCTCGCCCTGCTCACCTGCCGACCGCCCGACCGGGGACGCGGTGCCGCCGACCTCGGTGTGTCCCGTCAGCTCGCCGCGGTGCTCGACTCCGCCGTCGAGCTGCGCCTCGACGAACGGTTCCCTTCCGCCTCGGCGCTGTGGGCTGCGCTCGCCGGCTGTCCGGAAGCTGCTCGCCTCGCCGGCGGTCGCCTCGACCCCCTCCGCTGACGTCGGGCTCCGCCGAGAAGGACGTCAGGCCTCCGCCGAGAGCGACGTCAGGGCACCGCGAGAACATAGTCCCATCGCCACACAGAGCGGTCGTTCGCACGCTGCGCGCTGATGCTGATCCTCCATCGGACCGTGCCGGACGCCCGCCAGGTCGAGGTGTGCGTCAACGACGACGGTGCCACGGTCGCCGAGCTCGCCACTGCGCTCGGTGAGAACCTCCCCCTCGTCGTCGATGGCCGCCCCTGGTCGGGCGAGGTGGCCCTGGCCGCGACGGGCCTGCGCGACGGGAGCGAGATCGGTGCAGCCTGCTCCTCGATGGCCGCGGACGCCGTCGCCGGCCTGGCCGCCATCGCCGCCCTTCCCTGCGCCGTCTCCGCAATCCACGTGGTCGGGGGCCTCGACGCCGGTGGCGTCGTGCCCCTCGGCCCGGGGACAGTGACCGTCGGCAGGGACGACGGTGCCGACGTGCGCCTCGAGTCGGGCACCGTCTCGGTGGCCCACGCCGAGCTGCGCGTCAGCGACGCGCCCCGGGTGGAGGTACGCGACCTGGGCTCCCGCAACGGCACCTGGGTGGCGGGCCAGTTGGCCTCGTCCTGGTCCACCGTGCCCGACGGCGACCGCGCCCGGCTCGGCGGCGTGCACGTGCGCTTCGGGCGTTCGGGCGACGAGGACCGCCACCCCGCCGCGAGCCCCGGTCGGGCGCAGGCGTCGGGCCTGGTCCACCATCGTCCGCCCCGCTCGCCGCTTCCCGGGCCGCCCGAGGCCGTGGAGCTGCCCCGCCCGCCGGTCGAAGGGCCGGCCCGCCCGACCTGGCCTTGGCGAGCGCAG
>WHTX01000079.1 GCA_009377505.1 Acidimicrobiia bacterium
CCCGCTTGGACGGGCGCTCCACCTGGCCCCACCGAACTCGAACCAACGAGCAGGCCCACCATCTCGGGGGCTGCGCCGGCCCAGCGGCGCCCGGTCGGGCCGGCGCGGAGGTTTTCCCCCCGGTGGAGACACCAGCAGCCACCGTCGCCCGAGGGGCCCGGCGCGTCGGACCCTGGCGACATGACCGCCAACCACCCCGCCCGCCACGCCGGCCCGCCCACCAGGCCGACCCTGGCCGTGCGCTCCCTGCTCTTCCAGGCCTCGGCGATCCCCATGGCTGCTGCCGGTCTCATCGTCCTCGTCGCCGGCTGGGCGCTCACCGTCGCCCTGGCGGTCACGCCCCTGGTGGTGCCCGTCGTCGTGGCGTTCGGCGCCGCCGTCGTGGCCCTCGGCTCCGTGGAGGGCGAGCTGGCCAACCGCCTGCTCGGGGCGGGCACGGGCGCTGGCCCCCGCCAGCCGATGGCCCGGGGGTTCTGGCGCAAGGGCGCCGCCGTCTTCACCGGCCCGCCGTTCTGGCGGTCCCAGGCCTACCTCCTCCTCCGGGTCGTCGTGGGCCTGCCCATGGCCGTCGTGCTCATCGCCGTGCCCGCCGCCGGCCTGTGGGGCATCACCGCGCCCGTCCACTACCGGTGGGTCCCCGAGGACGGCGGTGGGCACGGCATCGACTTCGGCATCTGGCAGGTCGACTCGCTCTACGAGGCGTCCCTGCTCGTTCCCGTCGGCATGGCGGTGCTGGTGGCCGGGGTCGCCCTGCTCTTCCCTGCCGCCTCCCTGTGGGGCAGGATCGGTGAGGCCCTCCTCCCGTCGAAGCGAGGTGACGACGTGCCAGCCCATCCTCGCCCGGTCGCCGAGCGTCGGCGGGCCCTGCTGCTCCACGCCGGGGCCACCGGCGCCGCCTGGGCTGTGGCCAACTTCATCTGGGTCGCCACGACGCGCGGCTACTACTGGCCCTTCTGGGTGGCGATGCCCCTCGTCGCCATCCTCGCCGTGCACGGCCTGGCCGAGCTGCTCGAGTCCGAGCCCACGCTGTGGCGGCGCCGGGGCATGACCCGGGCGTTGGCCACCCACCTCGGGGTGTCCATCGTCATCGGCGCCGTGCTCGTGGCCATCTGGGCGGCGACCACGCGCTGGTACTTCTGGCCGATGTGGCCCGTGCTGGGCCTGGCTCTCGTCGCCGGGGCCCACTGGGTGGTCGTCGTGACCCAGCGCATCGACCACCTCGAGACAGTGCGCACCGGCTCCGTCGTGCAGCAGGAGACCGACCTGCGCCGCATCGAGCGTGACCTCCACGACGGCGCCCAGGCCCGCCTCGTGGCCCTCGGCATGAACCTCGGGCTCGCCGAGCAGAAGTTCGAGGCCGACCCTGACGGGGCCCGGGCGCTCGTCACCGAGGCCCGCGACGGGGTGGGCGACGCCCTGCGAGAGCTCCGTGACCTGGTGCGGGGCATCCGTCCGCCCGTGCTCGCCGACCGGGGCCTCGGGGCGGCCATCGAGGCCCTAGCCGATCGCACCCCGCTCGCGGTCGGGGTGAGCGCCGACGTCGAGCCCCGGCCCGAAGACACCGTGGAGACGGCTGCCTACTTCGTCGTCGCCGAAGCCCTGACCAACGCGGCCAAGCACGCTGAGGCCACCCGGGTCGACGTCCGCCTCGAGCGCCGGGGGCCGGCGCTGCGGGTCGAGGTCACAGACGACGGCCGGGGCTTGGCCGACCCCGCCGGCGCCGGCTTGACCGGCATCCGCCGCCGGGTCGAGGCGCTCGACGGGACGCTGACCGTGTCGAGCCCGCGCGGGGGGCCGACGACGGTGCGCGCCGAGCTGCCGTGCGGGTCGTGATCGCCGAGGACCTGGCCCTCCTGCGGGACGGCCTCGAGCGGCTCCTGCGTGACAACGGGTTCGAGGTGGTGGCCGCGGTCGAGAACGCCGAGGCGCTCACCGAGGTGGTGCTGCGCGAGCGGCCCGACGTGGCGGTGGTCGACATCCGCCTGCCGCCGTCGTTCCGCGACGAAGGGATCCGCGCCGCCCTCGACCTGCGCCGGCGCGCCCCGGAGACGGCAATCCTCGTCGTCTCCCAGTACATCGAGCGGGCCTACGCCTCGGACCTCTTGGCCGATGGGCGTGGCGGGATCGGCTACCTGCTCAAGGACCGGATCTTCGACGTCGGCGCGTTCGTGGAGGCCGTTCGACGAGTGGCCGGTGGGGGCACGGCCCTCGACCCCGAGGTCGTGGCCCAGCTCTTCTCCCGCCACCGCCGCGACGATGCCCTCCAAGGGCTGTCGGCCCGCGAGCGCGAGGTGCTCGGCCTCATGGCCGAGGGCCGGTCCAACAACGCCATCGCCGAGGCGCTGGTGCTGAGCATCGGCGCCGTCGAGAAGCACATCGCCAGCGTCTTCACCAAGCTCGACCTCGCCCCCTCCACGACGGACAACCGCCGCGTGCTCGCCGTGCTCAGGCTGCTCGGCGGGGAAGAGAGCTGAGCGAGCTGCTCGGCCAAGCTCCACCGCGGGGCGAGGACGCCTGACGGCCGGCGGTGGGGGAGGGGCCCGGGCGCTTCGCGCGGTGCTCGTCCGCTCTCCGCCGCTCGGGCGCTTCGCTTCGCTCAGGCGACGGGGCCCCCCGCTGGCTCGGCGGGAGGCAGGTCGGCGAAGGCATCGTCGAAGGCGTTGAGCAGCCGGGCCGAGCAGCCGCTCATGTCGACGGGGGGCACGGCCTCGGTCACGATGCGCTCGGCGAGGTCACGGAAGGCCTCCGCGGCGACGCTCGAACCGAGGGCGACGGGCTCACCGGCGTCGCCACCGGCGGCGATAGCCGCCTCGATGGGGATCTCGGCCAACAATGGCGCACCGATGTCGGCGGCGAGCTCGGCCCCGCCACCGGAGCCGAAGAGGGCGTGCCGCTCGCCGTCGGGCGCCACGAAGGCCGACATGTTCTCGACGACGCCACAGACGCGCAGGTAGCTCTTGCGGGCCATGGTCGCGGCCCGAGCGGCCACCTTCTGGGCGGCCCGTGCCGGGGTGGTGACGACGAGCATCTCGGCCTGGGGCAGCATCCGAGCCAGGCCGAGTTGGACGTCGCCCGTGCCCGGGGGCATGTCGATCAGCAGGTAGTCGAGGTCGTCGCTCCAGTTGACGTCCTCCACGAAGTGCTGCACGGCCCGGTTGAGCATGAGGCCCCGCCACATCAGCGCCTCGTCCTCGCCCTCGACGAGGAGGCCCATGGAGACGACCTCGAGGCGGCCCCCCTGCTCCCCGACGGCGCGGATCTTGGGCACGATCTTCCGCTCGCCCTCGCTCGCCTCGAGGCGCTCGGTGCGCGACGCCCCTCCACGCCGAGCATCCGCGGCACGGAGAAGCCCCAGATGTCGGCGTCGAGGATGCCGATCTTCAGGCCTCGGGCGGCGAGCGCCGCCGCCAGGTTGACCGTCACCGACGACTTGCCGACGCCGCCCTTGCCCGAGGCGACCGAGATCACCCTGGTGGCGGCGGGCACGGCGGTGGCCGGGGCGCGGTCGCGGACGTTCCAGCGGGCGCGGGCCATGGCCGCCGAGCGCTGCTCCTGGTTCATCTCCGTCCAGGCCAGCTTCACGCCCGTCACGCCGGGCATGTCCCGGACGCGAGCGGTGACGTCGCGCTGGATCTGGGCGCGCAGGGGACAGCCGGACGTCGTCAGGGCGATGGTGATGGTCACGGTGCCGTCGGCGGAGACGTCGGCCGAGCGGGCCATGCCGAGCTCGACGATGTCGCTGCCCAGCTCGGGGTCGATCACCCCTCGGAGCAGCTGCATCACGTCGTCGTTGGTGGGCAGGGGTCGCGCCATGTCGGCCACGCGCTGAATATTACCGGTTCCGCCCGTGTAATCTGGGGCACGTGACTGACCCAGCGGCGCGCATCGCCCGGGAGGCGGAGGACGGGTCGGAGCGGCTCGACGTGCTCAAGGCCCTCGGGGACAACACCCGCTACGCCATCTACCTCGAGCTGGCACGCGCCCCCCACCCCCGCTCCACGACCGAGGTGGCGGCGACCCTGGGCCTCCACGTGAACACGGTCCGTCCCCACCTCGAGCGCATGCGGGAGGTCGGCCTGCTCGAGATCCACGTCGACGCCCGTGGCGGGGTCGGCCGGCCCCAGCACCGCTACGGCCTGGCCGCCGATGCTCCCTCGCTCGGCCTCGAGCCGCCGGTCTTCCCCCTGGCCTCCCGGCTCCTGCTGTCGGTCGCCGCCGAGGCGGGCGCCGGCGCGGAGGAGGCCGTCGAGATCGGGCGTGAGCAGGGCCGCCAGGACGCCAGCCGGGCACGGCTGCCTTGCCTCGGCGCGGTGTCCCGGCGCATGGGCGAGCTCGGCTTCGACCCCGCCGTGGTGGAGACCGAGGACGGGGCCACGATCGCCTTCGGCCACTGCCCGTTGCGTGACCTCGCCGAGTCCCATCCCGAGCTGGTCTGCAACCTGCACCGGGGGATCGTCGAAGGGCTCGTCGACGGCGTCGGCGGCGGCACCGTGCGCCAGTTCCGCAACCTCGTCGACCGCGACTCCTGCCAGGTCGACATCTATGTCGACGGTGGCTGGGGCACAGACGACGAACCGGACGGGCAGGACCGATCGGGAATCGGTGGGAACCGGGCGCTGTTGCCCGGGGCAGCGTCCGGGTAGTCTGGTTGCGCACGCATGCTTCACCCCGAGGAGGCCACGCCGTGATCACCCTCACCGACCATGCATCGGTCAAGGTCAAGGAGCTGATGGACGCCGAGGGCGTCGAGGAGCTGGCCCTGCGGGTCGCTGTCCGGCCCGGCGGCTGCTCCGGCTTCAGCTACGAGATGTTCTTCGACACCGAGCGGGCGACCGACGACGTCGAGACGAGCTACGGCCCCGTGAAGGTGGTGGTCGACGCCTCGAGCGCCCAGCTGCTGTCGGGGGCCACGCTCGACTACAAGGACAGCTTGCAGGGCGGTGGGTTCTCCATCAACAACCCCAACGCCGAGCGCACCTGCGGGTGCGGCCAGTCCTTCAGCTGACCGCCGCCGGGCTGGACCGGTCCCCCTCTACACGAGCCGCCCCGAGAGGGGCGGCTTCGTCGCGCCGGCGCTCGCTGGTCGGGCCCGTCAGCCTGTCAGCTTCTGCAGCGTCATCTGCAGCTCGCTGGCGTCGTAGAGGAAGTCGAGCCGGTCCACGACCAGGCCGGCGGCGTCGATGGCGAGCAGGCTCGGCTCGAACGTGAGCTGGTAAGCGCTCACCGCCTCGGTGAGCTGGGAGCGCATGACGTTGCCGGTGGCCACGGCGTCGGCGTAGACCTCGGCGTGCACCACGTTCATGCCCGAGCCCTGGGGCGCCGCGTCGATGAGGAGGTCGAGCACCGGCCCGCACGCCGCCGTCTGGCAGAAGAGCGGTGTCGACACGAGGAAGACCGTGGGCTTCCCGTTGGCGAGGGCGTCGGCCAGGGTGATCTCGTGGAACGGGCAGGCGGGCTCGCGGGTGCAGATGGGGTCGACCCCACGGGCATCGGCCGTGGTCGGGGTGGCGACGGGGATGGCCCGCTCGCCGGGCTGGACGAGCGTCACCTCCTCGGGAGGCACCACTCGGACGAGGCGCTGCAACTCCTGGCCCTCGAGGGTGGCGCTGACCGAATAGGTTCCCGGCGCCTCGAAGGTGTGGCGGAGCGAGTAGTAGGCGGTGGGCACGCCCGCGCCGTGCAGCGTCGCCGGCAGGGTGAGCGGCGCGCCCTGCTCGGGCCTGAGCACGAGCTCCATGGTGCCCGGCAACTCCTCGGCGGGCATGGGGATGCCTTCGCCGTCGGCTATGCCCCACGGCATCCGCTGTTCGATCCCCGTTCGCAGGATGGCCGGCTCGTTCTCGCCGGTGGCGAAGAAGGGCACGAGGAAGCGCAGGTTCTCGTCGACGCTGTCGCCGGCGCGGCCGCTCCCGCTGTCGTCGCCTCCACAGGCGACGATGAGGGCGGACCCCGCGGCACCGATGAGCAGCCGGCGACGCGTGAGCCGCGGTCCGGTGCTCGGTCGGGCCATGTTGGCGACCCTATCCTCGCAGCGTGTCGTGGTGTCATCACCCCCCGAGCTCGCCGGCCCGTCGTCCATGAGCGACCCGTCGGTCGCTCCCGGCCCCCCGACGCCGCCCGCCGGGGCGCGCCACGTCGCCTTCAGCCTGGACGGCTCCCCCGTCAGCGTCGCTGACGAGGGCATCTCCCTGTTGGAGGCGCTACGCGACCGGCTCGGTGCCCGTTCGCCCAAGGACGGCTGCAGCCCCCAGGGCCAATGCGGCTGTTGCACGGTCCTCGTCGACGGCGCCCCCCGCGTCGCATGCGTCACTCCCCTACGCCGGGTGGCCGGCCGCGAGGTCACCACGGTCGACGGGCTCGAGCCCGACGTGGCCGAGCGCTGGGCCCGCGCCTTCTGCGCCACCGGCGCCAGCCAGTGCGGGTTCTGCACGCCGGGCATCGTCGTCCGCCTCGAGGCGCTGCGGCGCCGCGGGGCCGAGGCTGGTGACGAGGACGCGGTCAACCAGGCGCTGCTCGCCCACCTGTGCCGCTGCACCGGGTGGCGCAGCATCCTCGACGCCTGGTCGGCCGGGGCCTCGGGCGCCGCCCCCGCGAGCGACCAGGGCCGGGACCTCGCGGCCGCGTCCCGCCGCGCCACCCTCGAGGGGGGCGCCCCCCAGCAGGTCGGCCCGGCTGTTGCCCTCGGCCGGGGCGGGTTCGCCGACGACGAAGCTCCTGAGGGCGCACTCGTCGCGGTCGCCGATGGCCGAGGCGGCTGGTCCCTGGGGGAGACCCTGGCCGAGGCGAGGGCGAACGCCGGGCGTACCCCCGGCCGGCACAGCACCGAAGCGCTGCGCCACCCTGTCTCCCTGCCGTTGGGCGACTGGCCGCTGAAGCTCCAGACCGCGTGGGTCGACCCTGCCTACCTCGAGACCGACGCCTCATGGTGCGCGCCCGGGGGCGAGCCGGCCTCCCCGCTCGGCAACGGGGGCGCGTTCGGGGGCAAGGCGGCCTCCCCGCTGGCCGCCGCCGCTCGCGAGCTCGCCGACCGCACCGGTCGCGTCGTGCGCGTGCTGTGGTCGCGCGAGGACACGGTGCGTGACGGGCCGAAGCGGCCGCCCCTGGCCGCCGGGGTCGACCCGGCCCGGGGACGGGTCCTCGTGCGCGTGGCCGCCTGCCCGGGGGCCACGGAGGCCCTCATGGCCGGGATCGGGCCGGGCCTCGAGGTCGAGGTCGAAGAGGTCGACGTGACCGGCCCGCCGACCAGCCTGGCGCTGCGGGCGGCGGGCTGGGCCGAGGGGGTCGCCCTGCGAGCGGCAGCCACCGGCGGGCTCGAGGAGGTCGTCGCCCCGGGGGGCGGCCGAGCCCGAGCCGCGGTCACCACGACTGGCGGCCTCGTCGTGCGCGTGGCCGGCGGGGACCCCCTCGACGAGGTGGTCCTGCGCTCGTTCTGCGTGGGCGCGGCCCACGCCGGGTTGAGCTGGGTGACCTCCGAGGGCATCGGGGTGGGCGAGGACGGCGTCCCCGTCGACCTCACCGTCCGCTCGCTCGGGGTGCTGCGGGCCGTGGGCACGCCACCGATCGACGTCCACGTCGGGCCGGCCGGGCCTGGTGCCGCCCCGCTGCCGGTCTCCGACGCCGTCTTCGCCGCTGTGGCGGCTGCCGTGTGGTCCCACCAGGGCTTCCCCGCCCTCTGGCCGACCGGTGTGCGCCTGTCGTGAGCGACGTGGGAGGATCAGCGACGTGCTCGGTGCCCTCATCATGGTGGTCGTGCTCGTCGTCGTGATCCCTGTCGGGGTGCTCATGACGGGCGGGGCCATGGCGGCGCTCCTCGGCCACGTCGTCAAGCAGTCGGCGGACGACAGCGGCGACGAGGTCTGGCGCGAGCTGAACTACTGAGCCCGCCCCGGTACGTCGAGTTCGCCGGGGAGGAAGCCGCGCCGGCTCAGGCCGACCAGCGGGACTGGCCGAAGCGGTAGCCCACCGAGCGCACGGTCTGGATCAGCCCGGCTGTCTCCTCGCCCAACTTCGCCCGCAGCCGGCGGATGTGGACGTCGACGGTGCGGGCGCCGCCGTAGTACTCGTAGCCCCACACCCGGTTGAGCAGCGTCTCCCTGGTGAAGACCTTGCCGGGGTGCTGGGCCAGGAACTTCAGCAGCTCGTACTCCATGTAGGTGAGGTCGAGCGGGCGTCGGCCGATGGCAGCCTGGTACGTCTCCAGGTTGAGGACGAGGTCACCGTACTCGACGAGCTCGGGCCGGCTGCCCCGGCCGCGGCGCCAGAACTGGTGCTCGACCCGGGCCTTCAGCTCGGAGTGGCGCAGGGGCAGCACGAGGAAGTCGTCGAGCAGGTCGGACCGCAGGTCGATCTCCTTGAGCTGCTCCGCCGAGACGATCACCAGCAGCGGCTCGAGAGGGAACTCGCGTTTGCGCAGGTCCGAGCAGAGGGCGAAGGCGTCGTCGGGCCGGCGGTCGGCGCCGATCACCGCACCGGACCACCCGTCCTCGGGCTCGTTGGACTCGGCGCTGGCGGCGTCGCCCACGGCACGCCAGGGGAAGCCGCTGGCGTCGAGGGCCTGGGCCAGCTCGGCCGGCGCCGGGTCGGGGAACACGAGGAGTGGCTGCATCGAAGGCTGCCGATCACCAGCTCGGCAGGTACCGGTCCAACTCGAACTGGGTGACCTGGGAACGGTACGCAAGCCACTCGGAGCGCTTGTTCCGTAGGAACCATTCGAAGATGTGGTCGCCGAGGGCCTCGTGCACGAGCTCGGACTGCTCCATGAGGTCGAGCGCCTCACCCATCGACCCTGGCAGCGGCACGACGCCCAGCTTCGCGCACTCGGCGGGGGTGAGCTCGAACAGGTTGCTCGTCGCCTCCGGTGGTAGCTCGTAGCCCTCCTCGATGCCGCGAAGGCCGGCGGCGAGGATGACGGAGAAGGCCAGGTAGGGGTTGCAGGCCGGGTCGGGGGCCCGGTACTCGATGCGGGTCGAGCTGGGCTTGTTGCGCTTGGTGACCGGCACCCGGACAAGGGCGGAGCGGTTGTTGTGCGCCCAGGTGGCGTACGGAGGAGCCTCGGTGCCGTAGATCAGCCGCTTGTACGAATTGACCAGCTGGTTCGTCACCGCGGTGATCTCGGGCGCGTGGTGGAGCAGCCCGGCGATGAACCCGTGGGCCACCCCCGAGAGCCCGCGGGACTCGGGGTCGTGGAAGACGTTGGTGTCACCCCGGAAGAGGCTCATGTGGGTGTGCATGCCCGAGCCCTGCACGCCGGGGAGCGGCTTGGGCATGAAGGTGGCGTACACGCCGGCCTCCATGGCGATCTCCCGCACCAGCAGTCGGAAGGTCATCACGTTGTCGGCCATCTCGAGGGCGTCGGTGTAGCGCAGGTCGATCTCGTGCTGGGACGGCGAGTCCTCGTGGAAGGAGTACTCGACGGGGATGCCCATCGCCTCGGACAGCGAGATCGTGCGGCGCCGGATGTCCGAGGTGATGTCGGCCAGCGTGAGGTCGAAGTAGCTGCCCTCGTCGAGCGGCTCGGGCTCGCGGGTGGGGTCGCCGTTGCGGAAGTAGAAGAACTCCATCTCCGGGGCGACCATGAACGAGTAGCCCTGGGCGCGGGCCCGCTCGAGGTTGCGGCGCAGTACGTGGCGGGGGTCGCCGGCGAAGGGCTTGCCGCTGTGGTCCTCGATGTCGCAGAACATGCGGCCCGAGCTCTCCGTGTCCGACGCCCACGGGAGGAGCTCGAAGGTGGTGGCGTCGGGCTTGGCCAGCACGTCGGACTCCTGGACGCGGGAGAACCCGTCGATCGAGGAGCCGTCGAAGTGCATGCCCTCGGCGAAGGCCGTCTCGAGCTCGGCCGGGCTGATGGCGAAGGACTTGAGCTGGCCGACCACGTCGGTGAACCACAGGCGGACCAGGCGGACGCCCCGCTCCTCGACCGTGCGGAGCACGTACTCCTGCTGTCGGTTCACGACGTCGACCTCCGGGAGGGTGGCTTCATCGCCCCGATCGTCTCGCGTGGCAGGGCCGGCGTGCGAGCGACGGCATCCGGTTCACGCTGCGTTCACAAACGGGCAACAACCAGGTAACGCCCCCCTGGGACCGTCTCCGGCCGGCAGGTCTAGCCTGCAGTCCGCCTCGGTGGCCCACCCCTCCTGGTCGCCGATCACCCCACCCGGCAGAGATGCCCGACACCAGCAAGGGGAGCCCACGTGGAGAAGCGAACGCCCGCAGAGGTCCTGGCTTACGCCCAGGAGCAGGGGGTCGAGTACGTTGACCTGCGCTTCTGCGACCTACCCGGACTGATGCAGCACTTCTCGGCACCCATCCACGAGCTTACCGAGGACGTGTTCACCGAGGGCTTCGGGTTCGACGGGTCATCGATCCGCGGCTTCCAGCAGATCCAGGAGTCGGACATGATCCTGCTCCCGGACCCCGAGACGGCGGTCGTGGACCCGTTCCGGCCCCGCAAGACGCTGAACCTGAACTGCTACGTGCACGACCCCCTCACGGGCGAGGCGTACTCCCGGGACCCCCGCAACATCGCCCGCAAGGCGCAGGCCTACCTGGCCTCGACGGGCCTCGCCGACACCGCCTACTTCGGCCCCGAGGCCGAGTTCTTCATCTTCGACTCGGCGTACTACGCCCAGGAGATGGGAGCGGCGTACTACTACGTCAACTCCGACGCCGCCGCCTGGAACCTCGGCAAACCGACGGACGCCGACGGCAAGCCGAGCCGGGCCTACAAGCCCCGCGTCAAGGAGGGTTACTTCCCGGTCCCGCCGGCCGACCAGTACCAGGACATCCGGGCCGACATGGTGAGCGCCCTCGAGGACGCCGGCGTCGAGATCGAGCTGCACCACCACGAGGTGGCGACGGCGGGGCAGGCCGAGATCGACATGCGCTTCGACACCCTGCTGCGGGTGGCGGACAAGTTGATGCTCTACAAGTACATCGTCAAAAACGTCGCCTGGAACGCGGGCAAGACGGTGACGTTCATGCCCAAGCCGCTGTTCCAGGACAACGGGTCAGGGATGCACTGCCACCAGTCGCTGTGGAAGGACGGCTCGCCGCTGTTCTACGACGGCGACAAGTACGCCGGGCTGTCCGACATGGCCCGCTGGTACATCGGTGGACTGTTGAAGCACGCGCCGGCGGTGCTGGCCTTCGCCGCCCCCACGACGAACTCCTACAAGCGCCTGGTGCCGGGCTACGAAGCTCCGGTGAACCTGGTGTTCTCGCAGCGGAACCGCTCGGCCGCGGTGCGGATCCCCCTGTACTCGAAGTCGCCCAAGGCGAAGCGCATCGAGTTCCGCTGCCCCGACCCGTCCTGCAACCCCTACCTGGCCTTCTCGGCGATGATGATGGCCGGCCTCGACGGCATCCAGAACCGGACCGAGCCGCCGCCGCCGGTGGACAAGGACCTCTACGACCTGCCGCCCGAGGAGCTGGCCAAGGTGCCCCAGGTGCCAGGTTCGCTCGACGCCTCCCTCGACGCGCTGGAAGCCGACCACGAGTTCCTGTTGGCCGGAGGCGTGTTCACCCAGGACCTCATCGACACCTGGGTCGAGTACAAGCGGGTCAACGAGGTGGACGCCATCCGCCTGCGCCCCCACCCCTACGAGTTCCACATGTACTACGACATCTAGGAGCGGCAGTTCTCTGACCAGCGGCTGATCGTCGAAAAGATGCTCTGAGCTGGTAGAAGTCTGCTCAACGGTTGCCAACGCTGTCGGCCTGTACTCGTTCTCGTGTGGGGCACGAGACGCGGGTGCGGGCCGGGGGCCGTTGAGCCGCCCCCGACGCCGGAGAGCTGCCAGAAGGCCCTAGCTGGCGAACCCCATGAACATAAAGCACCGTCGGTTCAGAAGGAGGGACTAGTACCCGGTGAACCGATAGGGGAGCTACGCTGCGCTTATGCCCCGGTCGGCCGACGCGCGCCAATTCGCCTTCCTGATCGACGACGACCTGCGCCGGCGTCTGCACATCGAGGCTGGGCACCAGCAGGTGAGCGTCTCGCAGGTGGTCCGACGCCTACTGCGGCACGCGCTCGATCAAGCGGAGGCCGAGCGCACCCAGAGCTGACCTCCGTTGGGCGCCCATCCCGGCTGCCCCCCGGACGCGACGAAGCCCCCGCCGCGGTGGTGCCACACCGGGCGGGGGCTTCATCTCGTCTCGCTGCGTTGGGTGGCCCGATGGGGCTTGGTCACCCTACGAGGGACAGCTCGTCGATCGCGCTAAGCAAGGTCACCTACAGGCGTCACACCGACGTTGCGATGGCGACGAGGACGTAGACGACGAACACGAACCCAACGAACGGGATGCCGAGCGCCATCAGCAGGAGGATGATGATCCACGCTGGGGTCGGTCGCCCGCCGGTTAGCGTGGGACTGGGCACACCCGGCTGGACTTCCATTCGCTCGATATTCCAGGGCTTCTTCGCCATGCCCGTCGTATCGGCCGCCAACGTCTCGGACCTGACCGGGCATCCCTCCCTACGTTGGCGCGTGCCTACAGCCGGCTGAGGGAGGTAGCGGGCTTCACCACAGCCGGCTGGGTGGTGTCGGTGGCCGGGGTGGTGCAGTGCCGGGCCACCAGGCTGGTGAGGGTCACCGCTGCGCCGACAGCGCCGGCAACGGCCTCCTCAAGCCAGTCGGTGCCGAAGACCACGCCCAAGCCGACGATGAGCTGGACGAGGGCCGCGACGGCGACGGGCTCGCCCCGGAGAAGGGCTGCGATACGAGACATGGTCAAGCTCCTCGTGGAGGTCGGGAGGTGCGGTCGAGTCGTTCGAGCCGGTCCAGCTCCTCGAGGCCGCGTCGGTCAGGCCGGTGTTCGCCCCCGCCGTGTGGCGGCGGTCGAGCAGGGAGGGCACGGAGGGCCTTCCGCTGCGCCTCGTGAGAGGCCCTGAGGGCTGCCAGCTCGGCCACGTTCTGGGCGTGCTGGCGGTGCATCTCCTGGTGCTCGGCCTCCTTCTGGCGGCCGATCTGGTCGATGCGGTTCCGGAGGGAGGCCCCGCCGTTGGGCACCAGCTCGGACTTGATCGAGGCCACCTTCTGGTCGAGGACCCGGTCCAGGGCCTTGAGGGCGAGCTTCATCACGGCGGACAGGCCGAGCAGCGCCCCGGTGAGTAGCACACGGCCGAGGCCAGCTCGCTGATGGTCATGTCCACGTGGGCCCTCCGCCTGGGCTCGCCGGTCAGTAGATGGTGAGGCGCCCGCAGCGCAGGGTGGGCCTCTGTGTGCCGTCGTCGACCCGTGCGTACACGTCGTAGGTCGTGGTGGGGGTGAACGAGACGGCCCCTCCGCCGGGGCCGACGAGGATGCGGGCCAGGTAGTAGGCCGCCCCGTCGATGGTCTTCGTCTCGACCTCCCAGACGGCCTCGTGCCGGTCGTCCTCCTCGGGCGCCTGGCCCACCGGCACGAAGGCCAGCTCGACCTCGGTGCCCGTGATGTCCTCCGCCCCGTCGAGGGGGTGCTCGGAGCGGATGGGCACCCACACCAGCTCCCTGGACTGGTCGTCGATCAGGGTCCCGTGATGACCTCCTGGGCCGTCCAGGCCCGCAGCGGGGGAGCGCCCGACCAGCCCCGCAGCACGAGCCCAGCGGCCCGCAGGTCGAGGGCGAGGCCGATGACGCCGGTGAACTGGTCGTCAAGCGTCGTCGTGGCGTTGATGACGGTGGCCACGTCATTGGCGTAGGCCGCGAGGTTGGCGACCGAGGTCGTGATGAGCGCGGTGGAGAGCGCCTCGACCTCGCCGCCCAGTCGACCGTCACCGTGGTGGTGGCCACGATGTCGGTCGAGGCCGCCGCAGCGAGCCCCAGCACGGCCGCCACCGTGGTGCTCGCGCTGATGACGGTCTCGACGTGGTCCTCGAAGGCGCCGGGGGAGACCAGCGAGTCGGCCGTTGTTCCCGCCAGGGAGGCGTCGTCGTCCGGGCGACGCGGGGCCGATCGTTCGTGAGACAACGCTCGTGTGGGGCAGATGTGGGCTCCGGGGCGCCTCGGACCACCTCCGAGGAGGTCAGAAGCACTCGCCAATCTGTACTACGACATCTGAGCCGGAGCGACGCTGACCTGTGGAAACGCGGGTCAGCGACCGCCCTGCCCGCACGGGAGACGAGGGGGCTCCCCGGGAGCGCATCACCCGCTCCGGGTGATGACCCCCGGGGGCAAGGCAGTCGAGGCTGGAGGGCACCGTGGTCCAGGCGAAAGGAACCACCCGTGTCCCACACCACCAGCGACGCCGCGGGCGTCACCAGCGGCAGCCCCGCCCCGGTGCCCGTGAGCAGCGGAAGCCCGGCCCAGATGTACGAGAACGAGCCACAGGGGTGGACGGGGTTCCTCGGCTTCGGGGCCACGATGGCGATCCTCATCGGCGTGCTCCACGCCATCGCCGGCCTCACCGCCCTCCTCAACGACGACTACTTCGTCGTCGCCGACCGCGACCTCGTCGTGTCCGTCGACTACAGCGCTTGGGGCTGGGTCCACCTGCTCTTCGGCGCCGTGGCCATCGCCACGGGGTTCGGCATCCTGAAGCGCCAGGTGTGGGCTCGTGTGGTCGGAGTCGTCTTCGCCGCCGTCAGCGTGGTGCTGAACCTGGCGTTCCTCAACGCGCAGCCGGTCTGGTCGGCGGTGGTCATCGCGTTCGACCTGGTCCTCATCTGGGCGCTCACCGTCCACGGCCGCGAGGTCAGTGAGGCGGGCACCAGGCCGCGGTGGTCCTCGCCCTATGGGCCGAGCTGACCCCCTGACCACTGGCAGGGCATGGCGAGCTGCACCAATTGAGCCGGACGGCTCGCGGGCACCGTCGCTACCTCCCAGGTAGTCGCTCTACGACCAGGTCGCCGCCCTCGGCCAGGAGTTCCTGGTCCTCGAGAGCGGCCGCATAGTCTCCGACCACCAGTTCCCGGTGCGTCACGATGAGCTGAGCTGAGCTGAGCGATCGCGGCGCGGGACCTCCTCGTGGAGTAAGACTGGTAGGATTCCTACCCGTGCGAGTCACCGAGAAGGGCCAGGTCACGATCCCGAAGGAGTTGCGCGACGCGCTCGGCATCGGGGCCGGCAGTGAGGTGGACTTCGAGCGGTCCAACGACACGATCGTCATCCGCAAGGTGGCTGCGGGCCCCTCCCGTGGGCGCCGACTGGCAGAGCGGCTTCGCGGGCGGGGCGACGTTGCCATGACGACCGACGAGCTCATGGCGCTCACCCGGGGCGACTGAGGGGTGGCACACGGGACGCTCGTCGACACCAACGTGCTGCTCGACGTGCTCACCGAGGATGACACCTGGCTCGCGTGGTCGATCAGTGCCCTCGCCGACGCCGCCGAGGCCGGCCCGCTGTGGATCAACCCGATCATCTACGCCGAAGCGTCGGTGCGCTTCTCGCGGATAGAGGACCTCGAGGAGGCGCTGCCGCCCGAGGACTACCGGCGGGCGCAGCTCCCGTGGGAGGCGGCGTTCCTGGCCGGCAAGGCGTTCGTCCGTTACCGCCGCCGCGGCGGCACGAAGACGTCGACTCTGCCGGACTTCTACATCGGTGCTCATGCCGCGGTCGAGGAGCTTGCGCTGCTGACCCGCGACGGCGCCCGCTACCGGGCCAACTTCCCGACCGTGAGGCTCATCACCCCCGACACCTGATGCGATGAGAGCGGGGCCTCGAATGCCCGGCTCAGTACCGCTTCTGCCAGCGCAGCTCGCCGAAGCTGGTGGCGGTGCACGTGAGCCGGATGTGCTTGGGATCGGTGTAGCCGATCTCCCCCTCGACGGCGCAGAGCCCGCCGTTCACCACCTCGCCCGGTTCGGTCGTCGGGCGCTCCCACGGCTCCGGCCCCTCCGAGCCGGGGTTGATGGGCAGGCCCATGTAGGTCTGGTGGGCCTGCCACCAGTTCTTGGCGATGGCGTCCTGCGCCTCCTGCAGGGACACCTTGTTCGAGCAGACGAGCCCACGGAGCTGCCGCTCGACGAGGTCCTTGTCCTCCGCCCCTCCCGCGTCCTGGTACGGCAGCGGCCACAGGTTCTCCTCGGCGTTGCTCCCCCCGAGGGACACCGGGACCAGGTGGTCCACCTGGTAGATGTCGCGGTCGCGGATCGAGACCCCGTAGCTGGCGAAGACGGCCACCTTGGCGTTGAACCGCGGCTGGCGCACGCCCTGGCTGTAGTGCAGGTCACAGATCTCCGCCGCCCCGACGTCCTCGAACACGGCACCGGGCGTCACCTCGGCGTCGGGCAGCACGACCCCCTCGGCCGTACGGACGAAGGTGGCGGCATGATCGCCCTGCGCCTCCTCGGCGGCTGCCTCGACGGTGGGAGGCGGGAGCGGGTAGATGCTCGGCGTGACCGAGGGTTGCGCGCCGACCGCCACCGCCTCGCTGCCCCCGCTGCACGCCGACAGCAGGCAAAGCCCCCCGGCGACCAGCCCGGCGACCAGGGCTCGCCGCCGAAGTGACTGTGGCGCAGCAGGCGCGTCCGGCTCGTCGAGAGTTCCCGCCATGTCCCGTTCTCCCCTGGGGGCTCGTGATCTCCTGGTGTCGTGTACCTGCCTGCCCGACGGCCGCCGTGCCGTCACGGAATGCAGTCGACGTTGCTCCTGATGGGGTCCCCGCTACCGGAGCGGTTGTCGCAGAAGACCTGGTTGTCGGTGACGTCCGGGTCGTGGACGTAGAAGTGGTTACCGTCCCCGTCGACGTCGACGGTGTTCTCGCGGAAGGTGTTCCGACTGCCCCAGCCCTCCAGGATCCGGTGGGTCTGGATGCCTTCCTCCGGGGCGTGCCGACCGACGTTGCCCTGGACCAGCCACTCGTTCCCCTTGACATCGATCAGGGAGTCCGCGCCGGTCATGCCACTGCCGTCCATGACGTTGCCGATGACCTTGCCCCCCGTCGTCCCTTCCTTGACGTCGATGGACTCGGACCCCGTCTCGCTGATGTCGTTCCCCTGGACGAGGTTGTAGTCGCTGCGGTCCGGCTCCCCGCCGCTGTACTTGGGCCAGTTGCTCGTCGCCGAGCCGACGTAGACGCCCTCGCCGAACTTGTCCCGGCGCAGCCCCGTCCGGCGCACCGTGTTGTCGAGTACGGCGTTGTAGGTGCTGGCGGAGCGCAGGTGGATGGCTTCGTCGCCGATCTCCTCGACGGTGAGCCCCTGGACCACCGAGCTGCTGGTGGCGTCGGCCACCACGCCCTTCTGGCCGTTGCGGACCGTGAAGCCGACGAGGCGCCAGTGCTGCACGCCCTTCAGGTGCAGCACGTAACCCTTCTTGATCCCGCCCCCGTCGAGGACGGCGCCCGGTGCCCCGCACAAGAAGATGGGCTGGTCAGCCGTGCCTGACGTCATGGCCACGAAGGCCCCGGTGTAGGAGCCGTCCGCCAGCTCGATGCTGGTGCCCGGGCCGGCCGCGTCGAGGGCCGCCTGGAGTTCGTCAGCCGTGGACACCCGCCTCGTGGGGGCCGGGCACGTGACCGGCTGGCCGTCGGGAACGCCCGCCGCGCCCGGGCCGGCGGCCGCCGTCGGCGAGGTCTCGTGGCGCGAGGTCTCCTCCGGCCCCTCTTCCTGCCCCTCCTCCTCGGGGGACGACTCGTCCTCGCTCGGCCGCGCCGTCTGGCGGGCCTCGGTGCTGCTCGAGGGCGCCGACTCGTCCTCCGCCGTCGCGGTCGCGGCGTTCGCCTCCGCCAGGGGCGGCGTCCCTGGTCCGCGATCGAGGGCCATGAGGCCACCTCCGACGAGCGCCGATCCGGCGACGCCCCACACGAACAGGCGGGGCACGGCCAGGCGACGGTGAGAGCTGGTCATTCGACCACCACGAAGTCCTTGTCCCTCAGGTCCACGATCGGCCGACGAGGGAGGTGGATGCGAGCCAGGTGCGCCGGCGGCGGTGTGTACGTGTGCTCGATCACCCGGCTGTCACCCGCCCTCAGGTCCACCACCCGGGGGGGGG
>WHTX01000465.1:0-924 GCA_009377505.1 Acidimicrobiia bacterium
CGCCGTGTCCCTCGCCTCGGGGAGGGCCTGGCGCCCGCTCGCCCGCCTCCGGGACCTCGCCACGTTCCTCCTCGCCGGCCTCGCCACCTTCCTGCTCGGATGGCTGGTCACCGGGCAGCACTTCAGCGACATCGTGCCGTACCTGCGTGCGACTCGCGAGCTGACGAGCGGCTACTCGAGCGCGATGGGCCTCGAGGTCCCCACGGCGCGGTGGGACTACTTCCCCGCCCTGCTCGTCCTCGCCGGGGCGCTGGCGTCCGTGGCCATCGTCGCCCTCGGTGCCGCCCGCCGTCACGGCCGGCCCCTGGTATGGGCGCTGATGCCGGTGGCCATGTTCGGCGTCGCGGCGTTCGCCCTCTTCAAGCAGGGCTTCGTCCGCCACGACACGCACTCCTACGTCTTCTTCCTGGCCCTCCCCGTGCTCGTGCTCGGCTTCTTGCACCGCCGGGTGGCGACGCTGCTCACCGGCGTGGTCGCCCTCGCCCTCGTGGCCGCCGCGGCGGTGGTCAACCTCGACCTGGTCCTCGCCCTGAGCCCGCGCCAGCACGTCGACGACCTGCGTTACCAGGCCGCCGTCCTGCTCTCCTCGTCGACGCGTGAGGAGCTGCGGGCGGAGTCGCGTGCCCGGTTGGCGCGCGGCTACGGCCTCGACGCCCGCAGCCTGGAGCTGCTCGCCGGCAAGGGCGTCCACGTCGACCCCTGGGAGGGCTCGGTGCTCTTCGCCCACCCCGAGTCCACCTGGGCCCCCGTGCCCGTGTTCCAGAGCTACAGCGCGTACACAGCCGAGCTCGACCGGCGCAACGCCGAGGTGCTGGCCGGCCCGGACGGCCCCGACGTCGTGCTGCGGGAGGTCGCCGCCATCGACGGCCGCTCCCCGACGTTCGAGTCGCCCGAGTACGTGCTCGCCATGGCGTGCAACTTCAC
>WHTX01000465.1:934-2843 GCA_009377505.1 Acidimicrobiia bacterium
CACGCCCAGGAGCGCTGGTTCGTGCTGACCCGCACCCCGGACCGCTGTGGCGCGCCGACCGTGGTCGCCGAGGTGCAGGCAGCCCCGGGGGAGGGGGTGGAGTTGCCCGCCTCGTCCGCCTGCCCCGGCATCCTGACCCTGCGCGTCGAGGGGCTCATGGCCAGTCCTGCCGAGAAGCTCCTCGACCTCCTCTACAAGGGCAACGAGTACAGCCTCGACGTCGCCGGCGGCTCCTACCGCTTCCTGCCCTTGTCCGCGGCCCAGCCCCACGTGCTGTGGGCGCCTGATGACCCGGGCTGGCTGGAGGGGCCGCTCGGCTTCCGCGGCGGCGGGGACATCGCCGTTCGGCCCATCCCCAGCATCGGGCTGCTGGCCGACGTCGGCGCCGGGGACCGCTTGCGCTACACCTTCGAGTGCGTGCCGCTGCAGGCGGAGGTGCCGGCCCGTGACGGCCCAAGGTGAGCCCGGTCCCCCGGCCCGCGGTGGGCACCGGTTACCATCTCGGCGACGGACGCCGCCCGCCCCGCCCCGAACGACCCGGTGGAGTCGTCGCGCGCCCGCTCGGGCGTGAGGCCCTGCGCCCACTGAACGAGGGAGCCATGACCGCAACGTATGACGTCGCCATCGTCGGAGGGTGCGGCCACGTGGGCCTGCCGCTCGGCCTCGCCCTCGCCGACAGCGGCCTGCGGGTCGTCCTGCACGACCTCGACGACCGTGCCGTCGACCTGGTGAACGCGGGCACGCTGCCCTTCGCCGAGGACGGTGCCGAGCCCGTGCTGCGCCGGGCCCTCGATGCCGGCCGCCTCCGTGCCGTCAACGAGCCCGGGGTGCTCGCCGGGGTCGAGGCCGTCGTCGTGGTCGTCGGCACCCCGATCGACGAGCACCTGAACCCCGACCTGCGGGCCGTGCCCAGCGCCGTCGCCGCGCTGGCGCCCCACCTGCGGGACGGGCAGCTGCTGGTGCTGCGCAGCACCGTGTACCCAGGCGTCACCGCCATGGTGGAGCGGGTGCTCGAGCGGGAGGGCCGCCACCTCGACGTGGCCTTCTGCCCCGAGCGCATCGCCGAAGGGCGGGCGATGGTCGAGCTGTACGAGCTGCCCCAGATCGTCGCCGCCCGCACGCCGACCGCTTTCGACCGGGCCGCCAAGCTGTTCAGGAACCTCACCCACGAGGTCGTGCCGCTCGAGCCCGAGGAGGCCGAGCTCGCCAAGCTGTTCACCAACACCTGGCGCTACGTGAAGTTCGCCACCGCCAACCAGTTCTTCATGATCGCCAACGACTACGGGCTCGACTTCGAGCGCATCCGTGCCGCCCTCGCCCACGAGTACCCGCGGGCGGCCGACCTGCCGGGCGCGGGGTTCGCCGCCGGCCCGTGCCTGTTCAAGGACGCCATGCAGCTGGCGGCGTTCAACAACAACGCCTTCACGCTCGGCCAGGCCGCCATGCTCGTGAACGAGGGGATGCCCCTGTACGTGGTGGCCCGCATGGAGCGCCGCTGGGACCTGTCGCCCCTGACCGTGGGGATCCTGGGCATGGCCTTCAAGGGCGGGTCCGACGACATCCGCTCGAGCCTCAGCTACAAGCTCAAGCGCATCCTGCAGTTCAAGGCGGCCGACGTGCTCTGCACCGACCCCCACGTCACCGTCGACGATGGCCTCGTGCCCCTCGACGAGGTGCTGGAGCGGGCCGACGTGCTGGTCATCGCCGCCCCCCACGCCGAGTACGCCGCCATACGGACGGAGCTGCCCGTGATCGACATCTGGAACTTGCTCGGCAACGGGGTGGTCCTGTGAGACACCGTTTGTCAACCCTGAACGTATGTTCGTCAGGCTGCGGTCTGGTTGAGGTAGCGGTTGCGGTTGGCGGCGTGGACGGTTTCGTCGTAGTGGATGCCTTTGGTGAGGCAGTG
>WHTX01000080.1 GCA_009377505.1 Acidimicrobiia bacterium
AGCAGCGTCGCCTACTTCTCCAACGACGGTCCGTGGGTCCGCTGCCGCCGGCCGGGCGCGGCGCTGGTCAGCACCATGCCGACCAACTTCCAGGGGTCGTTGCAGGCCGTGGCCGCCGCCAGCCCCCAGTGCCCGCCCGCCCCCCTCGACAGCGAGCACCTGCTGTACCTGCTCTACACGTCGGGCACGACGGCCAAGCCCAAGGGCATCATGCACACGACGGCCGGCTACCTCGCCCAGGTCGCGTTCACCCACAAGTACGTCTTCGACCTGCACCCCGACACCGATGTGTACTGGTGCGCTGCCGACGTCGGCTGGGTGACGGGCCACAGCTACATCGTCTACGGCCCCCTGACGAACGGCGCCACCTCGGTGATGTACGAGGGCACCCCGGACACGCCCCGCCCCGAGCTGCGCGACGGCCCGGCGGCGAATTGGCGCAAGGACCGCCTCTGGGACATCGCCGAGCGCTACGGGGTGACCCAGCTGTACACCGCCCCCACGGCCATCAGGACGTTCATGAAGTGGGGGGCCGAGTGGCCCTCGAGCCACGACATGTCCAAGCTGCGGGTGCTCGGCACGGTGGGCGAGCCCATCAACCCCGAGGCTTGGATCTGGTACCACGAGCACATCGGCGCCAGCCGCTGCCCCATCGTCGACACGTGGTGGCAGACCGAGACCGGCGCCCAGATGATCACCCCGTTCCCGGGGGTCACCACCACCAAGCCCGGTTCGGCCACCCGGGCCATTCCCGGGGTTTCCGTTGAGGTCGTGGACGACGAGGGCAAGCCCGTCGAGAAGGGGGGCGGCTACCTCACCATCACCCGCCCCTGGCCCGCCATGTTGCGGGGCATCTGGGGCGCCCCGGAGCGCTACCGCGACACCTACTGGAGCAACTTCGAGGGACGGTACTTCGCCGGGGACGGCGCCAAGATCGACGAGGACGGCTACCTCTGGCTCCTCGGCCGGGTCGACGACGTGATGAACGTGGCCGGCCACCGGATCTCGACGACCGAGGTCGAGTCCGCGCTGGTCGACCACGCGGCAGTGGCCGAGGCTGCCGTTGTCGGCGCGAAGGACGACGTCACCGGCCAGGCCATCATCGGCTACGTGATCCTGCGGGGCGGGAACGAGCCCACCGACGCCCTGGGCGAGGAGGTCCGCCAGCACGTCGCCCACAAGCTCGGCCCCATCGCCAGGCCCAAGGCCGTGGTGCTCGTCCCCGACCTGCCCAAGACCCGCTCGGGCAAGATCATGCGCCGCTTGCTGCGCGACGTGGCCGAGGGGCGCCAGCTGGGCGACACCACCACCCTCGCCGACCCGGCGGTGTTCGAGGAGATCCGTTCGCGGGCGGCGGACTCCCCGTCCGAGGACTAGTGGCGACGCACCAGTAGTAGCTCCGCTCGGTCCCCCGAGTCGTGCGCGTATGGCAAGGCTCGGGACGAGCAGAGCCCGCCGTGTTGGGGGCCCCTCGGGGATGGGGCGCGAACGGGGTGGCGCCGGCCCGCCCGCGGGCGCATGCTGCCAACAGCGACACCGGCTTTCGCGGTGCTTTCCGCCCGATGTGGCCTGATCAGCCCGGACGGAACAGCCCCCGGCCGGCGGGTGTTGGAGCCGTCAGGAAGTGAACAGCATGCGCAACGCCCTCAAGACCACCGTCCTCCTGGCAGCCCTCGGCGGGCTGTTGATGGCCGTCGGCTCGTTCTTCGGCCAGGGAGGCCTCCTCATCGGCTTCGCCTTCGCCCTGCTCACCGTGGGCGGGTCGTACTGGTTCAGCGACAAGCTGGCCCTGCGCTCCGCCGGCGCCCAGGAGGTGGCCGAGGCCCAGTTCCCGCAGTACTACGCCATCATGCGGGACCTCACCCAGCGGGCAGGCATCCCCATGCCACGCCTCTATATCAGCCCGAGCCCCCAGCCCAACGCCTTCGCCACCGGCCGCAACCCGTCCCACGCCGCCGTCTGCGTGAACCAGGGCATCCTCGACGTCTTGAACTGGGACGAGCTGCGTGGCGTCCTCGCGCACGAGATCTCTCACGTGCGCAACCGCGACATCCTCATCGGCTCGGTGGCCGCAGCCGTGGCCATGGTCATCACCTTCGCCGCCCGGATGGCGATGTGGGGCGCGCTGTTCGGTGGCGGCAACCGTGACGACGAGGGCGGCAACCCACTCGGCTACCTCGCCATGGTCATCCTTGCCCCAATCGCCGCGGCGATGATGCAGATGGCGCTGTCCCGCAACCGCGAGTACGCCGCCGACTCCTCGGGCGCCCGGCTGATCGGTGACGGCGAGCCCCTGGCCCGGGCGCTCGAGAAGCTCCACGCCGGCGTGGCCCGGGTGCCGGACAACGTGCAGCCCGCCCAGGCGCAGAAGTACATCGCCAACCCTCTCGCCGGGCGCAAGGTCATGTTCGGCAACCTGTGGACGACGCACCCCCCGATGCAAGAGCGGGTGCGTCGCCTGCGGGAGCACGCCTGGGTCTCCTGACCTCACGGCGCCCAGCGCCTACTGTGTCCCTCGACGGGCCGGGCTGCACGCCCGGCCCGTCCCGCGCTCGACCGAGGGCGACCGAGGAGGGACCGATGGCGGTGGGCTACGACGAGGCGCTGCGCGACCAGCTCAGGGCGAACCTGGGGGCCCACGAGGTCCTCGAGCTGCCCCTCGAGGGCCGCCGACGCGCCGCCGTGGCCGTGGTGGTCGTCGACAGCGACGCCGCCGAGCACGGCGAGGACCCCACGCCCTCCCTGCCCGGCGGACGGATCGACCACATCCCGGGCGACCACGTCCCCGGCGAGCTCACCGGCAGCGTGGCGGGCACGGCGGGCGGCCCCGCAGTACTGCTCACGCGCCGTGCCGCCAAGCTCAACTCCCACGGGGGCCAGTGGGCGCTGCCGGGCGGGCGGGTCGACGTGGGGGAAGGGCCCCTCGACGCCGCCCGTCGTGAGCTGCACGAGGAGCTGGGCCTCGACCTGCCCGAGGCGGCGCTGCTCGGGCAACTCGACGACTACCCGACGCGTTCGGGCTACGTGATGAGCCCCTTCGTCTTCTGGGGCGGGGCCGACCCGGCCCTGGTGCCGAACCCCCACGAGGTGGCGTCGGTGCACCGCATCTCGTTGCGCGAGTTGTGCCGCCCCGACTCGCCCCGCTTCCTCCAGATCCCTGAGAGCGAGCGGCCGGTGGTGCAGCTGCCCATCGGCAAGGACCTCATCCACGCCCCGACCGGCGCCGTGCTCTACCAGTTCCGCCGCGTGGCGGTGGAGGGCGTCCTCGAGCGGGTCGCCCACCTCGAGCAGCCCCTGTTCGCCTGGCGCTGAGCGGGGCGGGCAGGGTTGTCCGCTGTCCGACACGCTCGTCGGGCGGCGCGCCAGTCAGGTGTCCGAGACGCTCGTGATCGCCCTGGGGGCGACCACGAAATGCGTCTCTGCCACCCGACTAACCCGCCTCTTGGTGGCCTCGTGATCTGCCTGCTTGCGGTCACCTCCTGCCCCGATGCGCCCTCGCTACGAGCCGGCCCACCGTCGAACTGCTTCGGTCGGCCGCTGAAGCCGATCTGCATGTACGACCACCCCAAGGCGACCGCCCACGGCAAGGAGCTACTCGCCGCCGTAATGGACCAATGGTGACGTAGCCGCAGGCCGCAGTAACGCTCTCTGATGGGGAGCTATGCCACTACAGGTCCGCCCCCCCGACGAGCTCGGCCCGGTCGGCCCCTGGCCCCCCGAACGCCCCGCCGGCCTGGCCGGCTACCGCCTGGTGCTGGCCTGGGGCCCATTCACCGTGGAGATACCCGACGGGCACCGCATCGGCTACGCGCTGTCCGAGGTGCGCGACGAAGGCAGCACGTACCTCACCTGGCACGACGGTGGCCGCGTGCACGCTCTGGCCGACGCGCCCACCTGGTCGGCCCCCGCCAGCCTGCCCGGCTGGCTGGTGTGCCCCGACGGCGCAGGCCCCGGCGCGTACGCCGTGGTGCGCCCCGTGGCCGAGGCCGACTACGCCCGCCTGGCCGGCCTGCCCGTGCCCGCCGTGCTGGCCCGTCTGCGCCGCGGCTGGGCCATCCCGAGCTAGATGACTTGGGGGCCCCCGCCCTAGTGATCGTGACGTCTCGCCGGCCCCGCCCGCCGCTGGCGGCGTCCTCGTCCTCACCAGGGGATCACCACCCTGCCTGCGTCCTCGGTCCGTTGGGGAGATCGGCGAGGGCTGGGCGCCGCCCACCCCGTTGGCTGGTCGCCTCGCCCGGCGCCGCCCACCCCCGGCTCGTCGCGGCTCGTCGCGGGCTAGTCGCGCATGTTCGTGAACTGGAGCGGGATGCCGTGATCGCCCTCCTTGAGGTGGGCGATGACGGCCTGCAGGTCGTCGCGCTTCTTGGCCGTGACCCGCACCTGCTCGCTCTGGGTCTGGCTCTGCACACCCTTGCGGCCGAGCTCCTTGATGGCCTTGTTGATCGCCCGGGCCTTGTCCGAGGAGATGCCGGCCTGGAGCGTGATGCGCTGGCGGGACCGGCCCCCGGCGGCGTCCTCCACCTTGCCGTAGTCCAGCGCCTTCAGAGAGACCTTCCGCTTCACGAGCTTCTCCTCGAGGAGCAGGCGCAGCGCGGCGAGGCGGTCCTCGGTCGAGCTGTTGAGGGTGACGGCCTTGTCCTCGAGGTCGATCTCGGTGTCCGTGCCCTTGAAGTCGTAGCGGGTGGTCACCTCGCGGCGGGCCTGGTCGACCGCGTTGCGGACCTCCTGCTGGTCGATCTCGGAGACCACGTCGAAGCTGGGCATGCGCGCGAACGTACCGCGCCTGCAACCCCCCCCAGGCGGGCCGGCGCCCTTCGATTCGAGGTGGCCGCGCCGCTATGCTCTCCGCCTGCTGGGGTCGGTGCCCGAGCGGCCAAAGGGAGCAGGCTGTAAACCTGCCGGCTTGCGCCTACGGAGGTTCGAATCCTCCCCGGCCCACCACTCGACGTCGGGCCTGACGGCGCAACCGTCAGGCCCGACGTCGGTCCCGGTCCTGGTCCTCAGGCGAGACGGCGGCGCGCCGCTCCGCGGGGTCACAGCAGCAGTTCGAGCAGCTCGATGTCCACCCAGCGGCCGAACTTGCGCCCCACCTCGTGCTCGGTGCCGACATGACGGAAGCCGAGCCCCTCGTGGAGGCGCCGGGACGCCTCGTGGCCGGCGGCGATGCGGGCCATCATGGCGTGGAAGCCGTGGATCCGGGCGATGTCGACCAGCTCGACGAGCACGGCGCGGCCGACGCCGAGGCCCTGGGCGGACCGGTCGACGTAGACCGAGTCCTCGACCGTCGTGCGGTAGCCGGCCCGGTCCCGCCAGGATGACAGGGAGCCGAAGCCCACGACCCCCTCGCCGTGCTCGGCGACCACGACGGCGTGGGCGCCGCTGCGGGCCACGAGCCACTCACGCTGCTCCGCGGCCGAGCGGGCGACGATGTCCATGGTGACCGTGGAGGACTCGACCTCCACGTTGTAGATGCCTCGGATGGCCTCGCTGTCCTCCAAGCGGGCGAGCCGGACACCGATCTCCACGCCTGGTCACTGTACTGACGGTGCCGGCGCCCTTCGGCGCCGGGTGGGCCAGCGCCGGCTCAGCTCGGCCGTGGCGCGGCGTCAGCGCGCCCGGGAGGAGCCGGTCTCCCCGCCAGCCTCGGCCCGTTGGCCCGCCTCGGGGGCGGCGGTGATGGCCCCGACAGCGCCGGCCATGGCCTCGAGGCGGGCCCAGGACAGGACCTCGCTGTCGGCGGTGACGAGCACGAGCTGGTGGTCGGCGGCCAGGCGGCCCAGGAACTCGAGAACCGGGGCCTTGTCCTCCCACGAGAGCCCGCGGAGGGGGTCGTCGAGGAACAGGGGGAGCGCCTCGGCGCCCGGTCCTGCGGCGTGGCTCGAGGCCATGCGACCGTGAGCCCGGCGATGACCGCCGACGCCTCGGCCGCGGCGGCGAGCGTCTCGACACCGGGCTGGCCGGGGGCCACACGTTGGCGCAGCCTGGCCGTGCGCTCGATGCGGTCCCGCTCGCCGAGCACCCACGGCGCAGGGATGGGCCCGGCCAGCTCGGCCCACGCCGAGGAGGCCCGCTGGTAGCGTCCGGCCGCCTCGGCCAGGGCGGCGGCCGCCCGGCGGTCCACCCCGGCCGTGTCCGGCCCCGCGCCCGGGGCGGCGGGGCCCGCAGCCCGGAGGGTGGCGTTGACCTTCCGCCCGTACAGCAATGTGGCGGCAACGAGGCCGAGGGACCCGCCGATGAGGGCCAGCGAGCCGCCGGTGCCCAGGGTGTCGACGCCGACGGCGGCGCCGACGGCCATGCCCGAGCCGACGACGGCGGTCGTAGGCAGGAGCACCCGGTAACGTCGCTCGGCGGACGACGCCCGCCGACGTGGCGGCGAGTGGCCGGCCCCCGCCGTGGGCGTGTCGGGCGTCGGCCGGGCCGAAGCGCTGGCCTGGCGCAGGTCCTGCTCGGCTCGGGCCTCCTCCGTGGCCGCCCCGAAGAGGACGGCGGGGTCGGCGGTCGCCAGGTGGGCGATCCAGGCCTCGGTCGGGTCGCCCTCACGCAGGTCGTCCCCGCCGAGCACGAGGTCCGCCGCGGGGTGGCGGGAGCCGCTTCGGTAGGGTGCCAGCGCGTCGACGGCGCCGCCGGGCTGGGCGTACGCCGCCGTTCGGTCGGCGCTCGTGGCGACGTCGATGACCCGGTGCGCGGCGCCGGATGGCCGGAAGACGACCTGGCCGGTGCCGTCGTCGAGGGTGAGCTCGACGTGCACGCCGTCGCCAGCGCTCGACAACGTGCCGAGCAGGGCTCGGGCCAAGATGCCCTCTCCACCCGCCTCGGCCTCGACGACGGTCAGGCCGCGGTGGAAGTCGAACGTGCGGACCTCACCGTCGGCGAGTTGCAAGGAGATGCGGTCGAGCCTCATGAGCTTCCCCCAGGGAGGAGAGGGACGAGAACGCGACGCCACCACCTCGGCCCTCCGCCGTGCGTCGCCCCGTCGGTCCCGCCTCCGGGCCCATAGCTGGGCCTCGGTGATCCAGTTGGGGGGATGAGCCGCTGACTGCTAGAGTACCGAACTCGGTGACGGTTGCCTCGACGCGGTCGTTGGTGGCAAGCTGCCCAGCCAGCGCAACCCCGCCCCCTTAGCTCAGTCGGCAGAGCGTTTCCATGGTAAGGAAAAGGTCGTCAGTTCGATTCTGACAGGGGGCTCGCCGGGAGGGTTCGTGCCCGTCTCGCCCGGGCGGCGTAGCTCAGTTGGTTAGAGCACTCGGCTCATAATCGAGTGGTCGTCAGTTCGAATCTGACCGCCGCCACGCTATGGTCCTGCGTCCTGGTCCTCGGTCGTGGCCAGGAGCGCAGCGCCGTCCAACAGGCCCGCGGCCCCGGCTTCGACGAGGTCGAGCACCGGCCGAACCACCACCCACCGCCGCCGGTCTGCTTTGATGGGCAGGCCAGGGCTCCCGCTGGTCGACCGCCGACCGGGTCCCGCCGCTCGATGTCACGGAACTGGAATGCCTTCTACCGTAACGCCCGCCCCGCCCCCCGAGTCTGACGGGGAGATGACCGGTGGGCTGGCAGACCTCGTCGCCCGCGCCCGTGCGGGGGACAAGGATGCCTTCGAGGAGCTTGTGCGCCAGACGTACGTCGACTCCTACACCCTCGCCCACCGGCTCGTCGGCAACGAGGAGGACGCGAGGGACGTGGTGCAGGAGGCCTATCTCAGGGCCTACCGGGGCCTCAAGAGGTTCCGGGGAGACGCGCAGTTCACCACCTGGATGTACCGCATCACGGCCAACTGCGCCGTGACCTACCTGGGCAAGCGCGCCTGCCACCGCCACGAGGAGCTTCCCGAGGACGCCCAGGTCGCTGACCTGTCTTCCCACAGCGACCCCGAAGCGCAGGCCGACCGCTCCGCCCTGCGGGACAGGTTGGGCGTCGCCCTCGACGACCTGCCGCCCAAGCTCCGCGCCGTCGTGATCCTCCGTGACATCTACGACCTGCCCCACGAGGCGATCGCCGCCGAGCTGGGCATCTCCGAGTCGGCAGCCAAGGTGCGCCTCCACCGCGCCCGCCGCAAGTTGCGCGAGCGGCTCTACCCCATGGCTGGTGACGACGAGGGCGCCGGCGAGCGACCCGACGCTGGGGAGGAGGGGGCGGAGGCCGTCCGTGCGCTGTGAAGGAATCGTCGACCAGCTGGCCGGCGTCGCTGACGGCACGGCCCAACTCGATGGCCGCGCCCGTCGCCACGTCGAGACCTGCCTTCGCTGCCAGGCCGAGCTCGTGCAGTACCGCAAGCTGCTGCGAGCGCTGCGGTCCATGCGTACCGAGGTGCTCGAGCCCGCCCCAGGCCTCGTCAGTGAGGTCCTCGCCGCCCTCGAGGAGGCCGGCGAGCGCCAAGCGGTGCGCGGCATGCTCTCCGGCCGCAGGGTGGCCTACGTGGGCGGCATCGCCGCCGCCACCGCTGCCGGGGCGGCCGGTGCCCTGGTGCTGGCCACCCTGTCCCGGCGAGGCCGGCTGCGACTGGCATCCTGACCAGGCCCGTCTCCCGGCCGAGTAGCGGGGCCGCCTGCTCTGGACGGGATGCTAGGCTGATCGCCTCGTAAGGCACAGGGCAGTAGCTCAACTGGCAGAGCAGCGGTCTCCAAAACCGCAGGTTGGGGGTTCGAGTCCCTCCTGCCCTGCGAGGGCGCCCCACCCGTCGCAGGGCTCGCGACCGCCGGCCTCCCGGCTGTCGTGCCTGCACCGGAGGTGTGCCCACCCCCCGAACGCGCCGAGGTCCCGCAATGGCAATGAACCGAGAACAGAAGCGGCTCTTGCAGAAGCAGGGCTACATCGACGAGGACGGCCAGGCCGTCTCAGCGCGGCGCGAGCGCAACCAGCAGCAGGCACGGCCCGGGACCGAGCGCACCCGGCCACGCGAGTTCTTCCGTGAGATGCGCGCTGAGCTGCGCAAGGTCATCTGGCCGTCGCGCAGCGAGGTGGTCAACTACTCCCTCGTGGTCCTGGTGTTCCTGGTCGTCTTCACGGCCATCGTGGCCGTCGCCGACTGGGGATTCGCCCGGGCGGTGCTGTGGATCTTCGGAGTGGAATGAGCGGAGTGCCGATGGACACCGAGCAGACGGCCCCTGGGGACGACCTGCCCGAGGAGCCCGAGACGACCGCAGACGAGCTCGACGGCGCTGAGAGCGCCACCGGCTCGGACGACGTGGCCCGCGACGAGCCGGTTGCCGCAGCGCCCGAGGCCGACATCGAGCCGGTCGACCGCGAGGTCGATGGCGACGAGGCTGCCCCTGGTGCGCCCGCCGAGAGCGGGCAGGACGGGGCGGGGCCCGGCTCGGCACAGGACGCTGGGGCCGAGGACGCCGACGGGCTCGGTGGGCTCCCCGACGTGGCGATCGACGCCGAGGAGCTGCTCGAGGAGCAGGCCGAGGTCGAGGTCGAGGAGGAGATCAGCCCCTACGACCGGCCGGGGCGCTGGTACGTCGTGCACACGCAGTCGGGCTACGAGAACAAGGTCAAGCAGAACCTCGAGGCCCGGACCTCGTCGATGAACATGGAGGGCCGCATCCACGAGGTGGTCATCCCCACCGAGGACGTGGTCGAGTTCAAGGGCGGCCGCAAGGTGGTCGTCCAGCGCAAGGTCTTCCCGGGCTACCTGCTCGTGCGCGTCCAGCTCGACGACGACTCGTGGTTCGTGATCCGCCAGACACCCGGCGTCACCGGGTTCGTCGGCGCGGGTAACAAGCCTTCGCCGCTGCCGCGACGTGACGTCGAGGCGTTCCTCCAGGTCAAGCCCAAGGGCGAGGCGCCCAAGCGGGGCAAGCCGAAGCTCGAGTACGAGATGGGCGAGACCGTCCGGGTCAAGGAAGGGCCCTTCGCCGACTTCTCGGGAGAGATCGTCGAGCTCAACGAGGACCAGCTCAAGGTGAAGGTGTTGGTCAACATCTTCGGTCGCGAGACTCCCGTGGAGCTCGAGTTCAGCCAGATCGCCCGGCTCTGACCAGCAGTGTCAGCCCCATGAGGCCGCCGCCGCAGACATGGGGCTAGCATCGCTCCCCGTTCTCCGATTGGCGTGCGCCGACCACGGCGCGCCATGCTCCTCGATCGTGTGTGCGGCCGGCCGGCCGCCGTCGCGCTCCTAGGCAGATAGGTCCTGTTGCAATGGCCAAGAAGCAAGTGGCGGCGATCGTCAAGATCCAGATCCCCGCGGGCAAAGCCACGCCGGCGCCCCCCGTCGGTACCGCGCTCGGTCCCCATGGCATCGCCATCATGGATTTCGTCAAGCAGTACAACGCGGCCACAGAGTCCCAGGTCGGGACCATCATCCCCGTCGAGGTGACGGTCTTCGCCGACCGGACCTTCACGTTCATCACGAAGACGCCGCCGACGCCGGTGCTCATCCGTCAGGCCGCCGGCGTCGAGAAGGGCTCGGCGCTGTCCGGTTCCGAGCCTGGCGGCACGATAACCGACGCCCAGCTCACCGAGATCGCCCAGACGAAGCTGGCCGACCTCAACGCCAACGACATCGACGCCGCCAAGGCGCAGATCGCGGGCACCGCCCGCTCGATGGGCATCACCGTCGACAGCTGACCCGGCACGGCGCCCGAGGCATCGGGCGCCGAGCGGGCGAGCAACATCAGGCACACCGAACGCCCGGGGAGGACCTCGCCTCGGGCCGTCCCACCGAGAGGGAGCCGACATGGCGCCACACGGCAAGCGGTACCAGGACGCGACGAAGCGTTTCGACCGCGCCCACCTGCACTCGCCCTCGGAGGCCGTCGACGTCACGAAGAACCTGGCGTCGGCCCGCTTCGACGAGACCATCGAGGCCGCCTTCCGGCTCGGTGTCGACCCCCGCAAGGCGGACCAGATCGTCCGGGGCACGGTCGGGCTACCGTCCGGCACCGGGCGTGACACCCGTGTTGCCGTCTTCGCCTCGGGCGAGGCGGCCCAGGAGGCCCGCGACGCCGGGGCCGACGTCGTCGGCGCCGACGACCTGGTGGCCCGCATCAACGAGGGCCACCTCGACTTCGACGTGGCCATCGCCACGCCCGACCTCATGCCCCTCGTCGGCCGGCTGGGCCGGGTGCTCGGCCCCCGCGGCCTCATGCCGAACCCGAAGACGGGCACGGTGACCACCGATGTCGGGCGTGCCGTCACCGAGTTCAAGGGCGGCAGGGTCGAGTACCGGACCGACCGCTACGGCAACATCCACGTGCCCATCGGCAAGGTCAGCTTCGGCGCCGACAAGCTCATGGACAACTTCAACGCCGTCGTCGAGGAGCTGAACCGGGCCAAGCCCGCCTCGGCCAAAGGCCGCTACGTGCGCAAGATCGTGATCTCGAGCACCCATGGCCCCGGTATCAAGGTCGACCCAGGCAAGGTGGGCGCCGTCGTCTAGACCACGCTCCCGCAGCTGCGGGGGCTCGACAACCGAACCGGCACATTGTGCTCGCCGAAGACCTCCGGTGCGCCGGCCTCAGGGCCGGGGCCGAAAGGGACCCGTCCCGCCGGAGCAGGCGGATCCTCCGATCGTCACTCGACAGGGGTGTCCGCGTCTGCGGGCACCCCGTCGTCGTTTCGGCGCCCCGCAGTCCCAGGGACAACGAGACCCGAGACACCCGAGCAACGAAGGAAGGAGGTGCTGGTGGAAGACCCGAGGCCAGAGAAGGTCGCCGTCGTCGCCGAGGTCCAGGAGCGACTGGCCGGCGCCCAGGCTGCGATCCTGACCGAGTACCGCGGCCTGAACGTGGCGCAGATCACCGCCTTGCGGCGGCAGTTGCGCGCCGCCGGCGGCGAGTACACGATCTACAAGAACAGCCTGGTCCGCTTCGCGGCCCGCAACCTCGACATCGACCTCGAGCAGATGTTGACAGGGCCCACGGCGATCGCCTTCGTGGGCACCGCCCCAGACGGGCGCGCCGCCGACCCGGTGGCCGTGGCCAAGGCCCTGCGCAGCTACGCCCGTGAGGTCCCGGCGCTCGTCGTGAAGGGCGGCGTGCTGGGCACCCGCACCATCTCCGCCGAGGACGCCCGCGCCCTTGCCGACATGCCGCCGCGGGAGCAGGTGCTGGCGCAGCTCGCTGGCCTGTTCAACGCGCCGATGACGCAGATGGCCCAACTCCTCGACGCCGTGCCCCGCGACATCACCTACGCCGTCCAGGCGCTCATCGACAAGCAGGGCGGCGCACCGGCCGAGGCCGGCGAAGCCGCCTGAGACGGCGCTCAGGCCCAGCGCCAGCAACGCAACCAACCAGATCGCAACGGAGGAACAGCACCATGGCCATCACCCACGACGAGATCCTCGACGCCATCTCCGGCATGACCGTGCTGGAGCTCGTCGAGCTGCGCAAGGCGTTCGAGGACCGCTTCGAGGTCACCGCCGCCGCCCCCGTGGCCGTTGGCGTGGCCGCCGCCCCCGGTGCCGCCGGCGCCGGCGAGGCGGCGGCGGCGGAGGAGGAGCAGTCGGAGTTCGACGTCGTCCTCAAGGAGGCCGGCGACAAGAAGATCCAGGTCATCAAGGAGGTGCGCTCCCTCACCAACCTCGGCCTCAAGGAGGCCAAGGACCTGGTGGACGGCGCCCCGAAGCCCGTGGTCGAGAAGGTGTCCAAGGACGACGCCCAGAAGGCCAAGGAGCAGCTCGAGGCGGCCGGCGCCGTCGTCGAGGTCAAGTAGGCGAGGTCGGGCCCGGGCCGCTGGCCCGGGCCTGTTCCCGCCGAGCCGACGGCGTCAGGGGTCGGGGGCGAAGTGGTCGATGCCGCCGCGCCCCGCCCCGAGCCGCCACGAGGCGGCGGAGGCCACGGCGCGGGCGACGAACGCCTTCGCCCTGCCGATGGCGTCGGCAGGCCCGAGCCCCTGGGCGAGGCCGGCTGCCACGGCGGTGGCGAAGCTGCACCCCGTCCCGTGGTTGTTGGCCGTGACGACCCACGGCGAGACCAGCTCGTGCAGGGCGTGACCGTCCCAGTGCACGTCGAGGGCCTGACCCCCGCTGAGCCGGCCGCCCTTGACGACGACGTGGCCCCTCGTCGCCCCACCGAGGCGACGGGCTGCGGCCCGTTGGCCGGCAACGTCGGCGATGTCGCCCACCTGCCCTCCGAGGAGCAGGGCCGCCTCCTGGGTGTTGGGCGTGACCACTGTGGCCAGGGCCAACAAGCGCCGGCGGTAGATGTCGAGTACGGCCGGTGCCAGTATCTGGCGGCCGGAGGAGTCCACGAGCACGGGGTCGACGACGAGCGGGCCGAGCACCCCCTCCTCGCCGAGCTCGGCGACGGCGACCGCGTTCTCGGCGGTGGCCAGCATGCCGGTCTTGGTGGCGGCGACCGTGAAGTCGGCCAGCACGGCCCGGACCTGCGCGACCAGGAAGTCGGCCGGGGTGGGGAGGACGCCGAGGACGCCGAGGGTGTTCTGGGCCGTCAACGCGGTGATGGCGGTGGTGGCGAAGGCACCGAGCGCCGCGCAGGTCTTGAGGTCCGCTTGCACGCCAGCGCCCGCGCCCGAGTCCGAGCCGGCGATCGACAGGACGACCGGCGGGGTCACCTCAGCGGTCCGCAGTGGCGAAGCGCCGCAACGGTTCGGGGAGGGGCCCGTGGTGCAGCACGGCCAGGAACCTCGTGGCCCGGGTGAGGGCCACGTAGAGGCACCGCATCCCCGAGACGCGGTCCCCGGCCAGCTCGATGGGCTCGACGAGCACCACGGCGTCGAACTCGAGGCCCTTCGCCTCGACAGGCGTGAAGACGACGACGGCCGCCTCGAGGGGGTCGGCACCGGTGCGACGGTCCACGTCGAGGCCGGGCCGGGCCAGCAACGCCGCTCGCAGGGGCTCGATGAGCCGCCCCGGCGCGAGCACGGCGATCTTGCCCTCGCCGAGCTCACTGTGCAGCCGGCGGACGTGCTCCACGACCTCGGGGGCGAGGTCGGCCTCGTCCTCGAGATGAGCGAAGACGGGCGTCGCGCCGCCGTGGCGGACCGAGCGCGGGGGCACGAGCCCGGGGTCGGTCTCGGCCAGGACCGCGGCGGCGAGGTCCATCACCTCGGCCGGGGTCCGGTAGTTGATGGTCAGCTCCAGCAGGCGGGGCTCGCGCCGCTGCGGGAGCTGGGCCAGGGCCTGGTCCCAACTGCTGATGGACCCGGCCCGGCTGGCCTGGCCGAGGTCGCCCACGATGGTCATGGAGCCGACAGGGCAGCGTCGGGCGATCGTGCGCCACTGCATGGGGGAGTAGTCCTGGGCTTCGTCCACGATGACGTGGCCGTAGGCCGGCGGCCAGCTCTCCTCGTCCTCGGGCTCGAGGGTGGCTTCCTCGCGCTGGGTGAGGCGTTGCACGAGCGCCCGCTGCATCTCGGCGTCGAGGTCGCCCGTCTGCAGGGCGATGTCCCCGACCACGGTCTCGATCGCCCAGCGTGTCCCCTCCCGCAGCTGCTGGCGGCGGCGTGCCCGCTGCGGCAGCTGCCCGAGCAGCATGGCCGCCTCGTCGAGGAGGGCCAGGTCGGCACTGGTCCAGGAGACCTGCTCCGCCCGCGTCGAACGGGCCCTGTGCAGCGCGTCCCGCTCGCGCTCCGTGAGCACGCCCCGGGTGGCGAGGCGCAGGAGCGCGGGGGCGCCGTAGAGGTCGTGGAGGAGCTGCTCGGGCGTGAGCAGGGGCCACATGCGCTCGAGCGCAGCCCGCACCTCGGGCACGGCGAGGATCGAGCTGACGAAGCGCTCCTCCTCCCGCTCGACCACGGCCCGGGAGGACTCACGGGTGTCCCGGGCCGCTTCGAGCAGGTCGTCGTCGACGTCGGTGCCCTCGAGGGCCGCGTCGTCGGTGGGCACGAGGCGCCGTTCGAGCTGGCGCCGGTAGTCGTTCCACAGGCTGCGGCGCAGTCGGGTGACGAAGACCTGGCGACGGGCGTTGTGGGTGCCCTTGCGCTGGCGGACCTGGTCGACGATGCGCCGCAGCTCGCCCTGCGGCACCCGCAGCCGGGTCGAGCCGTAGGGCACCTCGAGGTTGCCGGCCAAGGGCCGCTCCCGGTCGCTCACCGCGTTGGCGAGGACCTCGGCCATGCGGGCATCGCCCTTCACCCGTTCGGTCTCGCCCGGGTCCACGCCGGTCGCCCGGGACCGGCCGTAGAGCGTGTCGATGGTGACCAGGTCGACACCGCTCTCACCGAGCGAGGGCAGCACGTGCTCGATGTAGCGCAGGAACGTCCGGTTCGGCCCGACGACGAGGACGCCGGCGTCCTCGAGGCGCTGGCGGTTCGTGTAGAGCAGGTAGGCCGCGCGGTGCAGGGCCACCGCCGTCTTGCCCGTACCCGGCCCCCCCTGGGCGACGAGGATGCCGGGGAAAGGGGCCCGGATGATGACGTCCTGTTCGGACTGGATGGTGGCGACGATGTCGCCCATGCGGCCCGTGCGGGACCGTTCCAGCGCGGCGAGCAGCGCGCCCTCGCCCACCACCTCGAGCCGATCGGCGTCCGCCTGGTCGAGGTCGAAGACCTCGTCGTCGAGCCCGACCACGACGCGCCCCCGCGTCAGCAGGTGCCGCCGGCGGACGAGGCCCATGGGGTTGAGGCCCGTCGCCCGGTAGAAGGGCTCGGCCGCCGGGGCCCGCCAGTCCACCACCAAGGGGTCGCCGCGCTCGTCGAGGACCGACAGCCGGCCGATCTGGTACGTCTCGCCGTCGACTCGGTCGACACGTCCGAAGCACAGGGCGGCACCGCCCAGCTCGAGGTGCTGCAACCGCTGGTCGGTGAGGGCGAGGAGGCTCTCCCACTCGACCCGGGACTGGCTCGAGCGCACCTCGCCGAGGCCCCGGTTGTGGCGGACGACGTCGAGTGCGGTGCGGCGCATCTCGTCGAGGCGCTCGTAGGCGCGGTCGACAGCGTCCTGCTCGGCACGGATCTGGGCGTCGAGACTGCCGTTCTGGTGCTCGCCGGCCTCTGGGGGAGCTTCCATGGGAACGTCAAGCCTAGGCGCAGACCGCCAGCGCGAGCAGTCGAGAGCGCGCCGCGGCGCCTCGCGGCCAGGGGCGTGCCGGCCCCGTATCGCCCGTCCCCGGGGCGAACGCCAGCTCAGGGTCACGGCGGCGTGTCGTCGCAGCTCCAGGGCCAGTGACCCTTGACGCTCCGAGGGCCCCGCCTTAGAGTTCGCCCGAGCAGTGCGCGGCGTCGTGTGTCGGGATCACGTCGACGTCCGGTAACCTGTTGCGTTTGGCCCGCGGCCACAGCTAGTATCGCCTGTTGCCGTGCTCGCGCCTGCTCCCCGTCAGATGCCCTCTTCGAGGTTCTGGCGCGCTCGTGCGCGAGCGGCTCACACCGTGGCCCACGAGCTCTCGAGGAGTTCTCCTTGCCCTCTCGCCCCGCTTCCCGGGAACGGTACTCCTTCGCCAACCTCGACGACGTTCTTGAGCTCCCCGACCTGATCGCCATCCAGCGGGAGTCCTTCAACTGGTTCCTGCTGCGAGGGCTGGCCGAAGCGTTCGGGGACATCTCCCCGATCAAGGACTTCACCGAGCAGTTGCAGCTCGAGCTGGAGTTCGACCCGGACGACGAGGACCTCCGCCCACCTCCGAAGTTCTCCGTCGAGGAGTGCAAAGAGAAGGACATGACCTACTCGGCCCCGCTGTTCGTGCGGGCCAGGTTCATGAACTCCCAGACGGGCGAGATCAAGGAGCAGACGGTCTTCATGGGGGACTTCCCCATGATGACGAACAAGGGCACCTTCATCATCAACGGGACCGAGCGGGTGGTCGTCTCCCAGCTCGTGCGGTCCCCCGGCGTGATCTTCCAGCCCGGTGAGCGGTTCCGCCTCCGCAACCTGCAGAAGCACCAGCTCGTGACGGGCACGATCCACCCCTACCGGGGCGAGTGGATCGAGTTCGACGTCGAGCAGAAGCCGGGCAAGGACATCACCGCCGGCACCCGCGTCGCCCGCAAGCGCCGGCTCTCCATCTTCACGCTGTTGCGGGCCCTGGGCTACGACGAGGCCAACGCCCCCGGCTTCCTCGACGCCTTCGTCCGCCACTTCGACTTCCTCGAGGGCCAGTTCGAGAAGGACCGCGACCTCGCCCCCAGCCAGGACGAGTCCCTCGTCGAGATCTACAAGCGGGCACGGCCGGGCGAGCCGCCCGCTGTCGAGTCGGCGCGGGCGTACTTCCGCAACGCCTTCTTCGAGCCCCGCCGCTACGACCTGTCCCGCGTCGGGCGCTACAAGCTCAACCGCAAGCTCGGGCCCGAGGTCGAGAAGCTCGCCCAGCTCTTCCCCATGCTCGGCGAGATCGACCGGCCCGAGGACAACCAGCCGGTCCTCTCCCGCGTCGAGATCCTCGCCGCGGTCAGCTACCTGCTGCACCTGGTCAAGCCCGAGCCCGGCTACCGCCTCGACGACCAGGACCACTTCGCCAACCGGCGCATCCGCTCGGTCGGCGAGCTGATCCAGAACCAGGTACGCATCGGCCTGTCCCGCATGGAGCGGGTGGTGCGCGAGCGCATGACCACCCAGGACGTCGAGGCCATCACGCCCCAGACGCTCATCAACATCCGCCCGGTCGTGGCCGCCATCAAGGAGTTCTTCGGCACCAGCCAGCTCTCCCAGTTCATGGACCAGGTCAACCCCCTCTCGGGCCTGACGCACCGCCGCCGCCTCTCGGCGCTCGGCCCTGGTGGCCTGTCGCGCGAGCGGGCGGGCTTCGAGGTCCGCGACGTCCACTTCTCCCACTACGGGCGCATGTGCCCCATCGAGACGCCCGAAGGCCCGAACATCGGCCTCATCGGCGCCCTGGCCAGCTACGCCCGGGTCAACGCCTTCGGCTTCATCGAGTCGCCCTACCGCCGGGTGAACGACGGGCGGGTCAGCGACGACATCGTCTACCTCGCCGCTGACGAGGAGGAGGACTACGTCGTCGCCCAGGCCAAC
>WHTX01000466.1 GCA_009377505.1 Acidimicrobiia bacterium
CATCGTCTTCGGTGAGGCGGTCTTCGAAGGCCGGCATCTCCGGGAGATCGGCCCGCTGGGGCATGCCCTCGAGCACGATGGCGACGAGTCCGCAGTCGGCGTGGTGCCAGGTGTGCCCTTCCGCGTTGTGCCGCGGGGGGATGTCCTCGATGGAGCCGCCGGTCGATCCGCCGTGGCACTGCATGCAGTTGGCCTCGTACAGCCGAGCGCCCTCGGCCAGGGTCTCCTGCTCGTCGGCGCGGTCCCCGACGGCACAACCGGTCAACGCGCTCGCGACGGCCAGCACCAGGGCCGCGAACCGGGGTGTCATGCTGTCGGCTCCCCGAGGTCGCGGCGGGCCTGGACGTACGCGTCGCGGTCGATCTCACCCCGCGCGTAGCGCAGGTCGAGCGCCTCGCGGGCGGAGCCGCCCGGCCGACCGTCGCGGTGGCCGCTGCCCGACGCATCCGAGTTGGATCTGCGCACGAGCCAGACGATCGCCACGACGGCGAGGATCAGGAGGACGAGCCCGACCGCGAGCCACAGCAGCATCCAGGGCCACATCGTCCCGTCCATCATGCGGTCCATCATCCCTTCGTCCATCATGTCGCGATCGGTCATGCGCGGGCCGAAGTTGCGCGGTCCGGGTGGCAGGGCGTCGAGGTAGGCGAGGACGTCGGCGATCTCGTCATCGGTGAGCGTGGCGTCGAACGCCGGCATGGGTGGGGTCGTGTTGCGTCCGTTGCGGATGGTGACCTCGACGCCTTCGAGGCTGAGGCGGTCGACGACGCCGGTGAGCGCCGGGTGCATGCCCATCATCCCGGTGGCGTCGGCGCCGTGGCACATGGCGCAGTTGGCCTGGTACAGCTCCTCACCGCGCTGGACGGCTTCGGGCTCCTGCGCGGCCGTCTGCGCAGGCCAGGCGATTGCGGCGATCCCGATGGCGGCGATGACGGCCACGGTCCCGACCCATTGCTGGCATCGTGCACGTCGCCGTGAGCCCGGCGGGCGGCGGGCCGAGGACTCGCCCGGCGGGTTGCGGGTCGGCACGTACCTGCCGAGCACAGCGGCTCTCCTCGGTGTTCGCCGGTGGATTTACTATGTAGCATAGTTGCTGGGTGCATTCGCGCCCGTGAGGCACCACGAGGCGTCACAGGAGACCGGGCCGATGACCACGACCGCAAGGACCCCTCGTCGACCCGCCGGGCAGCGCGCCGTGACGCGTAGACGACGCGCTCTGCTGGCGGTGCTGGCGGTGGTTGCCGTGGCGGTGGTCGCGGGTGTGGCCCTGTTCGGCGAGCGTGACGGGCCGCAGGACGCGACCGCGGAGCCGCGACCGGTGGAGACGTTCATGCACATCCACGGGGTGGAGGTGCCGGCCTGGGCGCCGGACGAGGTGTACGTGTCGACCCATCAGGGGCTGATCCGCATCGGCGCGGACGGCGAGTGGCGCTTCATCAGCGCCTCCGACCACGACTTCATGGGCTTCCGCGCGCACCCCGGCGAGCCGGAGGTCTTCTACTCCAGCGGGCATCCTGATCTCGACAGCGGGGTGAGCAACCCGGTGGGGTTCATGGTCAGCCGCGACGGTGCGGTCACCTGGGAGCCCATCGCCCTGGAGGGCGCCGCGGACTTCCACGCCATGGCGGTCCAATCGGATGACGGCGACGTCGTCTACGGCTGGTCGGGGGGCCTGCACCGCAGCGCCGACGGCGGCCAGACCTGGGAGCAGGTGCCCGCCGGGACGCTGGAGCAGGCCGGCGGCGCGCTTGGGCTGGCGGTGCACCCGGGCGATCCCGACGAGCTGCTGGCCGCCACCCAGGTGGGGCTGCTGCGCAGCCGCGACGGCGGTCGCAGCTGGGAGCCGCTGCTGGCGGGGGTGGGCGTCACCGCGGTCGAGTTCGTCCCCGGCGACACCGAGCGCCTCGTCGCCTACGTCGCCGAGCCGGCTCAGGGTCTGGTGAGCAGCGACGACGGCGGCGCCTCCTGGACGGAGGTCGGTTGGGCACTGGAGGGCGACGCGGTGGGCCACATCGCCATGCACCCGGAGGACCCCGACGTCGTGCATGTGGGTACCTACGGCGAGAGTCTGTATCGCAGCGGTGATGGCGGCCGCAGCTTCGAGCCGCTGGCCGAGGCCGGCGTGCCCCGGTAGGCGCGCCGTGCGGCGATCACCGGCGGCCACGGCCGTGGCGGTGGCCCAGCCCGAGGACGGCGCCACCGTCTCCACCCCGTTTGATGCGGTGGCGCTGGAGTTCGACGAGCTCGTCTCGACGCCTGAGGTCACGGTCACCGACCCCACCGGGGCGGACATCGCCGACGGCGACCCACAGGTCGACGGGGGGCGGCTGACCCAACCCCTGGGGCCGTTGGAGGACACCGGCCGCTACACCGTCGCCTACCAGGTGCTCTCGGCTGACGACCATCCCGCCTTCGGCGAGATCGCGTTCACCTACACCGGCCCGACCGGGGACGAGCCCGTCGACGGGGCACGGCCGCCCGCCGCGCCCGACGACGCCGGTCCCGCCCCCGCCGGTGACGGCGAGCCCGCCGCCTCCCGGTGGCCGCTGCTGGGCGGTCAGCGCCGCAGCGGTCGTGGTGCTCGCCGCCAGCGCCTACGCGCTGCGAGCGCTGACCCGCCGATCCGGCCCCGAGCGCAGACAGGAGTGAAGCGGCGTCGGCCGACGCCTGCGACACGGGCAACGACACGCCATGGACGACGGGATGCCCTTGGACCCCGGCGCTGGCTACGAGCGCCGGCGTGTCCGCCCTCATCGGCGTGAGCTTCCTCGTGTTCGCGTTCTCCGCCTACGGCCCGGCCGCGTGAGATCCTGCCCGCGCACGTTGCCTGCGTCAGCT
>WHTX01000467.1 GCA_009377505.1 Acidimicrobiia bacterium
CCACCACGGCCGAGCCGATTCCGGGCACCGAGGTGCGGTTGCAGGGAGCGGGCCTCATCGACGTCAAGGACGCGGTCAAGGCACCGACCCCGTCGCTCGTCAGCTCCGTTCAGACCTTCCCGGTCTCGACCGGGCTCGGGTCGCTCGAGGAGTCCCGCGGCGGCCGCCACGTCGTCGATCCCATGACGGGTGAGGAGCTCGTCGGTGAGCAGGACATCTTCGGCTCGCCGTGGGACGGCCAGAGCTGGTCGCAGCTCGCCTCCGAGGGCCGGAGCTGGACGGGCGGCGACTGGAACGGCCAGTCGTGGTCGGGCCAGTCGTGGTCGGGCCAGTCCTGGAGCGGCCAGTCGTGGTCGGGCCAGTCCTGGAGCGGCCAGTCCTGGTCGGGTCAGTCCTGGAGCGGTCAGTCGTGGTCGGGTCAGTCGTGGTCGGGTCAGTCGTGGTCGGGTCAGTCGTGGTCGGGTCAGTCCTGGTCCGGTCAGTCCTGGTCCGGCCAGTCGTGGAGCACTAGCGTCTGGGGACGGTGACCCCGAGCGGGGTTGTGCGCGCCGGTCCCCTTCTGTCGTCCGGACCACTCGCTCACGCCGGCGCTCCACCGACCGATGGGAGGACATGACGCCGGCGCCGAGCTCGCCCACAGGGCGCGTCTGGCTTCTGACCGCGGGACTGGCTGCCTTTGCGCTCGTCCTCTTCTTCGCGGCGGTCGTTCCGATGCGCCCGCTCGAGGTCCGCACGGAGCTGTCGTGGCTGGTGCTGGTGCCGCTCTTCGCAGCCGCCGAGGTGTTCGTCGTCCACCTCAAGATCCGCCGCGACGCGCACTCCTTCTCCTTGAGCGAGATCCCGCTGGTGCTGGGCATGGCGTTCACCGATCCCGTGCTCTTCGTCGCCGCCCGGATGCTCGGCGCCGCCGTTGGCCTCGTGCTCCACCGCCGGCAGACGGGCATCAAGCTCGCCTTCAACCTCTCGGCCTTCCTCCTGGAGGCGTGCCTTGCCGTCGTGCTCTACCGGCTCGTGCTCGGCTCGGGCTCCCCCGACGAGCCCCGGGGCTGGATCGCCGCCCTCGTCGCGCTGATGGCGACGAACCTCGTGTCCGCCGTCGCAATCACGGGTGTCATCGCGCTCGCCAGCGGCCGCTTCGACCGTGCGCTGTTCGGCCAGGCGCTGGCGGCCGGGGCCATCGCCATGGCCGGGAACACGACGCTGGCCCTCGTCTCCGTGATCGCCCTCGGCGAGCACCCCTGGTCGGTCGTCCTGCTGCTTGTCGTTGCCGCGATCCTGTTCACGTCCTACCGGGCGTACACGGGTCTGAGCCAGGGATACGCCCGGCTGGAGATCCTCTACCGCTTCACCCGCGCCGTCGGTCGGTCCGTGGACGCCGGGGCGGTGACCGAGGCGATGCTGACAGAGGCTCGGGACCTCCTTCGTGCCGAGGTGGCCGAGTTGCGCCTGAGCGGCGACCCGTCCGGCCCGGTGGTGCGGGTCCTCCCCGACGGCGAGGGCGGCGTGGCCCAGCTGCCGCTCCCGGCCAACCGGCCCACGTCGAGGGCGTGGTGGGCTCCCGCACTCGACGGGGCCGCCGTGCTCCTCCCGCGTGGGGCAAGGGACGAGGACGTCCGCCAAGCCCTCGCCGTCGAAGGCTTCAAGGACGCCATGGCGGTCCCCGTCCGGCGGGAGGACGAGGTGCTGGGCGTCGCCGTGGTGGCGAACCGCCTCGACGAGGTGAGCACGTTCGACAAGGAAGATCTGAAGCTCTTCGAGACGCTCACGAACCACGCCAGCGTCGCCCTCGAGAACGGCCGGTTGGTCGACGCGCTCCGCCAGGAAGCGGCCGAGCGGCAGCACCAGGCGTACCACGACGCCCTCACGTCGCTCCCCAATCGGCGCCTGTTCAGCATCCGGGTCGACCTCGCCCTCGCCAAGGCCGCGGGCACTCGCCTCGGGGTGGCCGTGCTGTTCATGGACCTGAACCGGTTCAAGGAGATCAACGACACCCTCGGCCACGACACCGGTGATGCGCTGCTGCGCGAGGTCGGCGGCCGCTTCGAGGCCATCGTGCCGCCCGGCGGGACCATCGCCCGCCTCGGCGGTGACGAGTTCGCGGTGCTCGTCCCCGGGCTGGCCGACGAGGACGAAGCGCGGACGGTGGCCGAGGACATCCTCCGGGCCGTCGCCGTCCCGTTCTCCTTCGCCGACATCACGCTCGACGTCGACGCGTGCATCGGCGTCGCCCTCTCGCCCAGGCACGGGGAGGACGCGTCCGTGCTCATGCAACGGGCCGACGTGGCCATGTACACCGCCAAGGCGCGGCACACCGACGTCGAGGTGTACGAGCCGGCCCAGGACCAGCACAGCGCCCGGCGGCTGGCCATGGTGGCGGAGCTGCGGGTCGCGCTGGAGGAGGAGCGGCTCGAGATCCGGTACCAGCCCAAGGTCGAGCTGGCCACCGGACGGGTGATCGGCGCCGAGGCCCTCTTGCGCTGGCGGCATCCTGACCACGGGTGGGTGCCCCCCGAGGAGTTCGTGGCCGTGGCCGAGCACACGGGACTGATCCGGCCGTTGACGAGCTACGTCCTCGAACGTGCGGTCGGCCGGGCTGCGGGCTGGCGCGCCGCCGGGCTCGAGCTCGGCGTGGCCGTGAACCTGTCGGTGCGGAGCCTGCTCGACCCGAACTTGTCCGCCGACGTCAGCGCGGTCCTCGATCGGCACGGCTTGCCGGCGGAGGACCTGACGCTGGAGATCACCGAGAGCAGCATCATGGGCGACGTGGCCCGCAGCCTCGGCGTGCTCGACCACCTGCACGCGATGGGTGTCCGGCTTGCAATCGATG
>WHTX01000468.1 GCA_009377505.1 Acidimicrobiia bacterium
GACCTGCGCCGCCGGGGCATGCGCGCCCCCGTCGTCGCCGTCGGCGACGGGGCGTTGGGCTTCTGGGGCGCCCTCCGGGAGACCTTCCCCGAGACCCGAGCCCAGCGATGCTGGGTGCACAAGGTCGCCAACGTCCTGTCCGCCCTGCCCAAGTCCGCCCAGCCCGGCGCCCGCCGCGCCCTGGCCGAGATCCGCGACGCCGAAGACCGCGCCCACGCCGTGCAGGCCGCGCACGCCTTCGCCCGGGACTACGGGGCGAAGTGGCCCAAGGCCGTCGCCAAGATCGTCGACGACCTCGACCCGCTGCTCACCTTCTACGACTTGCCCGCCGAGCACTGGCTCCACCTCAAGACCACGAACCCGATCGAGTCGACCTTCGCCACCGTCCGGCTGCGGACGAGGGTCACCAAGGGGCCGGGCTCGAGGGCCGCCGGCCTCGCCATGGCCTACAAGCTCATCGAGTCCGCTGAGGACCGCTGGCGGGCCGTGAACGGCCCCCACCTCGCCGCCCTCGTCCCAGCCGGCGCCCGCTTCGAGAAGGGGGTGATCGTCGAACGCCAACAGCAAGACCAGGAAGCCGCCGCGTGACCACGGGACAACCCCGATCCACAGGTCTTGACGATTCCTCGGGGTCGTCGGCGAGGATGAGGTAGAGGTCTCGAGCCGTGAGGGGGCCGAACTGTTGGGACCTCCTGCGGACAGCTCGAACGATGGCCATGGCCAGGTCCACGAGGCGGAGCCATTCCTCGGCGCGTTCGGCGACGGGCTGGACGTCGAGCTCGCCCCCCGTGGCGAAGAGGTGCCGGTAGGCGTCGAACCCGACCGGGGCCGCCGCGTGCTGTCGGCAGAGCGCGCTGAGGCGCTCGACCGAGATGACGGCGACGCCGTGCTGTGCCGCCCGGCTGAACAGCCGCTCGCCACGCGGCGATGGAGCGACGACGACCAGGTAGTCAGCGTCGTGTTTCGACTTGTGCTCCAGCAACGTGACCCAGTCGATCTGCTGGTCGCCTACCGAGCCCGACGCGCTCGTCTTCGCGTCGACAGCCACCCGGTAGCTGACGCCACGGCCCATCGCCGCGGTGAGGAGGACATCGGTGTGACCAGCGCCGCCGAGCCACTGGGCGTTGAAGCCCAGGAAGTCGAAGGCATCGCGCACCGCCCGCTCGAACCGGTCGGGATCGCCCCTCGCGGTCGCCGATTCGGCCAGTTCTCGCACCACGCGGTCCTGCCGGTCCGCCTCGGGGAGGACGCGCCGCGGTTCCGCCAGCTCAGGCGTGACGGCTTCCGGCTGGCCAGCCGGCACGGTTGCCTGGCCATCGCCCGCTTCCGCCTCCGGACGGAACAGGGGGACGCAGTCGATGAAGGACCTCCCGGCGTCGGTGAGCGTGAGTCGGCCGGCGTCGTCGACGCTCAGCATCCGAGCAGACTGGAGCCAGCCCCGACGGTTGTTGACCTGCGCCGACGTCGTCCACCCCGCGCCGTAACGATCATTGGCCACGTGGAGCACCTCCTCCACCGTCCTCGGCTCTCGCACCGCCTCGAGCATCTCGCCGACGAACCGAGTGCGCCCGTGAAGCAGCGCGATGGCGATGTCTCGGTCTTGTGTCTTCAGCCACCGTTGCGCCCATTCGCTGGCGCGGTAGACACCGGCCTCGTCGATCACGAACCCGACTCTGCGGAGGAAGATCAGCCCGAATCGCGCCTCGAGCGCTCGGGTCCGAGCGCCCCACCACCGACGAGTTCCTCGCCCGCAGGTACGCCCCACGGCTCGCCACTCGACGAGCTCGCATGTGACTCGTAACGAGTCCAGGTAGCCGTCGTAGCCGCCCGGCATCGGGAGCACGGCCTTGAGCCGTTGCGGCCACGCGAACACCGGGGGAAGGACGGCAGCAGGCCGCTCCTCGGGAGCCGCTGGCGGTGCCGGCAGGAGACGCTCGAGTTCATGCCACTGCTCATCGCCGACAGGAAATACCGTGCCCATCGGAGCGGTGACGATGGCGTGGTCGCGCATCACTGCGATGTCGCGCACGACGCCCTTCGGCATGAAGGGCACCTCTGCGACCTGCAGCAGAACCCGCATCACCGAACCAACGGCCGCCTCGGCACCGCAGGCGAAGCCCCGCTCATCCGGCTCCATGTCCCGTTCTCCCGGCTCCGCGGCCACACGACCGATACCGACGATGCCGGCATCGGTGCCGCTGCGCCACAACAGCACCACGTCACCCCAATGGATGTCGCTCGTGTACTGCGGCACACGCCAAGCGATCGTGCTGAGCTGCAAGATCGCCGCGTCGATGTCGTACAGCGCAGGATTCGCCTGGAAGATCCACACCCGGCCCAACGTCGCCTCCTCGCGAGCGCCTGAAGTCTCCCTTGCTCTGACGGGCGCGAGCCAACCTCACGCCCCCGCTATGAGAGGCGGGCTCCCCGACGGCGGCCCCAATCTCGTGTTGCGCTGGGGACGCGTCAACAGCTGATGATGCGGCGGGTACAACCGAGGGTCTCGAGCAGGTGGCCGAGGTCGTCGGGGTCGCTGGTCTAGAGGTGCGTCACGCCAGGCTGGGCGGCAGCGATGGCCACCGAGGCGTCGACCACGTCTGCCGAGCCGGCACGACCGCACAGCTCCCCCGCTGCCGCCTTCAACCGGGCCCACAGCATCCGGTCGTTCCGGTCGAGGCCGACGAGCGCGCCCGTGTCGAGGACGATCACGCGCTTCGGCGGGGCTGCTCGTCGAGCCCGAGCTCGCGACGGGCAGCGGCCAGCTCCTCGGCCGTCAGGACACCGTGGTCCGCCTCCCAATCGGCGACCACGGCGAGCAATCCCTCG
>WHTX01000081.1 GCA_009377505.1 Acidimicrobiia bacterium
CCTCGTGCACCCAGGCCATGAGCTTCGCCGTCTGGGCGCCGGCCGCGTCGCCGAACACGTGGGTGATGGAGACATAGCCGTCCCTGGCCGGGTAGAGGAACCGCAGCCGCATCTTGCCGACGGTGGCGCCGCCGGCGGCACGGACCGGGAAGGGGGCGTCGATGGCGTCGGCCAGGATGGCGCCCTGGGTGGCGAGCGCCGCCACCTGCTGTGCCGAGACGTCGACGTGCTGGCCCCGCCCCGAGGCGGCCCGCTCGTGCAGGGCGATGAGGGCGGCCCCCGCGGCGGCGGCGCCGGCGAAGGCGAAGGCCTGGGGGACCGTCACCCGCACGGGCGGCCGGTCCGTGTCCCCGGTGACGGCGAGGGGCGTGGCGCTGGCCATGATCGTGAGGTCGGTCGCCACCCACGCCGCCTTGGGCCCCTCGGTGCCGAAGGGGGTGATCGACACGTGGACCAGCGCCGGGTTGGGGCCCTCGAGGTTGCCCGGGGCGAGGCCCCATCGGTCGCGCTCCTCCGGCGACGCCGACTCGAGCAGCACGTCAGCGCCGGCCAGGAGGGCCTCGAAGTGGGCACGGCCCTCAGCCCCGTCGAGGTCGAGGACGACGGAGCGCTTGCCCCGGTCGTAGGCGAACTGGGCCAGTGAGCGCTCGGGGCCCGGCTCGGGGCCAGGGCCGTCGACGAAGGGCCCCGCCCGCCGGGCGCTCGACCCTCGTGGCGGTTCGACGACGACCACGTCGGCGCCGAGGGCGGCCAGCAGGTACCCGGCGAAGTGGCCTCGTTCCCCGGTCATGTCGAGCACCCGGTAAGGCGAGAGCACGGCTAATTCGTCCTCCTCTCCGCCGCCGAGGCGCCCTGCTCCGCCTGGTCCCAGGACTTGATGACGGGGAGGACCTCGGAGCCGAAGAGCTGCATCGACGCCCTGGCCTCCTCGTTGGGGATGCCGCCGTAGCGGAAGGCGGTGGTGTACTCGAAGGGCCCGATGAGGTCGCGGCGGGCCTCGAGGGTGGCGAGGATCTCGTCCGGCGTGCCCCACGCGGTGGCCTTCATGAACATCTCGAGGAAGCCGCTCTCACCGACCCGGCGCAGCACCTCGGCGGCCTTGGCGTAGGCGTCGTAGCCCTCGGTCACGGCGAAGTGGTCGCCCATTACCTCGTAGTGCTCCAAGAGGCTGCCCAGGTAGGTGCCCATGTAGCGGTGGGCCTTCTCCTTGGCCTCGGCCGAGTCGCTCATGCACAGGCAGAAGTCGGCCGTCATGAGCGGCGGGGCCGCCCGGCCGTGCAGCTCCTGGAAGCGCTGGCGGTAGGTGTTGATGCTCGGCATCCGGTGCTCCCAGGCCCGGTCGGCGAACATCGTCATGCGACCGGCGAAGCGGGCGGCAGCCTCCACGGAGTCGTCGCTCGACGCCACGGCGTAGAGGCGGTCGTCGAAGGAGCGCTCGGGCCGGGGGCGGATCTCGGTGCGGGGCTGGGGGAAGTAGGGCCCGTCGCCCTCGATGAACCCGCTCTTGAGGGCGTCGATCACCATGGCTGTGCCCTCGTCGAAGCGGCCGCGGGACTCGTCCATCTCCACGCCGCGGAAGGGGGCGTACTCCCGTCGGGAGAGGCCCCGCCCGACGCCGAAGCGGAGGCGGCCCTTGGACACGTTGTCGAGCAGGGCCACCCGCTCGGCGACGCGCAGCGGGTCGTTCCAGGGCATGATCACCGCTGCCGTGCCGACGTCGATGCGCGACGTGGCGCCGGCGAGGTAGGCGAGCAGCTCGGTGTTGTCGGGGCAGAAGGAGTAGCCGAAGAAGTGGTGCTCGGCGGCCCAGGCCACGTCGAAGCCGAGCTCCTCGGCCAACAGCGCGAGGCCGAGCTCCTCCTCGTAGACCTGCCCGTCGGTGATCCCGTCCCAACCGTCGCTGGCGAACGGCATCAAGATCCCTACGTCCACGACCTGCCCCCTTCTTTCACGACCCTCGGGCCGTCGCGCTCGGGCTCCTCGCCGAGATGCCCGGGAGCATAGATCCCCGGGTCTGACATCCTGTAAGGCCGAGGCTGTGGGGAGCGCCACCGGCCCTCACGCGGTGGCGGCGCGTTCGACCCGCTGCCTGGTCGAGCGGTAGGCGCCGGGCTGGCTGCGGGTGGTGATGGCGACTCGGTTCCACGTGTTGATCACCGCGCAGGCCCACACCAGGCAGACCAGCTCGTCGGGGTCGAACTCCGCTTCGGCCGCAGCCCAGACGTCCTCGGGCACGTGGCCGTCCGTGATGAGGGTGACCGCCTCGGCGAGGGCCAGCGCCACCCGCTCGCGCTGGGTGAAGTGGGGCGATTCGCGCCAGGCGGCGACCAGGTGCATGCGCTCCTCGCTCTCGCCCATGGCCCGGGCGTCCTTGGTGTGCATGTCGATGCAGTAGGCGCAGCCGTTGACCTGTGAGGCCCGCAGCTTGACGAGCTCGAGCAGGAAGGGCTCGATGGGCCCGGCCTCGACCGTGTCGTTGAGGGCGGACAGGGCCTCGTAGGCGCCGGGGAAGTGGCGGTGGAGGGCGATGCGGGCCGACGTGCGAGCCGGGGCGGGTGCGGAAGGTGCGGTCATGACGGCGACGCTAGGGCCCGGGTGGTCGGTACGTACGATCCACTTCGATGCAAGATGGGCAGACCACTTCGGGGCTCGACCTCCTCGTCCTCGCCACCGCTGTCGGCGAGGGTGGCGGTGGCGAGGGTGGCCGTGGCCGGCGAGCGGGGATCGAGTCCGGCATCCGCGAGGCGATCGTGGACGGGCGTCTGCCCGCCGGGGCGCGTCTGCCCTCGACCCGGGCGCTGGCACGCGACCTCGGGGTGGCCCGCAGCACGGTGGTCGACGCCTACGCCCAGCTGGTGGCCGAGGGCTGGGTGGCCGCGGCACGGGGATCGGGCACCCGGGTGGCGAGCGGCGGTGCGCACGTCGCCGTGCGGGCAGCCAGGGCCCAGGCGCTGACGCCGCCCCGCCACGACTTCCGCCCCGGCCGGCCCGACGTCAGCTCCTTCCCCCGCTCGGCGTGGCTGGCCGCGGCGCGCCGGGCCTTGCGCCACGCGCCCGACGAGGCGCTGAGCTACGGCGACCCTCGTGGTGACCCGGGCCTGCGCGAGGAGCTCGCCGGCTACCTGGGGCGGGCTCGCGGGGTGCGGGCGCACCCCGACCTCGTGGTGGTGTGCGGGGGGTTCACCCAGGGGCTCTCCCTGGTCGGCCACGTGCTGCGCCAGCAGGGGGTGACGGCGCTCGGGACGGAGGCGCCGGGTGTCGTGCACCACCGGGCCGTGGCCGCCGAGGCGGGCCTCGAGGTGCGGCCGGTGCCCGTCGACGACGACGGCGCCCAGGTGGAGCGGCTCGACGAGCTGGGCGTGGGGGCCGTGCTGCTCACCCCGGCGCACCAGCAGCCCATCGGGTCGAGCCTCTCGGCGGCGAGGCGGGGCTGGGTGCTCGACTGGGCGCGGCGGACGGGGTCCGTGGTCATCGAGGACGACTACGACAGCGAGTACCGCTTCGACCGTGCGCCGCTCGGGGCGTTGCAGGGCCGGGCGCCCGATGTCGTCGTCTACGCCGGCACGGTCAGCAAGACCCTGGCCCCGGGTCTGCGGCTGGGCTGGCTGGTGTTGCCGCCCGACCTGCTCGACGCGGTGGTGCGGGCGAAGGCCCGGCGCGACGCGCAGCAGGGCGCGCTCGACCAGCTCGCCCTGGCCGAGCTGATCCGGTCGGGCGCGTTCGACCGCCACGTGCGCCGCATGCGGCTGCGCTATCGGGCGCGGCGGGACGTGCTCGTCGCCGCCCTGGCCGAGGGCGCTCCCCAGGTACGGGTGACCGGGCTGGCCGCCGGGTTGCACGCCGTGGTGGAGCTGCCCGCCCACGGCCCGGCGCCGAGCGAGATGGCCGCGGCCGCCGCGGCCCGGGGCATCGCCGTCCACCCGCTGTCCCGGTTCTGGTACGGCCCCGGCGCGTGCCCGCCGGCCCTGGTCGTCGGCTACGGCACCCCGCCTGAGCACGCCTACCGCCGTGCCGTCGCCGCCCTCGTCGCCCTCCTCGGCGGGACGTAGCCCCACCTCCGCGTGCGGCGGCGCGGGCGACGGGCCCCGCCGAGCAAGTCCTCCGGGTGCGGTGGATGTCGGTGGGCGGGCTGGGGTGCACCCGGGACAGTGGGCGGGCCGCCGGCGCTCGGGCGGTCTCTCCGCCTCGCCCTCGAGGAGGGCGGTGTCACCTTCGTCAAGCTCGGCCAGGTGCTCTCCACACGGCCCGACCTGCTACCGGTCGAGGTCACCAGCGAGCTCGGCCAGCTCCAGGACCAGGTGGCTCCCGCTCCCTGGCCCGACGTCGAGGCCCTGTTGCACTCCGAGCTCGGCCACCACCCCGACGACGTCTTCGCCCAGCTCGACCCCGAACCCGTGGCCGCAGCGTCGATCGCCCAGGTGCACCGGGCACGCCTGCTCGACGGCTCTGACGCGGTCGTCAAGATCCAGCGCCCGGGCATCACCAGCACGGTCGAGCAGGACCTCGACATCCTCGGCCGGATCGCCCGGTGGCTGGAGGCCCGCACGCCGTAGGGTCGGTCCTTCGGCGCCGACGCCCTGGTCGAGGGCTTCGCCGCGGCCTTGCGGGAGGAGCTCGACTTTCGCACCGAGGCGCGCAACCTCGCCGACGCGGCGGCCATCGACGTCGGGCACGGCCGTGCGGTCGAGGTGCCCGCCGCCGTCAGCGAGATCACCACCCGTCGTGTCCTCGTCATGGCCCGACTGCGGGGCGTGCCCGTCGCTGCCGCCGGGCCGCTCATCGACGAGCGGGGCCTCGACCGGCAGGCAATGGCCGGCGACCTGCTCGGCTACGTGCTCCACCAGGTCCTCCACACGCGCCTGTTCCACGCCGACCCCCACCCGGGCAACGTGCTCGTGCTCGACGACGGGCGCCTCGCCCTCCTCGACTTCGGCTCCGTCGGCCGCCTCGACGCCCTCACCCAGGCGGCGCTGGTGGAGGTGCTGCTCGCGCTCGAGCGCAACGACGCTGCCGGGCTGACCGACGCGCTCCTCACCGTCGTGCGCCGCCCGGACGACCTCGACGCCCAGGGCCTCGAGCGGGCGCTCGGCGCGTTCATGGCCCGCCACCTGGGCGGCGCCTCCGCGCCGAGCGCCGAGATGCTGGTCGACCTCGTCCGCGTCGTCGCCCAGCACGGGCTCGCCGTCCCCGCCGAGGTGGCAGCCGTGTTCCGGTCCCTCACCACGCTCGAGGGGACGCTCGCCCTGCTCGTGCCCGGCTACGACGTGGTTGGGGCGGCGAGGAGCCGCGCCACGGCCCAGTTCGCCTCGCAGCTCGGCGCCGAATCGCTGCCCCGCCTGGCCCGCCACGAGCTCGGCGAGGTGCTCCCGATGCTGCGCCGCCTGCCGCGCCGGCTCGACCGCATCGCCTCGGCGCTCGAACAGGAGCGCTTCACGGCCAACGTGCGCCTCTTCGCCGATGCCCGGGACCGCCGATTCGTGGCGAAGCTCGTGGAGGAGGTGTTGCTGGCCTTCGTCGGCGCGGTCGCCGGCGTGATGGCCGTGGTACTCCTGGCCACGACGAACGGCCCCACCGTCACCGAGAACGTGACGTTCCTCCAGCTCGTCGGCTACCACCTGCTCGTCATCAGCGCCGTGATCCTGTTGCGGGGGATCTTCCGGGCGTCCCGCCGCGGGGACTGACGGGGGCCGGCGCCCCGAGTCCCCCGACTCGCCGCGTCAGCGCAACGCCGCGCCGCGTCAGCGCAACGCCGCGCCAGAGCGCGGTCGTTGGTGACGGTGCGTGCTCTCCCCGGGCCGCCCACCAGGCGGCGAGGCTGGCGGCGACGGCGATGGCGGCGAGCCAGGCGAGGGCGGCGACGTTGGTGCCGTTCCCGTGCCAGGGGTCGCTGACGGCGGCGACGAGGGGGCCCATGGGCGTGAGGCCCACCGCGGTGTTGAGGGCATCGGGCAACAGCGAAGGCGGAGGGCCGCCCCCGGAGACGAAGAAGAGCCCGAAGAAGAGCAGGAGCCCCAGGCCCTGCGCGGCCCGGGCGGTGCGCACCAGGGAGCCGAGCAGCATCCCCAACGCGGCGAAGGCGAGGGTGCCGAAGGCGAAGCCTGCCACGACCCCCGGCGTCGACGCCGGTGCGCTCAGGTCGTGGGCGGCGAACCCGAGCCCGATCATGGCCGCCGAGCCGACGGCGACGAGGACCGCCATGACCAGGGCATTCGCCACCAGTACCGAGGCGATGCCGATGCCCGCGGCGCGGAACCGCCGCAGGACCCCCCGCTCCCGGTAGGCGGCCAGGTGGGTGGGCAGCCCGAGGAAGCCCATCACGGCGATGGCGGCAGCCGAGTAGATGGGGACGTAGAAGTCGGCCCCGCCGATGCCGTCGAAGTCGGGGTCGGGCTCGTTGCCGAACGAGGCGACCAGCAGGGCCATGAGCATCACGGGGAAGAGCAGGCTCACCAGCAGGGTCAGCGGCTCGCGGGCGAGGAGCTTGACCTCGCTCCAGACGAGGGTCGTGGTGGTCGTCATCGGGCGCCTCCTCCATTCGCCTCCACCGGCCCGGTGAGGGCCAGGAAGGCATCGTCCAGGGTGGGGTGATGGGTGCGGAAGTCGACCGGGGTGATGCCGTGCTCGACGAGGGCGGCGGCGACCCTGACGGTGGCGGCGGCGTCGCTCGTCACCGTGGCCAGGCCGCGCTCGACGCGCACCGAGCTCACCCCGGCCAGCGCGGCCAGGAAGCGGGGGTCGTGGCCGTCGGGGGTGAAGGTGCTGCGCACCTCGCCGCCCCGTTGGGCGACCAGGCCACGGGGCGTGTCGAGGGCCACGATCCTGCCCTCGTCCATGATGGCGACACGGTCGCAGAGGGCGTCCGCCTCCTCCATGAAGTGGGTCACCACCACCACCGTGGCGCCGCGGTCGCGCACCCCGCGCACCAGCTCCCACGTGGCCCGCCGGGCCTGGGGGTCGAGTCCCGTGGTGAGCTCGTCGAGGAAGACGACCTCGGGCCGGCCGAGCAGGGCGAGGGCGAGGAACAGGCGCTGCTGCTGCCCGCCCGAGAGCCGGGCGAAGGGGCGGCGGCGCAGGTGGGAGAGGCCCCAGGCCTCGAGCGTGGCGGCGAGGTCCACCGGCTCGTCGTGCAGGGTGGCGAAGAGGCGCACGGCTTCGCCGACGCGCAGCCGGTCGGGCAGGGCCGCGGACTGCAGCTGGGAGCCGATGCGCCGCCGCAGCCGGTCGTGGTGGCGGCCGGGGTCGAGTCCCAGCACTTCGAGTCGGCCCCCGTCCGCGCTGCGCAGCCCCTGGAGGCACTCGACGGTCGTGGTCTTGCCGGCCCCGTTGCGCCCGAGCAGGCCGAAGATCTCCCCGGCCTCCACCGAGAAGCTCACGTCCTCGATGGCGACGACGTCGCCGTAGCGCTTGCGACCGTGCTCGACGGTGATGATCCCTGCCATAGCTCGACCGTACGGAGCCGTGGCGGCCGCGTCGTCCGGCGAAAGGAGGGACCAGCGCGTAGGCCGAACGCGGTAGCGCCACCGCCGGCCAGCTGCCGGCGGGGCTCGGCCAGCTGCCGGCGGCGAGGCTCTGCCAAGCGGCTGGCGACGCTCTGTCAGTTGCCCGCCAGGCCGGTCTCGTGGGCGACGATGGCGGCCTGGACCCGGCTCTCCACGTTCAGCTTGGACAGCACCCGGGAGACGTGCGTCTTCACCGTCAGCTCCGAGATGACGAGGCGCGCCGAGATCTCCCGGTTGGAGCGGCCCTCGCCGACGAGGGCGAGCACCTCGCGCTCGCGGTCGGTGAGCAGCCCGAGGGCGGCCTCGGCCCGGTGCTGGCGGGGGCGACGGGCGGCGACGAGGTGGTCGACCAGCCGCCGGGTCGTGGCCGGCGAGATGACCGCGCCCCCAGCGGCGGCGGCCCGAACGGCCTCGAGCAGCTGCACCGGGGGGGTGTCCTTCACCAGGAACCCGGCCGCTCCCGCCTCGAGGGCGTCGAAGACGTTGTCGTCGGTGTCGAAGGTGGTGAGGATGAGCACCCGGGGCGGGTCGGCGCCCGCCCCGCCTGCAGCGCCCCCGCCCGCTGCGCCCCCGCCCGTCGCCGCCTCGGCGGCCTCCGCGATGCGGCGCGTGGCCTCGATGCCGTCCAGGATGGGCATGCGGATGTCCATGAGCACGACGTCGGGGCGCAGGCGGCGCACGGCCTCGAGGGCCCCCTCGCCGTCGCCGGCCTCCGCCACCACCTCGATGCCGGGGTCGGCGTCGAGCAGGGCGCGGAACCCGGCCCGGACCAGCTCCTGGTCGTCCACCACCGCCACCCGGATCACCCCCGCTCCTCCACGGGGAAGCGGGCCGAGACCCGGAACCCCTCCCGGCCGGGCGCGACCTCCAGCTCGCCGTCGTACAGCGCGACCCGCTCGGCCATGCCCCGCAGGCCCTGGCCGGCCACCACCGGCTTGGCGCTCGGGCCGCCCCGGTCGCTGACCTCGAGCGCCACCTCGCCGGGGCGGTAGCGGACGGTGACGGCGGCCGCAGCGCCGGGGGCGTGCTTGGTCACGTTGGTGAGCGCCTCCTGGACGATGCGGAACGCGGTGAGGTCGAGCCCGGCGGGGAGGGGCCGGACCGGCCCCTGGGTCTGCAGGCTGACGGCCACGCCGGCGTCGGCCGCGGTGGCGACGAGGGCGGGCAGGTCGGTGAGGCCGGGCTGGGGGTCTCGGCCCTGGCCGGGGCGCGCCTCGTCGTCCTCCGCCCCATCGCCCCCCGGGGCGCGGAGCACGGTGAGCATGCGGCGCATCTCGTAGAGCGCTTCGCGCCCGGTGCGCTCGATCACCGCCAAGGCCTCGCCCGCCCGGGGCGGCTGGGATTCCATCAGGTGGGCGCCGACCCCGGCCTGCACGGTGATGACGCTCATGGCGTGGGCGACGACGTCGTGCAGCTCGCGGGCGATCCGCGCCCGCTCGTCGGCCACGGTCCGCTCGGCCAGGGCCCGCTGGGCCTCCTCGAGCTCGCGGGCGCGGGCCTCGAGGGCCGAGACGTAGGCGTCGCGCTCGGCCACGACCACGCCCAGGGCCCACATGACCACCAGCACCAGGGCGATGTAGCCGATCTCGAGGGGGTCGCTGGGCCAGATGCGGAGCAGGGAGGCGGCCAGCATCCAGGCCGGCGTGACCAGGGCGATGGCCCGCTGCCACAGCGGGCGCCCCCACGAGCCCGAGGCGTAGAGGGCGACGAGGGTGGGCAATGACTGCAGGATGTGGCCGTCGCGGCCGACGTCGAGGGGCGGGGGGTCGAGCCACAGCGGGTAGGCCACGGCGAAGGCCAGGACGACGAGCACCGGGTTCCATCGCACGGCCAGCAGCGGGAGCGTGTTCGCCGCCACCAGCAGGGCGTCGGCCGGCAGCCGGTCGGCGGCGAGCTCGTCGGCCCACCACGCCGAGCCGGCGAAGGCGAACACCAGCGCCACGGTGACCAGGGCCACCCGGCGGCCGGACCCCAGCACGAGGCGCTCGCCGGTCGGGCCGGCGGCAAGGGTGGGCGCGCCCGAGTCCTGCATCAGCATGATCTTGCCTCGCCCCGCCCCCGCCGTCCCGCGGCGCGGGCCTTCCCTGTCAGGTGACGGGGGGCGAGCTGCCCGGGCGCAAGTCGCCGGGCCGGCCGGCCCCGGGGTCGTGCTCCTCGCCCCGCCGCTGGCCCGGGCCGCCGCCGGCGGCCAGGTTCCACGCCGTGTTGATGAGGGGCACGTGGGAGAACGCCTGGGGGAAGTTGCCCAGCTGGCGGCTGCTGGTCGGGTCGTACTCCTCGGCGAGCAGGCCGACGTCGTTGCGCAGGGCGAGCAACCGCTCGAACGTCTCGACGGCCTCGGCCTGCCGCCCGGCCAGCGCCTGGTTGTCCCCAGCCAGAACGTGCAGGCGAGGAACGCCCCTTTCACCGGGGGGCAGGCCGTCCACGCCGGTCTGGCTGTAGCGGTGGACCAAGCCGTCCTGGCACAGCTCGGCCATGATCGCCTCGACCGTCCCCTGCGCCCGCTCGTCCGTCGCCGGCAGGAACCCGACGAGGGGCACCATGAGCAGGGAGGCGTCCAGCTCACGGCTGCCGTAGTACTGCGTGAAGGTGCGCCGGTGCGGGTCCCAGCCCTGCTCCAGCACCTCGGCCTTGATGGCGCGCCGCAGGCCGCGCCACCGCTCGACCGGGCCCTCGAGGCCGAAGTGCTCGACGGCTTTGACGGCCCGGTCGGCGGCGACCCACGCCATCACCTTGGAGTGGGTGAAGTGCTGGCGTGGCCCCCGCACCTCCCAGATCCCCTCGTCGGGCTGCTCCCAGTTGGACTCGAGGAAGTCCATCAGCTCGCGCTGCACGGACCAGCCGAAGGGGTCGGGCGCCACGCCGATGCGCCGGGCCTGGTGCAGCGCGTCCATGACTTCGCCGTAGACGTCGAGCTGGAACTGCTCGACGGCGGCGTTGCCGATGCGCACCGGGCGCGACCCCTCGTAGCCTGGCAGCCAGCCCAGCTCCATCTCCGGGAGGCGGCGCTCACCGGCGCAGCCGTACATGATCTGCATCTCCGCCGGCGCCCCGGCCACGGCGCGCAGCAGCCAGTCCCGCCATGCCGTCGCCTCCTGGCGGTAGCCGGCGCTCATCAGGGCGTAGAGCGTGAACGTGGCGTCCCGCAGCCAGCAGAACCGGTAGTCCCAGTTCCGCACGCCGCCGAGCTGCTCGGGCAGCGACGTCGTGGCCGCGGCGACGATCCCCCCGGTCGGGGCGTAGGTGAGGGCCTTGAGGGTCACCAGCGACCGGACCACCGCGTCCCGGTAGGGCCCGCGGTACGTGCACCGGCTGGCCCACTCCTCCCACCAGCGCACGGTGTCCTCGATGCCGGTGAGGGCGTCGACCGGCTGGCCCGGCCACTCGTGGGACGGGTGCCACTCGAGCACGAAGGGCACCCGGTCACCCGGTCCCACCTCGAACTCCGCCACAGTGCGCAGGTCCTCGCCCCGCGTGGCGACGGGCGTGTCGAGGACGAGGGCGTCGGGCCCGGCGATGCCGTAGAGGCGCCCGTCCACGCTGCGCACCCAGGGGATCGAGCGGCCGTAGTCGAAACGAGCCACGAGCTCCATGCGCATCGGAACCCGGCCCGAGATGCCTTCGACGACCCGCACGACATCGGGGTCGCGATGCCGTGGGGGCATGCAGTCCACGACGCGGGCCGTCCCTTGTGCCGTCGTGAACGTGGTCTCGAGCACCAGGCTGTCGCCCCGGTAGCGACGGCTGCTGCTCACGACGTCGGTCGCCGGGGCGAGCAGCCAGCGGCCGTGCTCGGGCCCGCCGAGGAGGGCGGCGAAGCAGGCCCCGGAGTCGAAGCGGGGCAGGCACAACCAGTCGATCGCGCCGTTCCGTCCCACGAGCGCGGCGGTCTGCGTGTCCCCGATGACGGCGTAGTCCTCGATCCTCACCCCGGCAGCTCCCCGATCTCGCCCGTGCACGCGGCCCCGGGAGGGCGCCGCCCCGACGTGCTACCAGACGGGGCGGGGTTCCACGCCCGCGGCCCTGCGCCGGGCCACGACGACGCCGGCCTCGTAGGCCGTGCCGACGAGCTGCTTGCTGTGCACCCGGGCCACCGTGCGGGCCAGCTCCTTCGCCCGCTCGGCGTTGTCGCCCTCCCAGCCGAGGTCGATGGTCTCCTCGAAGATGGTGAGCCAGCGCTCGAAGTGGTCGAGCCTGAAGGCGCGCAGCTCGTGGATCCGCCGGTGCGCCCCGAAGGGGTTGCCGCTGTAGCCCTCCACGCCCAGCAGGGCGCGGCACCAGAAGGCGGTGAGCTTGGGGAGGTGCTCGGCCCAGTCGACGTGGGCGACCTCCTCGAACATGGGGCCGAGCAGGTCGTCCTGGGCGACCTCGCCGTAGAAGCGGCGGACGAGCTCGGCGATCTCGGCGGGGTCGTCGAGGTCACGGCTGGGGGTGGGCCAGGGGCGGTTCGTGCTCACGGTGGTTCCTGGGAGGTGCGCCGTCTCGGGGGTTCGTCGTCACGGCTCGGCTCAGGTCGTGATCGGCCCGGCCTTTGCCACGAGCAGGCGCTGCTGCGCCTCGGCAGCGAGGCGGTCCTCCTGGAGGGCGTAGATGGCCCCCCCGGCCATCAGCCCGAACCCGGGGCCACCCCAGATGGCGGCGAAGGCGCCGAGGCCGACGCTCTCGAGCAGGTCGCCGGTGCTGAGCCAGACGCCGAGCACTACGGCGGCGATGATGACCAGTGTGGCCCCGGCGACGCCGACGCCCATCATCCAGGCAGGGTCCTCGTGGGCCTGGCAACCGGCGAGGACTGGAGGGCCGTCGTCGGTCGCGGCGACAGGCTGTCCCGAAGGCGCCTGGGCGGCCTCCGTCGTCGCCGTGCCGCCCGTGTTCTCATGAGTCAGCATATTTTCACTATACACTAGAAATAATTGGCGCCAAACCCGACGGATGCCTGCTCGGCGTGCCCGCTGAACACCGGCGATCGGGGGGCAGCCGCCACCCTAGGGAGCCCAGCCGGGGGCACGGTCTGGCCGACGTGGACGTCTCTCGACGCCTCGCGCTGTCGGTTCTCCACAACAGAGGCACCTCGGCTCGGTCTCGGGCTCAGCGGCTCGGGCGGAGCTTGACGCAGCAGAGGCCCTCCTCGGGCTCGAGGCTGGCCTCGAGGCCGGTCCGGCCGACGTCGCCGATGGCGGCGTCGAGCAGGCAGAGGTTCATGCCGCAGATGAGCTCGGTGTGCCGCCTGGCGAGCTGGTGGAACGGGCAGTTGCGCAGGACGACCGTGCCGTCCTCCGCGGTCCGGGGCTCGAAGCCGTGGTCGTCGAGCACGTCGAGGACCGCGCCGCGCCGGTTGGCGGGCCGCCGTGACGTCAGGCCCCGCAGCTGGGCGCGGACCTGGGCGGCGAGGTGGCTGCCCTCGGTGCGCGCCGCGTCCTCGAGGGCGGTGGAGATGTCGACGTCGTCCTGGCGTGCCCGGTCGGCCGCCTCGGCCAGGAGCCGCCCGGCCAACGCGTAGTCGCGGGGCGGGAGGCTGACTTCGAACTCGCGGCGTGCTCGGCGGTAGAGCTTGGCCGGTCGGCCCGCTCCCGGGCCCTGCCGCCCGGAGCGGCGCTGGTAGTCGACCTCTAGCAACCCCTCGGCGGCGAGCCGTTCGAGGTGGTGGGCTGCCGTTCCCCGTTCGAGGCCCGCGGCGGCCGCAGCCTCGTCCCGGCTGACCCAGCCGCCGTGGCCGGCGACGTAGCCGTACAGCGACCGGCGGGTCGGCTCGCCGAGCGCGGTGATCGCCGCCAGCCCGGCGTTGCCCGACTCGTTCTCGCCTGCCTCGCGCTCGCCTGGGTCGTCTCCGGCCATCGCACCTCCCGGATCGTACGTGTGCCCGCCAGTCTACTACCAAGGATTCCTTGACATAGAGGAGGCGGCAGAGCGACTATCAGCGAAGTTAATTTGCAATAGAAAGGACTCGCCATGGTTGTGCACTCCAGCCCTCCACCCGCCCTCGACCAGCGACGCGCGCCCCTCGCCGGCGACCTGTCGGACCCGGCTACCCAGGCCTTCTGGCTGCTCCGCATCGGCTTCGTCGTCGCACCGATCCTGTTCGGCCTGGACAAGTTCGCCCACGTCCTCGTCGACTGGGACACCTACCTCGCACCCGAGCTCAGCGACCTGTTCGACGTCCGTGCCCACACGCTCATGTACGCCGTCGGCGTGGTCGAGATCGCCGCCGGGCTCGTCGTCGCCTTCCGTCCCCGGTTCGGCGGCTACCTCGTCGCCGCCTGGCTGGCCGGGATCATCGTGAACCTGCTCCTGATCGGCGACTTCTACGACATCGCCCTGCGCGACCTCGGGCTGCTCCTCGCCGCGTTGGCCCTGGCCCGCCTGGCCGACGCCGACCGTGCACGCGTGCGCCCCTGACGCCGGGCGCGCCGGTCAGCCCCGCACAGGTGCTGCGCCCTCGACCGCGGCTTCCCGCGTGGCCGCGACGCAGGCACCCGCCACGACGAGTGCGACGGCGAACGCGGCGAACAGTGCCTGGTAGGCAGGCTCGGGCAGGGCGCCGGCGGCGCTGGAGGGGAAGCGGCCCAACAGCAGCCCGGTGCCCTGGAAGATGGCCGCACCGAAGAAGAAGGCAAAGTTGAGCAGGCCGAGCGCCGTACCCACGATGGCCGCCGGAGCTGGAACGGACCAGGGCGTAGGCCGGCATCCAGCAGCCGTTCGAGAAGCCGACGAGGAGGAAGAGCGGTTGTGGCCGTCGTGGTGCGCTGGCGTTGTCGCCCTGGCTTGCTTCCCGTGCCGGGAGGGCTATGGTCGTCTGTTCCCTGAAGAAGGAAGGGGACGAAAAGCATGGCAAACCGAAAACAGGTGAAGAAGACCGGGAAGACGGTGCTCGAGAAGCGCCGGGAGAAGCAGGCGAAGCGCACCGAGCAGCGCGTCGTCGAGCGCAAGCGGGCCGTCGCCGGTAGCCGCTCCGCTTCCTGAGCTCTGGCTCACGTGCCTTGAACTGGCGGCTCGCCGGCGGTCACGGACGGGGCCTGCTCCCGTCCGGTGGCCGCCCGGGCGCCGCTCTCAGGGCAGCGCGTTGACGTCGATGTTGTAGAGCTCGATGGTGTTGGTGAAGCAGATGCGCTCGCGGTCCGCGTCGGGGACGTCGGCGAAGATCTTGTCGAGCGCATCGAATGCGGCCAGATGGCGTCGTGGTGCGGGTAGTCGTTGCCCCACAACATGTTGCCCACGCCGATCATGTCACGGGTGAGCACGCCGGCCTCGTCGTCCTCGAAGGTGACGTAGAAGTTCCTGTGGAAATAGTCCGACGGCTTCATGGTCAGGTAGTCGACGGCGAACTTGGGCGTGCGGTAGATGGCGTGGTCGAGGCGCTCCAGCGTCTGGGCCACCCAGCCCGTCTCGTACTCGGAGATGACGAAGCGCAGGTCGGGGTAGCGCTCGCAGACGCCTCCGCAGATGAGGTCGATCATGGTGTTGACGGCCGTGGTGTGGGCGAGCGTGTAGCCCTTGATCGTGCCGCCCGGCGTGCCCCAGTGGTCGGGGAGGCCGCCGTCGAGCGAGGAGCCGGTGAAGATGTGCATGGTGAGCGGCACGCCGAGGTCCTGCGCCGCCTCCCAGATCGGGTCGTAGCGGGGGTGGTTGTAGGGCTCGTCGGGGTTCACGTGGGCGGGGATGGCGAAGCCGCGCACGCCCCTCGTCGCCGCACGCTGCATCTCGGCGAGGGCGATCTCGACGTCGGGCAGGCCCAGGCAGCCGATGCCGAGGAGGCGCTCGGGCGCCACCGAGCAGTAGTCGAGCACCCAGTCGTTGTGGCGCTCGAAAACGGCGGACACCACGTCCCGGTCGGGGATGGCGAAGGTGAACATGTTGAGCGAGGGGTACATCACCTCGCCGCAGATGCCGTCGACGGCCTGCTCGTCGAGGCGCTTGTGCGGGTCGCGCACGCCAGGGTTGAGGCCGTCGTAGCCCCGGGCGATGCGCTCGCCGGTCTTGGGGTCGTCGAGGCGGTTGCCGGCGATGCCGAGGCGGCCCACGGGGACGGGGGCGGTGTTGGGCAGGACCAGCCAGTCGCCCGGCCGCCCCTTCCAGTCGTGCTCGATGCGCGGCGCCCGTGACCCGAAGCGGCCCTCGAGGCCCTCGAACACCTCCCTCGCCTCCACCACATGGGAATCGCACGAGTAGTGCTGCATGACGTACCCCCTCGTCGCCAGCTCGCCCCGGACTCTCCAGCTCGCCCCCGGACTCTAGAGCCCCTGGCGCATGATGCGCAGTTCCAGCTGGCCCGGGCGGCGGCCTGTCGCGGCGCGGCTGGCTGCTGGCCGGCGGCACCAGGAGCTGAGGGCGGCCCGGGCGTACATGAGCTGGGGCCGTGAAGGATCGTCCACCGTGGCGGTGCAGGATCATTCGCGGCTGCGGCTGCGGGCTGCACCCGAGGCCGGGGCACCTCCGGGCTAGGCCAGCGCGGCGGCGACGGCGTCGGCGAAGGCCTCGGTACCGGCGGCTCCGCCCTGGTCGACGGGCAGCACCGAGCCCTCGGCGTACACCCTGGTGACGGCCTCGTCAAGGCGGCGGGCGGCGTCGCCGAGGCCCAGGTGCTCGAGCAGCAGCACGGCGCTCAGCAGCGTGGCCGTGGGGTTGATCCTGCCCTGGCCGGCGATGTCGGGCGCCGTGCCGTGCGCCGACTCGAAGTAGGCGAAGTCGTCGCCGTAGCAGCCAGACGGGGCCAGGCCCATCCCCCCGATCGTCGCCGCGCCCTCGTCGGAGAGCACGTCGCCGTACAGGTTGGGCAGCAGTAGCACGTCGAGCTCGTGGGGCCGCAGCACCAGCCGGTGGGCCATGTCGTCGACGATGTACTGGTCGAGCTCGACATCGGGGTGGTCCTGGCCGACCTCGCGCACGATGTCGCAGAACCAGCGGTCGGTCTTGGGCAGCATGTTGGTCTTGGCCGACACGGTCAGCTTCCCCGGGTGGCCAGCCGCCCGGCGCCGCCGGGCGAGAGCGAAGGCGAAGCGGGCCACCGCCTCGGTGCCCGCCCGGGTGATGACCTTGGCGGCGTAGCGGCCCTCGCCCTCGTAGGCGAGGCGAGCCTTCGGGCCGACGAGCCCCGCCCGGTGCAGCGCGGCGGCGTCGCCCATGATGCCCACGTAGGCGTCCTCGAGGTTCTCCCGCACGATCAGGTAGTCGATGCCCTCGGGCTGGGCGAGGGGCGACCGGTAGCCGGGCCGCCAGCGGATGGGGCGCACGTTGGCGTACGTGCGGCGCCCCCAGCGCATGTGCGCCACCCCCGGGGTCGTGCCGTTCGTCGAGCCGAAGAGCACCGTGTCCGCCGCGTCGATGTGCTCGTGCACGAACGCCTCGCGGTCCGTGGCGTCGAGGCGGGAGAGCTCCGCGCCGGGAGGCAGCACGTCCCAGTCGACGGGCACGTCGAGCTGCCCGAGCACGCCCATGGCCGCAGCCATCGCCTCCGGAGCTGCATCGTCACCTGGGATCACCGCCACGATCGACCGAGCCATGGCACCCCCTTCCCCAGCGCGGAGGCTACCCCTCCTGACGTAACGTCCCCGCCGATGACCGACCTCGACGCCACCGCCGAGCGCCTCGCGGCTGACATCGAGCGGGGCGACCACTTCCCGCAGTGGCTGGCCGGCGAGCTCGACCTCGACGCTGCCCTCGGCGTGCAGGTGCGGCTCCTGCGCCGCCGGGAGAAGGCCGGCGAGCGGCTCAGCGGCTGGAAGGTGGGCCTGACGTCCGAGCGCGCCCGGAGGGCCCTGGGCGCCGACGTCCGCCCCTTCGGCTTCCTGCTGGCCAGCCACACGTTCACCTCCGGGGTGGCCATCGAGGCGTCGGGCATCCGCCGGGGCACGATCGAGCCCGAGTTCCTCTTCACCGTGGGGGAGCGCCTGGCCGGCCCCGACGTCTCGCCGGACCAGGTGCGGGCGGGTATCCGGCGGGTGGCGGCCGGCTACGAGCTGAACGAGCGGCGGGCGGGTACGGCCCGGCCCGACCTGGCCCTCATGGCGACGGACCGCATGACCCAGTGGGGGGTCGTCGAGGGCGGGGGCATCGACGTCGCCGACCTCACGGGCAGCCTCGACGACGTCGTCGTGCGCCTCACCGAAGACGACGCCCCGCGCCTCCAGGCGCGCGGCGGTGACGAGGTCGACGACCACTGGAGCTCCATCGCCCGCCTGGTGGCCGTCCTCGACGAGCACGGCCTGGCGCTCGAGGCGGGCCAGAAGGTGATCACCGGGGGGATCGG
>WHTX01000082.1:0-7129 GCA_009377505.1 Acidimicrobiia bacterium
TCGCTCGGCGCGGCCGGCGCGGCCCTCGTCGCGGTCACCGTGGCCGACGCCGCCGTCGGCGACGTGCCCGGGTGGTTCTGGGGCGCGGCCGTCGCCACCGTGCCGGTCGCCCTCGCGCTCGCCCTCGTCGCGTACCGCAACCTCGGGCACACCACGACGGACGGCTACCTCGTCGCCCGATCGGGGGTCGCGAACCGCGCCACCACCGTCCTCCAGCAGCGAGCCGTGATCGGCTGCACCGTCCGCCAGTCCCTCCTGCAGCGTCGCGCCGGGCTCGCCACCGTCGCCGTGACCACGGCCGCCGGCGACGGCGTCTACCAGCTCTCCGACCTCGCCGCCCACGACGTCGCCGCGCTGGCCCACCACGCCCTGCCCGACGTCATCGAGCCGCTGCTCGACACCTGCCCTGTCAGCTCACGCCGCTCACGGGGCAGGAGCGAGCCGGTCACGGCCCGCCCTCTTCGCCGGTGGGGGTGGCGTGCCAGGCGAGCGCGCCGTCGGTGAACTGCCACCGCGTCCCGTCCGTGCCCACGCCGCGGAGGCCCTCGGTGGCGTCGTGCCCGGCCAGCTCGGGCAGGGCGGGCGTGGCCAAGGCCGGGAAGCAGACCGTGCGGGCCGGGGCCCAGCTGGTGCTCAGTCGCAGGCGTCGGGCCATGGGCGCCCAGCTCGCCGGCGTGTCGGCGACGACCCAGGCGTCGGGCGCCCCGGCGACGAGGCGCTGGGCGGGCCGCAGCCACGACGCCGCCGTGGCAGGCCAGTCCACGACGGCGTCGACGTCGCGGGCGAACGCTTCGCGCTCGTCGAGTCGGCCCAGCCCTCGCCAGGCCTCCACGAAGCGCGCGGCGCTGGCCCTGGAGCGCGGGTCGCGGCCGTGGCCGACGCTCACCACCGTGGCGCCGAGCTCGAACAGCCACGCCACCACGGCGTCCACCTGCGGGTCGCCCGTCCGCGGCGGCGCCGGGATGGCACGCCGTGCCGTGCCCGCCGTCAGGGCACGCTCCATGTGTCCTGGAAGGTTGGACACTGGGCTCATGTGGCGTCGTGGAACACGAGGCCGAGGGTGCGGCGCTGCCCGGAGCGGACCACGCTCACGCTGTGGCGCATCGGGCTGTTCGCCCACCCCCGCTTGGTGCGGACAGGGCGGTCACGGGTGGTGAAGACCAGCCCCTGCCCCTGGCCGATCACGCTGGAGGTGGCCCGGGACTGCGCCCGGGGGCGCTGCTCCACCACGACGAACTCGCCGCCGGTGTAGTCGACGCCGGGCTCGTCGAGGCCGAGCACCACTTGGAGGGGGAAGACCAGCTCGCCGTACAGGTCGCGGTGCAGGGCGTTCCAGTCGCCCGGCCCGTAGCGCAGCATCAGGGGCGTGGGCCGGGCCTGGCCGGCTTCGCGGCACAGGCCGAGCCAGTCCTCCAAGTCGTCGGGCCAGGGGGCGGGCTGGCCCCGCCGCCCCGCCCACTCCCGGGCTACGGGCAGGAGGTGGGGCCAGAACGCGGCCCGCAGCTCGGCCACGAGACCAGGCAGGGGGTGGCCGAAGTACCGGTACTGGCCCTCCCCGAAGCGGTGGCGAGCCATGTCGATCGTCGAGCGGAACAGCCCGTCGTCGTCGTAGAGGCCGGCGAGCGAGCGGCACTCCGCCACGCTGAGCAGCAGGGAGGTGAGGGCCACGCCCACGTCGTCGAGCTCGCCGGCGAGGGCGGGCCAGGCGAGGCGGTCGACGCGGGTGGCGACGGGCAGGCTGGTCGCCTTCGGGGCCACGTCGGTGGTGGTCATGCCGCCGCCTCCATGGCCAGCAGGGCCGCCTTGGCCTCGGTGCCCCCGAGGTACTGGCCGACGGTGCCGTCGCTGCGCACGACCCGGTGGCAGGGCACCACCACCGGCACCGGGTTGTGGGAGCAGGCGCTGCCCACGGCGCGGACGGCGGCAGGGTTGCCGGCGGCCCGGGCCACGGTGGCGTAGCTCTCCGTCGCGCCGTAGGCGATCTCGCGCAGGTGCGAGATCACCGCTCGGCGGAACCCGCGGACCAGCTGGAGGTCGACGGGCACGTCGAAGTGCCGGCGCCGCCCGGCGAAGTACTCCTCGAGCTGACGGGCGACGACGTCCGTGCGCCGGGGGGAGCGCAGGATGCGGGGGCTGATCGAGCTGGCGAGCTGGGCGAGGACGGCGTCGTGGCCCTCCCGCTCGAAGGCCACGCGCACGAGGCCCTCGGGGCTGGCGGCGAGCAGCAGGAGGCCGAAGGGGCTGTCGACGGTCCGGTAGGACACGTCCAGCAGGCCCTCCCGGTCGGCGTCCTGTGCCAGGCGGGCACGGAGCTGGTGCTCGGCGTCGCGATCCGCGGCCGGGAAGGCGACCGCCAGGGCATCGAGGACCTCGGTGTCGGCGTCGGTGCTGGTCATGGCTCTGGTCCTTTCGTGTAGGCCCTGCGCAGCGCGGCGATGCCGTCGGCTGCGCTGCGTCGGGCGGCGACCTCGCTGCTCTCGAGCAGGGCGCCGACCTCTGCGTAGGGAAGGTCGGCGAGGTAGCGGTAGACGACGGCGCCGCGCTGCTTGGGCGGCAGGGCGTCGAGCGCCGCCCGCAGGCGAGCGTCGCCCGGGGCGGCCAGGGCGTCCTCGGTCGCCACCTCGGGCAGGTCCCCGGTGGGGCGCGGGGCCCGGCTCGCCCGGCGAGCCTGGTCGATCGCCTTGCGGTGGGCGATGGTGACGAGCCAGCCCAAGACGTTGCTGTCGGGCCGCAGGTCGGGGTAGGCGCGCAGGGCGGACAGGAACGTCTCGGACCAGGCGTCCTCGGCGTCGTGGGGGCCGAGCAGGGCGCGACACACCCGCATCACCACCGGGCCGTGCTCGGCCACGATCTCCTCGAAGGGTCCCACGCTCACACAAGTGAACGCTCTCGCCGCCCCATCTGTGAGGTTGTGGCCCCGGCCCGGCGTCAGGGGAGGCCCGTCTCGCGGACGGTGATGCTCAAGCGGCCGGGGGGCAGGCCGAGGCCGTCGGGGGCGGTGCCGGGGAACACCTTGGGGACGCCGTGGTAGATGCGGCGGTTGGGCCCCCCAAAGACCAGCAGGTCGCCGCTGCGCAGCTCGACGTCGGTGAACGGCCCGGTGCGCCGGTGGGTGCCGGCGAGGCGGAAGGTGCACGTGTCGCCGAGGCTGAGGGTGACGACGGGGGCGTCGGCCGGCTCTTCGCCGTCCTGGTGCAGCCCGAGGCGGGCGCCCGCGGCGTAGAGGTTGAGGATCGCGGCGTCGGGCCGGTAGGCGGCGGCCTCGGGCCCGTCCGGGCCGTAGGCGGCGCCGACCGCAGCTCGGGCCAGCGCGGCGACGTCGGCGGGGAGCGGCTTCACCGGCGCGCCGTCGGTGTCGTCCGCGGTCCTCGTGTAGGCGTAGGGCCGCCAGTGCCAGCCCAGGCACACCGACTGGACGCTCATCAGCTGACCGGTGGGCACCCGGGGGTGGCGGAGCCCGGCGGGGGGCCGCGCCCAACGCGTGAAGTCAGCGACGAGGGCCCGCTGAGCGTCGAGGTCGAGCCACCCGGGCACGTGGACCACGCTCGGCAGCACCTCCTGGCGGGGCCTGGTCGGCTCAGCCAGGGCTACGGGCAGGGCCAGCTGGTGCGGCGGCCCCGCGTGCCCGGCGGCGGCGTCCGCGGCGGGTGCCAGCGTGGTCGGCAGGCCACCGAGTCGGCTGTGGGCCCCTCGGCGACGGGTGGTCGGCGTCGCGGTCGTCATGCTCTGCCAACGCCCCGGAGCCCGGATCTGTGAGGCGAGCCTTCGAGCACGGCCGGGGGAACGCCGCTGGGGGCGACCCTCCGTCCCGCGACGGAAGATCGCCCCCGAGCAGCAGCCACGCTCAGCGTGCCGGCGCGCTCACCGCGCCGGTTCGGGCTCGCGGGCCTCCGGGGGCTGTGCCGCCTCGCGGAGGGCTCCCTCGGCGCCCGCCTGGCCGGCGGGCGAGTCGCCCGCCGGCGGTGCCTCGTGCAGGCCGAAGCGGGCCTGGAAGCGCTTGAGCGGGCCCGGCGCCCACCAGTTGGCCTCCCCGGCGAGGCGCATGAAGGCGGGGACGAGCAGCCCGCGGATGATGGTGGCGTCCATGACGATGGCCAGGGCCAGGCCGATGCCCATCAGCTTCATGAAGCTCATGCCGCTCGTCCCGAAGGCGGCGAAGGTGACGGCGAGGACGAGGGCGGCAGCGGTGATGAGCCCCCCGGTCTTCTCGAGCCCGACGGCGACCGCCCTGGTGTTGTCGCCCGTGCGGTCGTGCTCCTCCTTGATGCGGGACAGCAGGAACACCTCGTAGTCCATCGAGAGGCCGAAGGCGATGCAGAACATGAGGATCGGCATGGCCACGTCGAGCTGGCCCGTGGCGGTGAAGTCGAGGAGGCCTGACAGGTTGCCGTCCTGGAAGACCCAGACCATGGCCCCGAACGTCGCCGTCAGCGACAACAGGTTCAGCACGATGGCCTTGACCGGCACCACGACGCTGCCGAAGACGGCGAAGAGCAGGAGGGCGGTGGTGACGCCGATGATGCCCAGCGCCAGGGGGAGCCGATCGTAGATGGCGGCCGTGGAGTCCACGAGCTCTGCCGCCGCGCCCTCGACGCCGAACTCGAAGGGAGCGTCGATGGCGCGCAGGGCCTCGACGAGGGCCTCGCCCTGGTCCGAGCGCAGGACCACGGAGGGGACCACGGTCAACCACGAGCCGGCCTCGGCCGACTGCACGGCCACGTCGGCGACGCCGTCTGTGGCCCGCACCTGGTCGGCGAAGCTGGCGACGGGCGCGGCGTCGGCGCCCTCGGCGTCCACGCCGGGCAGGACCACGGCGAACTGCTCGCTCCGGTTGCCCTCGAAGTCCCTCGCCAGTGTGGCCGCCACCTGCCGGGCCTCGTTGGACTCGGGCAGGGACTCGTAGGAGGGCAGGCCGGGGTTGATCCGCAGGAACGGGCTCCCGAGGGCGAGGAGCAGCGCGACGACGCCGACGGCGACAGGGAGGGGCCGGCGCATCACCATGCTCGCCAGGCGGTGCCAGAACCCGTGCTCCACGGCGACAGCCCGGCGTCGGCGCCGCACCGACCAGCTGTTCACGCGGGGCCCGAGGGTGGCGAGGAGGGCGGGCAGGGTGAGCAGCGAGCCCAGCGCGGCGGTGATGACCACGGCCGTGCCCGCGTAGGCGAAGGACCGCAGGAAGTAGAGGGGGAAGACCAGCAGTGCCGACAACGAGGCGGCCACGATGAGCGCCGAGAAGGCGACGGTCCGCCCCGCGGTCTCGACGGTGCGGACCACGGCGTCGTCGCTGGCCCGCCCGGCGGCGAACTCCTCGCGGAACCGGCTCACGATGAACAGCGAGTAGTCGATGGCGAGGCCGAGGCCGAGGGCGGTGGTGAGGTTGATCGAGTAGAGCGAGACGTCGGCCACCTGGGCGATGCCGAAGAGGACCAGGAACGTCCCCGTGACCGACACCAGGGCCATGGCCAGGGGCAGCGACGCCGCGACCACGCCCCCGAAGACGAGGACCAGCAGGACCAGCGTCGCCGGAATGGCGAGGGTCTCGGCCATGGCCAGGTCGGACTCGAGCTGGGCGCCGATGGCCTCGTCGATGGCGTCGGCGCCGCCCAGGCCGACGACGATGGGCCCACGCGGGCCGGCGTAGGCGCCCTCGAGGTGCTCCACGGCGCTGTCGACCTCGTCGTCGGTGCCTTCGAGGTCGACCACGACGAGGCCTGAGCTCCCGTCGGCGGAGCGCAGTCCGGGATCCTGGCCCGACGCCCAGTACGAGACCACCGAGGCGACGTGGCCCTCGGTGCGCAGCGACTCGGTGAGGTCGGTGCCGGCCGCGGCCACGGCGGGGTCGTCGACGCCGCCGCGGGCCGCCTCGACGAGCAGGACGATCTCGGGGTCGCTGGTACCGAGCTGCTCCTCGAGGAACACGCTGGCGCGTGTGGACTCCGCGCCCGGGTCCTCGAAGCCACCGTCCTCGAGGGCGCCGAAGACACCGGCGCCGACGGCCCCCGCGGCGACGACGAAGAGGACGCTCAGGGCGAGCACGAGACGGCGGCGGCGGACGGCGAGACGACCGAGCGAGGTGAACATGGCGGTGCCTCCGGGAACGAGCGGCGTTGGTCGTCCCGCATCGTCCGCTGCGGGAGCGCCCGCCCGCATCGGCCCGGCGGTCCTTCCCGGGGGGTCCGCGGGCCCCTCCCCTCCCGGGCCCAGGGACGGCGCCTCTCGTACCCGGGGACGGTGACGCACGTGCCGGGCCGGTCCTACTGTCGGCCCATGCAGGATGCGACCAGGCGAGCGTGGCGCGCCGGCGCGGCGATGGACCTCGGCTTCCCGGTGGCTGCCCTCATGGCCACGTTCCTCGTGTTCCTCACCGCGCCGGTGACGCCCGGGCTCGTGGGCGGGCTCGCCCTCGCCCTCGTCCCCTGGGCGCTGCTCGCCGGCGACGTGCGGCTCGGGCCCTGGGCCATGGTGCTCGCCGGCATCGGCGTGCCCGCCGTGCTGGTCAGCGTGTACGACGCACAGGGCGCCATCTTCCTCGGCCTGCTCACGGTGGCCTGGCTGGCCGCCAACGGGGAGTCGCTCGCCGCGGAGGTCGTCGGGTCCGTGGCCGGCTCGATCCTCGTCCCGGCCCTCGACCTCGCCGTTCAGCGACCCGATGAGCGCAACGCGCTTGTGTTCTTCGCCACGGGTGGGTTGCTCACCTGGTGCGTGGGCCGGATGGTCCGCCGGGAGCGGCAGCTGGTCGCCGCCCTCACCGAAGCGCAGGATCGACTCGACGCCGCCGCCGCCGCCGCTGAGCGCCAGCGCATCGCCCACGACGTGCACGACGTGGTCGGGCACAGCCTCACCGTGGTGCTGTTGAACGTGGCCGGCGCCCGCCGCGTCCTCGAGGCCGACCCGGCCGCCGCCGCCGAGGCGCTCGAGCGGGCCGAGCAGGTCGGCAGGGACAGCCTCCAGAGCGTGCGGGCCGTCGTCGGCCTGCTCCGGGCCCCGGCGGAGCCCGGCGCGCACCCGCCCCAGCCCGGCGCCGCCGACATCGGCGCCCTCGTGCAAACGGCAGCCGATGCCGGGCTGCCCGTCCGGGCCGAGCTCGTCGGCCCCCTCGACGCCGTCGACCCCTACGCCGGCCTCGCCG
>WHTX01000082.1:7139-17734 GCA_009377505.1 Acidimicrobiia bacterium
CTTCAGGCTGGTGCAGGAGGCGATCAGCAACGTCGAGCACCACGCCCCCGCCGCCGAGGTCCTCGTGCGCATCGCCAAGGAGGCCGACCGCCTGGCCGTATCCGTGCGCAACGGCCCCACCGGCGAGCTCGTGCCGCCCACCGGCGGCAGCGGCACCGGGCTCGACAGCATGCGCCAGCGCCTCGCCGCCCTCGGCGGCACCCTCGCCGCCGGCCCCGACGGCGACGGCTGGGTGGTCGAAGGCTCGATCCCCCTCCAGCGGCCCGGCGCCGAGGCCAGCTCGTGATCCGGCTGCTGCTCGTCGACGACCAGGAGCTGGTCCGCGCCGGCCTGGGGCTGATCCTGGCCGCCGAGGGCGACCTCGAGGTGGTGGGCGAGGCGCCCGACGGGCGGGCCGGGGTCGAGGCGGCCCGGGCGCTCGCCCCCGACGTCGTGCTCATGGACATGCGCATGCCCGTGCTCGACGGGATCGCCGCGACGCGCGAGCTGCTCGGCGGGCCCGCCGACGAGCAGCCCCACCGGGTCCTGGCCCTCACCACCTTCGAGGACGACGACGTGCTCTGGGGGGCCATCGAAGCGGGGGCCGCCGGCTTCGTGCTGAAGGACGCGCCCGCCGTCGACCTCGTCAACGCCGTGCGCGTGACCGCCCGGGGCGGGTCGTGGCTCGACCCCCGCGTCGCCGACCGCGTGCTGGGATCGCTGCGGCGCTCGGGGGACGCGGGCCCGGCGCCCTCGGTCGACGCCCTGACCGAACGGGAGCGGGAAGTGCTCCGCCTCGTCGCCTCCGGGGCCAACAATGCCGAGGTCGCCGGCTCGCTGTACCTGAGCGAACGGACCGTCAAGGGCCACATCTCCGCCATCTTCGCCAAGCTCGGGGTGCGCGACCGGCCCGCCGCCATCATCCGGGCCTACGACGCCGGCATCGTCACCCCGAGGGCGTAGCGGGGGCTGGTCGCTTCGGGCTACGGCTCGGGTGCGCTGGATGTCGGTGGGCGGCGGCATCGAGCGCACCCGGAGGCCAGCGGCAGCGGCGATCGGCCCCCGGCAACGGCCAGCAGCAGAGGCGACCGGCGCGCGGCAACGGCCGCCGGCAGGGGCGTGCCGACGGGGCCGCCAGGTGGTGCGTGGCTACGGTGGCCTCGTGGGTCAAGCGCGTGGTCCGGGGGTGCGGGTCCTCGGCACGGCGGCGCTCGAGCGCGACGGCCAGCCGGTGGCCGTGCCGTCCGCCCGCCAGCGTGCCCTGCTGGCCGTGCTCGCCTCGGCAGGAGGCGAGCCGGTCCGAGACGATGCCCTGATCGACGCCGTGTGGGGGGACCGCTTGCCCGTCAGCCCGGCGGGGGCGCTGCGCACGCAGCTGTCGCGACTGCGCAAGCTCATCGGAGACGACGCGGCCCTGGCCCGGGCGCCCCGGGGGCACGCGTTGCGCGTGGAGCGGTCCGGGGTCGACGCGTGGGAGTTCGAGGACCGGGTGGGCCGGGCCCGGGGGGAGGAGCCGGCGCCGCGCGCCGAACTGCTGTCCTCGGCACTGGCGTTGTGGCGCGGGCGGGCCTTCGCCGAGGTGGCGGACCGCGAGCTCGTGCAACCCGTGGCCGCGAGGCTCGAAGGGCTCCGGCTGCGGGCCGCGGAGGACCTCGCCGAGGCGTGGCTCGAGGCCGGCCGGCACGGCGAGGCGGTGGCCTCCCTCGAGGCCCTGACGGCCGAAGAGCCGTTGCGGGAGCGCGCCGTGGCCCTGTTGATGCGGGGCCTGTACGCCGCGGGGCGGCCGAGCGAGGCGCTGGACCGCTTCCAGGAGCACCGGCGGAGGCTGGCCGCCGAGCTCGGCCTGACGCCCTCGCCGGCCTCGAGGCTGCCATCCTCGACCACGACCTGGCGGCGCGGTCGCCGGTCGACGTTCGCCTGGCCCCGCCGCACCTGGCCCACCTGCCGCCGTTGCCCGTGTCCGAGCTCGTCGGCCGGGCTGGCGAGCTGTCTGCGCTGGCCGTGATGCTGGCCGCGGCGAGGATCGTGACCGTGACCGGGCCCGGCGGGGTCGGCAAGACCCGCCTGGCGCTACACGCCGCGCACGAGGGCGCGGTGCGCCACCCCGACGGTGTGTGGTGGTGCGACCTCTCCTCGACGAGGGACGCGGACGTGGCCGCCGAGGTCGCTGCCGTGCTCGGCGTGTAGGACCGGGCGGGCGTGACGACCACCGACCGCCTCGTGGAGGTGCTCGGCCCGCGTCAGGCGCTGGTGGTGCTCGACAACTGCGAGCACGTCCTCGACGCCGCGTCCGAGCTGGCGGAGCGCATCGCCCGGTCCGCTCGGGCGGTGGAGCTGCTGGTGACCAGCCGTGAGCCGCTGGGCCTCGACGGCGAGCACCTGCTCCGGCTGGAGCCGCTCGCCGTGCCGGCCGGAGGCGAGGTCACGGATTCGGTGCTCTTGTTCTTGGAGCGCGCCCGAGCCGCGAACCGCCACGCCATCGCCGACGGGGCGGCGTGGGAGGCGGCCCTCGAGATCTGCCGCCGGCTCGACGGCCTGCCCCTCGCGCTGGAGCTCGCCGCCGCACGAGTGGCGCACATGACCGTCGTGGACGTCGCCCGACAGCTCGAGCACCGCTTCGACGTCCTCGACCACGGACGACGCCGGCGAGAGCCCCGCCACCGGAGCCTGGCCGCGGCGCTCGAGTGGTCCTATCAGCTGCTCAGCGGGGTGGAACAGGGGGTGCTGGACGCGCTGGGGATGTTCGCCGGGGCCTTCACCATGGACGACGCCGTGCGCCTGGGCAGCGCCGACGGCTGCTTCGCCGAGCGCGACGTGAGCCACGCGGTGGCGAGCCTGGTGGACAAGTCCCTCGTCGGGCTGGGTGACGGCCCGGCGCCGGCGCGCTACCGGCTGTTGGAGTCGGTGCGGGCCTACAGCGTCGAGCGGCTCAGCGCGGCCGGCGGGCTCGACGATTGGAGGCGCCGCCACGTCGAGTACACCATCGGGCTCGTCGCCCGGGCCGACGAAGCGCTGCGCGGCAGCGCCGAGGCTGGCTGGTGGCACGTGCTCGACGAGCACGTCGGCGACCTGCGGGCGGCGCGCTCGTGGCTGGTCGCGCAGGGCGACCTCGACCGGCTCCTCCGCCTGTGCGCCGGCCTGCGGTGGTTCACCATGTTCCGCACCCGGTCGGAGCTGTACCGATGGGCGGAAGAGGCCGCGGCGCGCGGCGCCCACGAGCTGGCGGGGCATGCGAGCCTGGCGCAGGTCCAGGCCATGGCGGCTGTGGGCGCGGCGATGCGCGGCCACTTCGAGCGTGCCGAAGCGCTCGCCCGCGCCGCCGACGAGGACCGTGACGGATCGGGCTTCGGGGCCGACGTCCTGGGGCACCTGGCGCTGTACCGAGGTGACCTCGGGGAGGCCATCACGTCGAGCCGTCGCGCCGCCGCGCAGCACCGGGCGCACGGCGCCGAGCTGGCTGCGCTGGCCGCGACGACCACCGAGGTGGTCGCCCTGGCCTACCTCGGCCAGGGCGGGACGGCACGGCGAGCGGCGCGACGGCTCCTGTTCGCCGCCGAGCACGTCGCCAGCCCGTCCCTCCTGGCGATGAGCGAGTACTGCGCCGGCGAGGCCGCGCTGGTCGACGGGGGCGACGCCCGCAGCCACCTCCAGCGCAGCGCCGAGCTGGCCCGCAGCGTCGGCGCCGAGTTCACCTACGGCCTGGCGTCCACCGCCCTGGCCGGTCTCGAGGTCCGCTACGGGATCAGCCCCCCCGCGCTCCTCCACCTCGGCGAGATGCTCGAGCACTGGGAGCGGGCGGGGGTGTGGAACCAGCAGTGGCTGACCCTGCGCCTGGTGATCGAGGCGCTCGCCGGCGTCGGGCACCCCGAGGCCGTCACCGTGCTCGCCGGCGCCTTCTACGCGTCGCCCACGGCGGGCCCCGCCTACGGCAGGGACGAGGAGCGCCTGGGCGCAGCCGTGGCGTCGGCCCGTGCGAGCCTCGGCCCCGACGCGTTCGCGGCGGCGACGGCGCACGGCGCCTCCCTCGGGGACGAAGGCGCGTCGGGCTACGCCCGCACGGTGCTGGCCGACCTCACGAGGGGCCGAGCGGCCTGACGGCCTCACGGCCGGGCAAGCGGTGAGACCGCGCCGAAACCGACGTGAAACCGACGCCATCCAGGCTGGCCGGGCCGACCTGGCAGGCCAACGCATGTCGAACGGAGCACGCACATGACCAGCACCATCCACACCGCCGCCGACGCGACCGGCGAGCTGCTGCCCGACGAGCTCGTCGAGCAGTGCCGGCGACGTGCCGCCGGCTACGACCACGACAACCGCTTCTTCACCGAGGACTTCGACGAGCTGTGCGCCGCTGGCTACCTGCTCGCCGCACTGCCCCGGTCCCACGGCGGCGCAGGGGCCGGCCTCGGCACGGTCGTCGCCGCCCAGCGGCGCCTCGCGAACGCTGCGCCCCCCACGGCGCTCGCCCTCAGCATGCACCTCTACTTCACCGGCGCCGCCGCCCAGCTCCATGCCATGGGGAACCCTTCGGTGGGCTGGATCCTCGACGAGGCCGCCGCCGGCGAGGTCTTCGCCGCCGGCCACGCCGAGACCGGCAACGACCTCCCGGTGCTGCTCTCGACCACCCGTGCCGAGCGAGTACCGGGCGGCTACCGGATCACCGGCCGCAAGCGGTTCGGCTCGCTCGGGCCCGTGTGGACCCGTCTCGGCATCCACGCGCTCGATCCCAGCGACGCCGAGCACCCGCGCATCGTCCACGCCTTCGTCGACCGCCATGCCGACGGTGTCCACGTGCAGGACCAGTGGGACACCCTGGGCATGCGCGCCACGCAGAGCTACGACACCCTCCTCGAAGCCGTGTTCGTCCCCGACCACCGCGTCGCGCGCGCCCTGCCCGCCGGGGACCCGACCGACCCGTGGTTCGGGACCATGAGCACCTGGGCGTTCCTGCAGTTCGCCGGTGTCTACCTCGGCATCGCCGATCGAGCGCTCGAGCTCGCCATCGGTCTGGCCAGGACCAAGACCTCCATCGCCGTCCCCCGGGGGACCATGAGCTACAACCCCGAGGTCCAGCACGTCATCGCCGCCATGTACATCGACGTCCTCACCGCGGCGACGTTGCTGGGCTCCACCACCGCGGACTGGGACGCCGCTGTCAGCCACCCCGACTGGCCAGCCCGGGCCCTCGCCGCCAAGCACGTCGCCGTCGACCGGGCCACGGAGGTGGTAGCCCGCGCTCTCGAGGTCGCCGGCGGCGGCGCGCTGGCCACCGGGCACGAGCTCGAACGGCTCTACCGCGACGTCCGGGCCGGCTGGTTCAACGGCGTCAACGGCCACCTGGCCATCGAGCTCATCGGCAAGGGGGTCCTCGGCGTCGAGCCCCAGCCCCGCTGGTAGCCGAGCCGTCCCGGCCGCCGGAGGATCGGCGGCGCGCCGCGGCGAGGACGGGCTCCTGGTCGTGGTGCAGGCCGACCCGAACGAGCGCAGCGACCAGGCGCGGGAAGCGACGCGTCGACACGAGACGGGCGAGCGAACCGACGTCGCCGTCGAGGCCGAGCCCCTCGGCGACGTCGAGCGCCCGCTGGTCGGCGAACGGGTGCAGCTCGGGCCAGACGGCCTGCACCTCACGGAAGAAGACGTCCACGCCCACGTCCCCGATGCCCTTGCACTCGGCGACCAGGCGCCGCTCCTCCGCCGGATCGCGCCCTGCCGCGTCACGGAGGCGGCGGAGGTCGCCCTTGTAGCGTTCGAGGACCAGCCCGGCGGTATCTGCCAGCATGGTCGACGTCCGCTCGTCGAAGCGGGCGTTGCCGGCCTCGTTCAGCGCCTTGGCCCGTGTCGACCAGTCCGACGCCGCCAGCTTTCGGGGTGTCGTCCAACCGTGGTCCCCGAGCGCCCGAGTCGCCTCGACGGCGACCGAGGCGCGGATGCGGGCGCTCATGAGGAGCGACATGCACAGGAGGCGGAAGAGCACGGAGGGCGTGTTTCGGGCAGCACCGATGCCCGCCTCCTCGGCGAAGGTCCGTCCATGGCGTTCGAGGAGCACGGCGACGATGTCGGTTCGGTCACGGACGCGCATGGGGCCCCTTCCTCATTTCTCCGACCGCTCGCGCCTACCCCTTCGCCCCGTTGCCTACCCTCGGGCCGCCGCGGGGTGGCGCGGTTTGGCCCTCCGCCCGAGCTTCTCGGTAGAACGACGAGGTGTTCGACGACCTGCTCGAGGCCAACCGGCGATACCGCGCCGAGTTCCACGACTCCGGCGTGCCCGGCACCGCCGCCAAGGGCCTGGCCGTGCTGACCTGCATCGATTCGCGGATCGACCCCCTGGCGATGCTCGGGCTGCGGGCCGGGGACGCCAAGATCATCCGCAACGCCGGGGCGCGGGTCACCGACGACGCGTTGCGCTCGTTGGTGCTCGCCACGAACCTGCTCGGCGTGGCACGTGTCTGCGTGGTGCAGCACACCGACTGCGCCATGGTCGGCGCGACGGAGGAGGAGATGCGCGACCGCGTCAGCGCGGTACGCGGCGTCGACGCCACCGGTTGGGACTTCCTGACGAGCACCGACCAGCTGGCGACGCTGCGCGACGACCTCGGGCTCATCGAGTCGTGTGCGCTGCTGCCCGCCGACCTCGTCGTGGGCGGATTCATCTTCGACGTGCGCAGCGGCGAGCTCCTCCGGTTGGACGCCGAGACCCGCTCGGGCCCCCGACGCCCGCAGGGGGCGTCAGCGGGCCAGCGACGACCCGGACGAGCTCGAGGTCAGACCGGGTCCGACGTCAGGGCTGGCGGGGCCCGGTTCGGCGCGCCGCTCGGCGGGTACCCGACAGGTCGAGCATGGAGGTGGTCCATGGCGCGCCAGCCCGCACCCGGTGACGAGCCGGTCCTCACGGAGACAGACGAGCCGGACGCTGCGCCAGCCGAGCTCGAGCGTGACGAGGTCCCGGTGGCGGACGCCTTCGACCAGGCACGGGACGTCCTGCCCGCCGAGCGGTTCGACCCGCCCTCGCTCGAGGGCGAGGTGTCCGAGTTCGACGCTCTCGAACAGGCCCGCACCGTCGTGCTCGACGAGGACGACGACGGCCGCGACGAGTGGCCGGACAGGGCGGCTGAGGACTACCCCGAGTAGCGACCGGCCTACGCCGTGAAGGCGAAGTGCTCCTCCATGCGCTCCCTGACCTCCGCCATGCGGCGGCCGTACATGGGGAAACCGGCGTTGTAGTTGCCGTCCTGGCGCCTGTTGGACTCACCCTCGAAGTTGTAGTAACCGGGAGTGCAATCCTGGTTGCGTGACGTCTTGCCGCGATGGGCGATGACTTCCTGGACCCACCACTCTTCAGCGTCGGGGGTCGCGTCGATGGTCTCGTAGCCGTTGGCTCGGGCGTAGTCGATGCAGGCGGCGATGTGATCGCCCTGGGCCTGCAGCACATCGGTCAGGTTGAAGTTGAACGAGGCCTGGTAGCCGCCCATGACGAACATGTTCGGGTACCCGTGCGTGTGGATGCCGAGCACCGTGCGGATGCCGTCGCTGTACTTGTCATCGAGGTCGAGGCCGCCCTGGCCGACGATCCTGTTGTAGATGCCGGTCTTCTGCACTTCGAAGCCGGTGGCGTAGATCAGCAGGTCGACCTCGTACTCCTTGCCCCCGAACACGGGGCCCTTCTCGCCGACCTCGGTGATCCCCTTGCCGTGAGTGTCGACCAGGTGCACGTTGGGCAGGTTGAAGGTGGGCAGGTACTCGTTGTGGAAGCACGGCCGCTTGCACATGAACATGTACCACGGCTTGAGCGCCTCGGCCGTCTCCTCGTCCTCGACGACCTCCTCGATGCGCTTGTGGATGCGCATCATGTGCTCGATGTTGGCTTCCTCCTGCCGGCGGATCTTCTCCTCGCGCGTCATGTTGGCGCGCTTCTCGATCTGCAGGGCGGTGAGCGGCGGGTCGGTCATCGCCTTGGCCCGCCGCTTGGCCTGCCAGCCCGGCTCGAGGGACGCCGCCCACTCGGCGTCGGTCTCCCAGTCGTCCTTGATGTCGATGGAGGACGGGGTGCGCTGGAAGACGTACAGCTCCTTGGCCACCGCCCCGAGGTTGGGGATGGCCTGCACGGCGCTGGCGCCGGTACCGATGATGCCGACCACCTTGTCGGAAAGGTGGGAGAGATCGGCCCCGGTGTAGTCGTAGTCCCACCGGGAGGTGTGGAAGGAGTGCCCCACGAAGCGCTCCATGCCCTCGATCTTGGCCAGCTTGGGCTTGGACAGCGTGCCGTTGGCGCAGACCACGAAGCGCGCCTTCATCGTGTCGCCCCGGTCGGTGGTCAGGCGCCAGAGGCGCTCGCCTTCGTCCCAGACCGTGGACGTGACCGTGGTCTGGAACACGGCCAGCTCGTACAGGTCGTACTTGCGGGCGATGGCCTGGCAGTGGGCGTAGATCTCGGGGCCGAAGGCGTAGTGGCGCGACGGCACGTAGTCCATCTCGTCGAGCAGGGGCAGGTAGTCGTAGGCCACGACGTCACAGGCGACGCCGGGGTAGCGGTTCCAGTACCAGGTGCCGCCCACGTCGGCCCCCCGCTCGACGATGCGGATGGACTCCACGCCCACCTCGCGCAGGCGGGCCGAGGTGAGCAGCGCCGAGAACCCGCCGCCGATGAAGAGGACCTCGACGGTGTCGTCGATGGGCTCGCGGGGGGCGATCTCGCCGCCGTACGGGTCGACCTGGTACTTCTCCAGCTCGCCGGTCAGGTCGGACGTGTACTGGGCGGTGCCTTCCGGCCGGTAGCCGAGGCGGAGGTCACGCTCCTCGGCGAACTTCCTCTTGATCTCGTCGTAGTACTCCTGCGGCCGATCCATCCGGGGGCGTCCGGGTGCGCCCCCGACGGGCGCGGTGTCCTGCGACTTCGTCATGTTCCTACCCTCGATGGTCCTGCCCCTCGCTCGAGCGTTGCGCTCGGCAGCGCGCCGCACCCGGGAGGGGCGAAAGTTGACTACTACGTCGAGTATCGCATGTCGGTCCCCCGCAGCGCCCGCTCGAGGCGCGTCGTCCCTCCGCGCCCTTCGCCTCCGCCAGTCGGCGCGCCCCGTGCTGCGCTGCGATACTGCAAGGAGGGCGAGTGAACCTACAGAAGCGCATCGTCGAAGGGGAGCCGGTGGTGCTCGGGGCTGTACCGCTCGGCCCACGGGCCCTCGTCCGCCTCTTCCGGCGGCGACGACTCGATCGAGCAGTTGGTGAAGGCTGGTCGTGGCCGGCGGCGCGAGTTCGCGCCGCCGCGTTCGTCACGATGACGCCGTGGACATCCTCCGCTCGGTCGCCCTGTTCGTACTCGCCGCGATCGCCGAGATCGGCGGCGCCTGGCTCGTCTGGCAGGGCGTGCGCGAGCACCGGGGCCTGCTCTGGGTCGGTGCGGGGATCGTGGCCCTCGGCGCCTACGGCTTCATCGCCACGCTCCAGCCCGACCCGAACTTCGGGCGGATCCTGGCTGCCTACGGCGGGGTCTTCGTCGTCGGCTCCCTCGCCTGGGGCGCCGCCGTCGACGGGTTTCGCCCCGACCGCTATGACCTGGCCGGCGCAGGCATCTGCCTCATCGGCGTTGCCGTCATCATGTTCGCCCCGCGGGGCGCGTGACCCCTCGACTCCCGGCCAGCCACCACGCGTGCGCCCCGCTTGGCGCCGCTACGATCCGGCGATCACTCCCGCGCGGTAGCCCCGGCTCACCCGAGGAGGACGGCCGACGTGTCCATCATGAGCACCAGCGATCCTCTGGCGGTCGCCGCCGTCGAGGCGATCCACGCCGGTGACACCGAGGCGCTGACCCGCCTGCTCGCCGAGAACCCCGGCCTGGCCGACGCGCGTCTCGGCGGCGACGAGGACGGCTGCGGGGGGAGTGGCATGACCCGCAGCCTGCTCCACGTCGCCACCGACTGGCCCGGCAACTTCCCCAACGGGGCCGCCACCGTCGCCGCGCTCGTAGCTTCCGGCGCCGACGTCAACGCCCGCTTCACCGGGCCCCACACCGAGACACCGTTGCACTGGGCGGCGAGCAGCGACGACGTCGACGTCCTCGACGCGCTCCTCGACGCCGGCGCCGACATCGAAGCAACCGGAGCTGTCATCGGCGGTGGCACCCCGCTCGCCGACGCCACGGCGTTCGGGCAGTGGAACGCCGCTCGCCGCCTCGTCGAGCGCGGCGCCCGGGCCGACCTGTGGCAGGCCGCCGCCCTCGGCCTCGTCGACCGCGTCCAAGAGCTCTGCGCCGCCTCGCCGCCGAGGGCCGAGGAGGCCACCCAGGCCTTCTGGTGCGCCTGTCACGGTGGGCAGAAGCACACGGCCGAGATCCTCCTCGGCCACGGGGCCGACGTGAACTGGATCGGCTACGACGAGCTCACACCGCTCGACGCCGCTCGGCGCAGCGAAGCCACCGAGCTCGCCAGCTGGCTCCAAGGCCGCGGCGCCAAGGCATCCGACGAAATCCGCTGAGGCGGCAGGTAGCGGTCAGCGGGGTTGGGGGTCGAGGCGGACCGCCCGAGCGACGATCTAGTACTAGCGCGGTAACGTCGTGTCCCATCGTCGGATGGTGTGTTGGGTGCCGTCGGGCCCTCGGGTGACGGGCTTGCCGTGTTCGATGG
>WHTX01000083.1:0-14783 GCA_009377505.1 Acidimicrobiia bacterium
TCTCCAGCAGCCAGGAGCTCTCGTAGGTGTAGGGGTCGAGCACCACGGCGAGCAACTGGAAGGTGATCATCCACTCCTCGATCGTGCGGGCGTCCCCGCCGATCGGTTGCAGCTTCAAACCTGCCGGTACCTCACTCGCGGCCACGGGCCGAGACGGTACCCCAGGGCGCGGCGGGCGATCAGATCGCAGGTCCTCGTGCCGGCTGGCCACCGGGGAGGCCAGCACGGGGGAGGGGTAGCGTTGCGCCCGTGCACCCCATCGAGCGTCTGCGCTACGTGGCCCGGGCGTCGGGCGCCGACCAATCGGCGCTGGTGCGCGAGACGGCCGGGTCCCTCGGGGCCTTCGCCGACGACCCCGCGGGCCTCGTCATGGCCTGCCGGCGGATGCTGGCCCGCCACCTCACGTCGGGCCCGCTGTGGTGGCTCACCTCCCGAGCGTGCACGTCCGTCGACGCGCACCGCGAGGCGTGGGCCGCGGCCGACGAGTTCGACGCCGACGCCACGGCGCGGCTCCTGGCCTACGCGCTGCCCGACGACGCCACCGTGCTCGTGCTGGGCTGGCCCGAGGTCATCGGCGAGGCGCTGCCCGCCCGAGGGGACCTCGACGTGCTCGTCGTGGACACGCTCGGGGAGAGCGCCGGTCTGGTGCGCCGGCTGCGACGCGCCGCCATGGAGGTGGCCGACGTGCCCCAGGCGGGCCTCGGGGCGGCAGCCGCGGCCGCCGACCTCGTGCTCCTCGAGGCGTCCGTGGTCGGCCCCGACGCCTTCGTGGCCGTCTCGGGCTCCCGGGCGGCGGCCGCGGTCGCGCGCCACGCCGGCAAGCCGGTCTGGCTCGTCGCTGGCGTGGGCCGGCTCGTCCCCCGCCGGCTGTGGGACGTGATCGACGCCCGCCTCGACGCCGGGGACGAGCCCTGGGACGCCGAGGAGGAGGTCGTCCCGCTCGACCTCGTGACCGACGTGGCCGGGCCGGTGGGCATGGAGACGCCGTCGGTGGCCCTCAAGCGGGTCGACACCCCCATCGCCCCCGAGCTGCTCAAGGAAGGGGTGCTGTAGCCAGCACCGGCGGTAAGGTCCAGCCTCGATGCGCATCGGGTTGATCGCCGACACCCACATCCCCGAGAGCCGGCCGCAGCTGTGGCCCCAGGTGTTCGACGCCTTCGACGGAGTCGACGCCATCCTCCACGCCGGGGACATCCACGAGCTGTTCGTGGTCGACCAGCTCGCCGAGGTGGCCCCGCTCTGGGTCGCCCGCGGCGACGGCGAGGACGGGTCGGGCGGGCGGCCGGTGCAGCCCGAGCACGCCCTCGTCCGCTACACCTGGCGGGTGGACCTCGGTGGGGTCGACATCGGCCTCATCCACGACCTGCCCATGCCGCCCCGCCCCCCCGACTACACCGTGGCCCGGTGGGTCGAGCGCCACTTCGAGGGCAACGCGCCCGACCTCATCGTCTACGGGGACACCCACGTCGAGGCCATCGAGGTCCACGACGGTGTGCTGTGCGTCAACCCGGGCTCGCCGACCTACCCCCACCAGCTCAACACGCAGCTCGGCACCATCGGCTTCCTCGACATCGAGGACGGTGTGGCGACGCCCACGGTCTGGCGCCTGACCGAGGACGGCATCGAGCCATTCGACTGGGACACCTGGCCCCGTCCCTGGTGAGCTCGCCTGGGCGCCGTGCCAGCGGCCCACCTACTCTTGGCGCCCATGTCCGCACGCACCCGAGACCTCCCGCGCCGCTCCTGCCTCTCGATCCCCGGGTCGAGCGAGAAGATGCTGGCCAAGGGGCCGAGCCTGCCGGCAGACATGAAGTTCCTCGACATGGAGGACTCCGTCTCCCCCCTGGAGAAGGAGTCGGCGCGCGAGAAGGTCACGAAGGCCATCCGCGGCCAGGACTGGGGCGACTGCGTGCTGTGCGTGCGCATCAACGCCTGGGACTCGAAGTGGACCTACGGCGACGTGATCGAGGTCGTCGGCGGTGCCGGTGAGCGCCTCGAGGAGGTCATGCTCCCCAAGGTCCAGAGCGCGGCCGAGGTCGCGGCCCTCGACCTGCTGCTCACCCAGGTGGAGAAGAACGCCGGCCTGCCGGTCGGCCACATCGGCATCGAGGCCCAGATCGAGACGGCTCAGGGCCTCATCAACGTGGAGGAGATCTGCGCGGCCTCGCCCCGGCTCGAGACGGTGATCCTCGGCCCGGTCGACTTCTCGGCGTCCATGGAGATGCCCTCCCTCGCCGGCGGCCTGCAGATCCCCGAGTACCCGGGCGACTACTTCCACTACGTGTTCATGAAGATCCTCATGGCCGGCCGGGCCAACGGGCTCCAGGTGATCGACGGGCCCTACGTCAAGGTGCGCGACCCCGAGGGCTTCAAGGACTTCTGCACCCGCACGTACACCCTCGGCTTCGACGGCAAGTGGGCGCTGCACCCCGACCAGGTGACCATCCTGAACGAGGTGTTCAGCCCCACGCAGGCCCAGTTCGACAAGGCGCTCGACGTGCTCGACGCCTACGAGCAGGCCACCACCACCGGGGACCGCAAGGGCGCGGTGATGTTCGGTGACGAGATGATCGACGAGGCGAGCCGCAAGGTCGCCCTCAAGATCAGGACCCGCGGCGAGCGCAACAGGATGCAGCGCAGTCCGAACTGAGCCGGTCCGGCGTCGGCGCGTTCAGGCCAGGTCGGCGGCCACCGCCGTCACCGACTCGACGACGATGTCGACCTCGGCGTCTGTGAGGTAGGGGTGGACGGGGATGCTGAGGACCTCCGACGCGGCGCGCTCGCTCTCGGCCAGGCTCACCAGCCCGGCGCCAGGGCCTGACGAGTAGGCAGGCTGGCGGTGCAAGGGCCGCGGGTAGTAGACGGCCGAGTCGACGCCCGCCGCGGCCAGTCGCTTCTGGAAGCTGTCCCGTTCGGGGACCCGCAGCGTGTACTGCGCCCAGGTGGGCTCACACCTCTCGGGCACCTGCGGGGTGCCGACGACCTCGGCGAGGCGCTCGCCGTAGGTACGGGCGATGGCGCGGCGTCGTTCGAGCTCGCCGTCGAAGATCGTGAGCTTCTCGACGAGCACCGCCGCCTGGATCGAGTCGAGCCGGGCGTTCATGCCCACGCGCACGTTGTCGTACTTGTCGGCACCCTGGCCGTGGGACCGGAGGCTGCGGAGCTTGCCGGCCAGCCCGTCGTCGTCGGTGAAGGTCGCCCCGCCGTCCCCGTAGCAGCCGAGCGGCTTGGCGGGGAAGAAGCTCGTCGCGCTGACCTCGCCGAACGTGCCCACGGCGCGACCGCCCAGGGTGGCGCCGAAGCTCTGGGCGGCGTCGGCCAGCAGCCAGAGCCCTTCCTCGGCGGCAACCGCTTCGAGCGCCTCGTAGCCAGCAGGCACGCCGAACAGGTCGACGGAGATGATGCCCACGGGCACGAGCCCGGCTCGCCGCGCCGAGGCGATGGCCTCCACCGTCGACTCGACCGACAGGTTGAACCCCGGTGGCTCGCAGTCCACGAAGACGGGCACCGCCCCGAGCAGGGCGATGACCTCGGCCGTGGCCGTGAAGGTGAACGACGGGCAGAGGACGGCGTCGCCGTGGCCGAGGCCCAGGGCGAGGAGCCCGAGCTTGAGCGCATCGGTGCAGTTCGAGCACGTCACGGCGGAACTGGCCCCGCAGCGCGCGGCCAGGCCGGCCTCGAGCTCGCCGACGGCTGGGCCCATGATCCATCGCCCGTCGGCGATCGTGCGGCTAACGGCGGCGTCGATGGCGTCGCCGATGACGCGGCGGTGGGCGAGGAGGTCGACCAGGCGCACGTTGCCGGTCATCGGGCTCCCCGCTCTCCGCCGCTCGGGCGGCTCGCTGCGCTCATTGGGCCACCACCTCGAGCTCGGGTGAGCGGACGAGGCCGCCTTGCTCGAGGTCGAGCTCGTAGCGGTCGCCTGTGCGGGGACAGACCATGTCCGCGCCGAGGACCTCGCCCGCGTGGCTCACCCAGCCGATCTGCCGGGCGGGCACCCCCACCATGAGGGCATGGCCGGGGACGTCCTTGGTGACCACCGCCCCGGCGGCGATGAAGGCGTACTCGCCGATCTCGTTCCCGCACACGATGGTCGCGTTCGCGCCGACGGTCGCGCCCCGGCGCACGACGGTGCGCAGGAACTCCGACTTGCGGTCGACCGTGGCCCGAGGGTTGAGCACGTTCGTGAACACCGAGGAGGGCCCGCAGAACACGTCGTCCTCCAGCTCGACGCCCTCGAAGAGGCTCACGTTGTTCTGGACGCGGCACCGGTCGCCGACCGTGACGTTGGGGCCCACCATCGTGTTCTGGCCGAAGCTGCAGCCGCTGCCGATGCTCGACCCCCGCAGCACGTGGGAGAAGTGCCAGATGTTGGTGGCCGCGCCGATGACGACACCGTCGTCGACGTCGGCCGAGGGGTGCACGAAGTAGTCGGGCGCCGGCACGCTCGGCGCCGGGGCCGGGGTCGCTCCGTTCAGTTCCTGCTGCAGCCCCTTGGTGGCCTGCTCGAGGACGTAGAGCACCCGGCAGGCTTCCCACCCGTCGGTCCGGGGCCTCGTCCCGGTCCGGACGCAGTGCAGGAAGTGGCCGAGCTCCTCGTGCAGGGGCTCCGAGGGCTCGACGCCGATCCACTCCGGCTCGCCCTTGTGCGCCACCGGACGGCCGTGGCGCCACACGACCTCGTGGCGGTACAGCGCGATCTTGCGGGGCCAGGGCTCGGAGTCGTCGAAGGTGGCCATGGCCCGGTCGCCCACGACCACCAGTTTCTGCTCCTTGAAGGGGTGCAGCCAGGACACGAAGACGTGGGCGCGCACGCCCCCGGCGAAGGTCATGTGGGTGGTCGTCACGTCAGCTATCTGGTCGTGCAGGTAACGGGCGCCCGTCGCCGTCACCTCGACCGGTTCGCTGCCGACGAGGGAGAGCATCATCGAGATGTCGTGAGGGGCGAAGCTCCACAGGATGTCTTCCTCCTGGCGGATCTTCCCGAAGTTGAGCCGGTTGGAGTAGACGTAGCGCAACCTGCCCAGGCCGCCGTCGTCGACCAGCTCGCGGAGGCGGAGGAAGGCAGGGTGGTACTGCAGGAGATGGCCGACCATCAAGGTCCGCCCAATGGTCTCCGCCTTGTCGACCAGCTTCTTCGCGTCATCGAGGTGCAACGCCAACGGCTTCTCGACGAAGACGTGCTTGCCCGCATCGAGAGCACGCATGGTCGCACTGAAGTGCAGCGAGGCCGGTAGCGCGATCGCCACGGCATCGATGCCCTCATCGGCGAGGACTTCCTCGAAGGTGGCGGTTCTGGAACCGTGCTCCGCGGCGAGCCGCGCCGCCACCTCGTGGTCCTGGTCGACCACGGCAGCCAGGGCCCCGAGCTCGCTCATCACCCGGACAATGTTCTTGCCCCAGTAGCCACCACCGACAACCGCTACGCGCGAAGTCATCCGCCAAGACCCCCAGTCGTCCGCGCCGACTCACCTCTATCGGGATGCCATCCCAGCCGAACCATAGCAGTAGGCCCCTTCGAGGGACGAGGGCGATGCTGCCCATGGGCCATGTCGATTGCATGTCGTTGCACCGGAGTGTGCCAATTGCCGGCTGAATCAGCCATGCGGCGTGGTCTTCATTGCGTCTACCACCAATGCCAGGTCGTTCGCCGAGAGGTTCGAGCCGCTCGGCAGGCAGAGGCCCGTCCGGAAGAGCCGCTCGGAGACGGCGCCGCCGAGCGTCGGCGCGGCGGCGAAGAGCGGCTGGAGGTGCATCGGCTTCCAAGCCGGGCGGCTCTCGATGCCGAGTGCCTGCAGGTGCACGCGGACGTCCTCGGCCGTCGCGCCGAAGCGCGCCGGGTCGACGGTGACCACCGTCAGCCAATGGGTGGGCCGGCCGTAGGCGGCCTCGGGCATGAAGTCGATGCCGGGTACCCGACCGAGCGCCTCGCGGTAGCGCTCGTTCGTGCGCCGACGCGTCTCCACACGCTGCTCGAGCGTCGCCACCTGGGCGCGGCCGAGCCCGGCGAGCAGGTTGCTGAGACGGTAGTTGTAGCCCATGACCTGGTGCTCGTAGTGGGGCGCGGGCTCGCGTGCCTGGGTGGAGAGGTACCTGGCGCGAGCGATGGACGCCTCGTCGTCGCCCACCAGCATCCCGCCCCCACTGGTGGTGATGATCTTGTTGCCGTTGAACGAGAACGCGCCCAGGTCGCCGAGCGCGCCGGCGTTGTCGGCCCCGAAGGTCGCCCCCAGGGCCTCGGCCGCGTCCTCGATGACGGGCACGCCGTGCTCCCGGCAGACGGGGAGGATGCGGTCGTAGTCGGCGCACTGGCCGTAGATGTCCACCACGATCACCGCCGCGGGTAGCCGGCCGCGGGCGGCTCGACGTCCCATCTCCTCGGCGAGCAGGTCAGGGTCGAGGTTCCAGGACGCCTCGTCGCTGTCGATGAACGTCGGCCGGGCACCGCGATAGAGCACGGCGTTCGCCGTCGCCACGAACGTCAGGTCGGAGACGAGGACGTCGTCTCCCGGCCCGACCCCGAGCACGTCGAGGGCCAGGTGCAGGGCGGCGGTACCGCTGGACAGGGCGACGGCGTGGGCGGCGCCGACACAGCTGGCGAACTCGAGCTCGAAGGCGTCCACGTCGGGCCCGTTCGGGGCTATCCACCCGGAATCGAAGGCCTCGAGCAACATCTTGCGGTCGAGGTCACCCACGTCAGGCGGCGAGAGATAGATGCGCGGAACAGGTGGCGGCGACGCGTTCGCCCCGTGGCACCTCGGCATCCCGCCCTCCCTCTGCCTACCGCAGTCGCTCGACAGGACTCTATCTCCGGTGTGGAGGCGATCGCTCCGGTGCCGACCGATTGCATTTCGACGGGGTCGGGACCATCGGCACCGGAAAGAAATGCAGCAGCCGTGTCGCAGAGTGGCGACGGCAACGCGCCCTCCCCAGCCCGCCGGGGCCACCACGGTGGCGAAGCGCCCGCACGGAGTGTGGCTGACTTGACACCTTTACATCGCCTGTCGTGTGATCGATACTGTCGGGAACCGGGAGCCTGGGGTCGAATCGCGACCGATCGACCCTAAGGGCGGACCTCCTGGGGGGAGATACGGGCAAAATGTTGGACGCACACGCTCGGACGTTGACTCGCCGCGGCCTGATGTGGGTGCGACGGCACCACGCTGTCGTGCCTCTGATCGAGGGCAGCATTTGGTTGATTGCGCTCGCTCTCGGTGCGTTGGTGCGCTACGACTTCGCCCTGTCCGACATCGACGTCAGCGGGCTCGCCGGTGCGGTCGTCATCGCGTGGGTCGTGTCGATGAGCGCGCGCGCTCTGGTCGGCGCGTCCTTCGGCCGATGGCGCGTCGGCAGCTTCGAGGACGTCGTGGCGCTCGGCGCGATCGTGCTCGTCACGGGCGTGGCGCTGACCCTCGCCGAGGTGGCGGCGGGGACGCTCCTACCGGTCGGGGCGGCCGCTGTGGCCGCGCCCATCGCCTTCGTGCTGCTGCTCGGGGGCCTTTGCGTCGCCCGCCTCGTCGTCAACCCGCCCCGGTGCCGCGCCGCGCAGGACGCCCGCCGCCTGATCGTGTTCGGTGCCGGCAGCGCCGGGACGATGGTGACCCGCTCGCTGCTCACCCAGGCCGGGGCGCGCTACGTGCCCGTGGCCGTCCTCGACGACGACGCGCACAAGCGCGGGCGCCGCGTGGGCGGCCTGCCCGTGGCTGGCGGGCGGGAGGCGCTCGCCGGCGTGGCCGCCCGCACCAGCGCTGACACCCTGCTGATCGCCATACCGAGCGCGCCCGCTGTCGTCATCCGGGAGCTGAGCGAGGCGGCCGTCGCCGCCGGGCTCACCACGCGGGTGCTGCCCTCGGTGCGCGAGCTCGTCGACGGCAGCGTCGGCTCGAGCGACATCAGGGCGCTCACCGAGGCCGACCTGTTGGGCCGCCGGGCGATCGACACGGACATCTCCAGCATCGCCGGCTACCTGACCGGCAGGCGCGTGCTCGTGACGGGGGCCGGGGGGTCGATCGGGTCCGAGCTCTGCCGCCAGCTGCACCGGTACGCGCCTGAGCGGCTGGTGATGCTCGACCGGGACGAGTCGGCGCTGCACGCGGTGCAGCTCTCCATCGAGGGACGGGCGCTGCTCGACTCGCCCGACCTCGTCCTCGCCGACATCCGCGACAAGGCTCGGCTGGACGCCGTGTTCGCCGAGCACCGGCCCGAGGTCGTCTTCCACGCCGCCGCCCACAAGCACCTGACCCTGCTCGAGCGCAACCCGGGCGAGGCCGTGAAGACGAACGTCTGGGGCACGCAGAACGTGCTCGAGGCGGCCCGGGACATCGGCGTGCAGCGCTTCGTCAACATCTCGACGGACAAGGCGGCGAGGCCGACGAGCATGCTGGGCCTCACCAAGCGGGTCGCCGAGCGCCTGACCTCGGCCATGGCGGATGAGACGGGGCACCCGTTCTTGTCCGTCCGCTTCGGGAACGTGCTCGGTAGCCGGGGCTCGGTGGTGCCCACCTTCCGTGCCCAGATCGAGGCCGGCGGCCCGATCACGGTGACGGCGCCCGAGGTGACGCGCTACTTCATGACCGTGGAGGAGGCGGTGCAGCTCACCATCCAGGCCGGCGCCATGGGGGAGAGCGGCGACGCGTTCATCCTCGACATGGGCGAGCCGGTGCGCATCGCCGACCTCGCCCGCCGGCTGGTGGAGGCGAGCGGTCGGGACGTGCGCATCGTCTTCACCGGCCTTCGCCCCGGAGAGAAGGCGCACGAGCACCTCGCCGACGTGGACGACGTGGTGGTCTCGAGCTCCCACCCCCTCATCATGCGGACGCACGTGCCGCCGCTGCACCGGTCGATGGTGGGCGATTGGCTCGGCGATATGGCGTCCCCGGACCTGTCCTCGGAGCGGTCCACCCTGGCCGACTCGTCGTCCACGACGCGGAGGCCGAGCCGGCCGTCCGCCCGGTTTGATGTACCGGCCCGGTCCCGGTCGTGCCCCGCTCGGGGCGGTCGGCCGTGCCCGCAGGCTCGGCTTCCTCGCCGCCAAGCGCACGTTCGACGTCGTGGTGGCCTCCGCGCTGCTGGCGGCGCTCTCGCCCCTGTTCGTCGTGGTCGCCGTCGTCGTGCGGGCGCGCCTCGGCCGCCCGGTCCTCTTCCGCCAGCTACGGCCGGGCTACCAGGGGCGCTGCTTCACGGTCCTCAAGTTCCGGACGATGACCGACGCCCGCGGCCCGGACGGCGAACTGCTCCCCGACGAGGAGCGCATGGACGCCGTCGGTTCTCGGTTGCGCTCGATGAGCCTCGACGAGCTCCCCCAGTTGATCAACATCCTGCGAGGCGAGATGACCTTCGTCGGGCCGAGGCCGCTCCTCGTGGAGTACCTCGGGCGCTACTCCCCCGAGCAGGCCCGGCGGCACGACGCGAAGCCGGGGTTGACGGGCTACGCCCAGGTGCACGGCCGCCAGGCGGTCGACTGGGCCGAGCGGCTGCGGCTCGACGTGTACTACGTCGAGCACCGCTCGTTGCGGCTCGACCTCGAGATCATCGGCCGGACGGTGGGCCTCATCGCCCGTCGGGAGGGCATCGCCATGGACGGCTTCGCCACCGGGCCGGAGTTCATGGGCAACGATTGATGCGCATCTGGCTCGTCAACCACTACGCCACCCTGCCGGACCAGGCTTCGGGCACGCGCCACTTCTCCATGGCGAGACACCTCGTCCGGCGGGGCCACGAGGTCACCCTGTTCCGGTCCTCCGTGTCGCACAACGACGCCTCGAGCACCAGCCTGCGGCCGTGGCAGCTCCACCACGTCGAGCACGTCGACGGGGTCGAGGTCGTTCACCTGCGGACCTCGCGCTACTCGGGCAACGGTGCCCGGCGCGCCCTCAACATGGTCACCTTCTGCCTGGCCCTGGCCTGGGTCGGGGCGCGACGGTCGCCTCGACCGGACGTGGTGCTCGGGTCCTCCGCCCACCTCTTCGCCGCGGCGGCGGCGTCGAGGATCGCGGCGCTGCGACGGGTGCCGTTCGTCTTCGAGGTGCGCGACCTGTGGCCCCTGTCCCTCGTCGAGGTGGCCGGCTACCACGAGCGGCACCCGCTCATCCGCCTCATGCAGAGGATGGAGGACCGCCTGTACCGGACCGCCGACCGTGTCGTGACCGTGCTCGGCAACAGCGAGCCCTACGTGCTCGAGCACGGCGGCCGGGCCGGGCACGTGCACGTCATACCGAACGGCTTCGACGCCGACCTCGTCCCGTTCCGCCCCCAGCCGGTGGGCCTCGCGCCCTTCACGGTCATGTACACGGGCTCGATCGGGCTGGCGAACGGCATGGACTCCCTCCTCGACGTGGCCAAGCACGTCGGCGAGGAGTGGGCGGGGCGGCGCGTGCGCTTCGTCTTCGTCGGGCCCGGGGCGGAGACCGACCGCCTCGTGCGACGCTGCCGCGCCGAAGGGCTCGCCAACGTCGAGTTCCGGGGGCCCGTCGCCAAGCAGGACATGCCCGACGTGCTCGCCGAGGCGGACGTCTTCATGGCCACGATGCTCGAGCGCGACCTCTACCGGTACGGGATCAGCCTGAACAAGCTCTTCGACTACCTCGCCGCAGCCCGCCCGGTGGTGTTCGGCGTGCGGGCGACCGACAACCCGGTCCCCTGCCGAGCGGTGCTCACCGCCCCGCCCGAGGACAGCCTCGCCCTGGCCGGCCTGGTCCGTCGACTCGTTGAGCTGCCCAGCGCCGAGCTCGCCTCGCTCGGCGACGCCGGCCGGCGCCACGTCGAGGCGCACCACAGCTACGCCGTGCTCGCCGTGGCCCTCGAGGAGGTGCTCGCCGCCGCGACCGGCGACAGCCAGGCGGCCCTGCGGGGCACAACGGTCAGCGCTCCGGGCGGCGCCGTGCCCGCTGCGGCTCCCGGAGGAGCCGGTCGTACGAGCGGGTGAGCCGCTCGGCCTCCACGTCCCAGTTGAACGCGTCGCGGACGAGCCGGCGCCCGCGTTCGCCCATCTCCTGGGCGAGGTCGGGGTGGCTGAACACCCACTCGAGCGCTTCGGCGATGGCGCGGCTGTCGAGCGGGTCGACGGCCAGGCCGCACCCCTCCCGTTCGATGTGCCGCCACCGGGGGAAGTCGGAGAGTACGACCGGTAGGCCGACGGAGAGGTACTCGTAGAGCTTCACCGGCTGGGCCTCGAGGTAGGCCGGGGTCGGGTGGAGCGTGCACAGGCCCACCATGGCCCGGTTCAGCTCCTCGGCGACGCCGGCACGGTCCAGGAACCCGGTCAGGGTCGTCCGGCTCCAGCCCGGCTGTTCGGCCAGCTCGTCGGCCAGCTCCGCGGGCTGCAACTGCCCCACGATCCGCAGCCGCGCATCGCCGCAGCGCACCCGGCCGATGGCGTCGACGATCTCCCGGGCGCCCCGGGTGTCGGCCACGTTGCCGACGTAGGCGGCGATCGGGCCCCGCAGTGACAACGGCGGCGCGGCCTCGTCGCCCAGCTCGGCGAGGTCGGGGAAGTTCTGCACGATGACGGTCTTGCGGTCGGGGAACCGATCGGCGATGACCGGCGTGGCCGCCACGACGAGGTCGAAGGCGGCCAGGACCACGTGCTCGACGGCTGACATCGCCCACGCTGCCGGACGGCGCAGGAGGGGCGCGATCCACGGCTTGTCGAGGATCTGGCGCGGCGTGTCCTCGTGCAGGTCCATCACCACGCGGTGGCCAGCGAGCTTCAGGAGCAGGCCGACGGGGATCAGCTCGGGGTCGTGGAGGTGGTAGAGCTCAGCCGCAGCCGCTCGGGCCTGCGAGTAGACGAAACGGGTCGTCCCCAGCATCCTCGCCCGCCGGTTGGGCGCCTCGGGGACCGCCACGACGGAGACCCCGTGACAGCGGGCGTCCGCGGGCGCCAGGGCGACGAGGACCACGTCGTAGCCGGCGTCGACCAGGGCGCGGCACTCCCGCTCGAAGATCCTGGTGTCGTTGGCCTCGTGCACCGAGCTGAGGTGGGCCACCCTCGGGCGGGGGCGGTCCGCGGTGGCGGCACCGTCGGTCACGACATCCTCCTCGAGAGTTGCGCGCCCGCGCCGGAGGCCACCCGACGCTGGGCCACCACGGCCTGCGCTCGGGGGGCGGCGATGGCGAGCGCTACCAGCGCCAGCCACAGGCGGTTGTCGTTCAGGTCCCCGCTGACGAGCGCGTTGAGCGTCGTGAAGCACAGGAGGGCGAAAAGCGCCTCGTACTCGGGGCCGAGGCGCATCCTCGCCCTCGCCCGGTGCAGTGCCAGGCCGGTGCAGACGATGATGGCGATGACGCCGACCAGGCCGGCCTCGACCGCGGACTCGACGACGAAGTTGTGGGGGTAGACCCGCTCCTCGGCCGAGGCGAGCCCCGCTTCGAGGCCGAAGTCGCCCCAGCCCACGCCCAAGGGGTTGGCCGGCACGAGCGCCAGCGCGTCGGCCAGCAGCGCCGGCCGCCCGGTCCCCGTCGTGAAGTTCTCGAAGCGGTTGACGACCGATTCGGGGGCGGCGGCGAGGGCCAACCAGGCAAACGCCGTCGCTCCGACGAGGGAGACCAGCAGCCTGAGCGAGCGCGGCGCGTTGAAGCGGTCGGTGATCACGATCGTCGCCGTCATGGCCACGAGCAGCCCGAGAGCGGGGCCGCGGGAGCCAGAGCCGACGAGGGCCGCCGCCGTGAGCGCCACGCCGACCAGCAGCACCACGGCGGTAGGTGCTCGGCAGCCGCGTCGGAAGAGCAGCAGGAGCATCCACAAGAGGGCGACCGCGGTGGTCCGGCCGAGCGTGATCGTGTTCCCTCCCGCCGTGGCCAGTCGACCGTACAGCTCCGGGTGGTCTCCGGAGCTGGTGAGCGCGGCGACAGCGGTGACGACCCCGACGGCGGCGAGGGCGTGGAAGAAGGACCGAACGTCCGCCGCCGAGCGCAACAGGATCGGCGTGGCCAGGATGGCCAGGGCGGTGAGCGTGAAGAGGGCGCCGACCTTGGCGCTCGAGTAGCCCGACAGGGACGACCACAGCAGCGGCGGCACCCAGGCCACGAGTAGCAGGAGCCCAGCTGCGGGCGAGGGCACGACGAAGCGGTCGGCGAGGACCCGGTGCGCCGTCGCCGTGGCCACGAGGAGGGCGAGGAGCAGGGTCACGTCGACGGGGAGCGCGCCCAGGGGCCCCAGCGACTTGAAGGCCCCCGCGGTGAGGAACAGGGCGAGCAGGACCGGGGCCACCGGGGACTGCGGTCGAGCGGTCACGTCGTACCCGTCAACGCCAGCCGGAACAGGTCCAGCTCGCCAGGGCGCGCCAGGACGTCGTTGTGCCACAGCACGACGAACTCACCGCCGACCTGCTGGCAGCGGCGACGCAGCGACAGGACCAGCTCGGCGGCCTCCTCCGACCGGGCATCGTGGCCGGCGTAGCCGGTGACGCTGACGTCCATCAGGATGAGAGGCCGCTCGACGAGGGGGAGCTGGGCGCGGCCGTCGAGGTCGTAGACGGGGTAGGGGCGACAGGTGCCCGCCCTGAAGCCGGGGCGCTCGGCGAAGCCCACGGTGCTGTCGTAGTCGAGCCCGGCATCGGACCACGTCCGCCAGCTGCGGGGCGCGGCCCAGCGCAGGTAGTGGTGCCGCCCGCCCCTGACGAGCGAGGGCAGGCCCAGGTCTTGGCACGCTCGGCGCAGCGTCGCCAGCTCGCTCGCCAACCGCTCGGGCTCGTCGTGGGCCGGGTAGCTGGCGTGGATGCCGATCTCGTGGCCCCGGCTCGCCACCTCCGCCATCAGGCGCCGGACGGGGGCGTCGTCGAGCGTGTAGCGCCCCCGCGGGCTGCGCCCCACCCTGGTCGCATCGGGGATGAAATAGAAGGCCGACGCCGCGCCGCCGCCCTCGGTGACGTCCATGATCGTCCGGAAGGTGTTGTAGGGGTCGGCGTCGATGCCCTCACGCCGGACGGCGGCCCACTGCCGGGCACGGTCGAGGACCTCGCGTGGCCTGCGCCGCGCCGCGGCGCCCGCGAGCGCAGGTGCGAGGCTGCGCCACGGCCGCCCGCCGAAGGCGAAGGCGTTGTCGACGTCGTGGGTGGGCACGACCTCGAACGCCCAGCGCCGCCGTTCGAGGCGGGGCCACGCCCGCTCCAGGTACCACCAGAGGACCTCGACGTACTGGTCGACGAGCGGCTCGTTGACCAGCCCGTACCGGTCGGCGGTCGACCCGGCGAAGACGAAGCGGTCGTGCTCGTCCCGACGGGTGGACGCCCATTCCTCGTAGCGGGACAGCAGGAAGAATGCGCTACCGAAGACGTCGATGCCCAGCTCGACGGGCTCCCCCGGCCCGTCGTTCGGCGCCGGGCGCCCGAAGAGCACGGGAAGCTCGCTCGTGGCGAGGCGCCCGGCCAGCTCGGGCGCGAGGGCCGCCACGGCGAGCTCGCCGGTCGGCACCAGAGCGGAGCTGCCCCAGAGCGCCTCGGGCCGGGCGAACAGGTCGTCCGCGACGCGCACCGAGCGGCCGGCGTCGTCCCGGATGACGGTCGCCTGTCTCGTGGGGCCGACGACCTCGACCCGGTGGCTCACGCCGAGGTGGTGGCCGAGGACGACCGAGAGGGCGTAACGCCGCTCCGGCAGCAGTCGATCGGGGACCTCCACCGTCAGCACCGGGCGCGCCTCGCGGTCACGCGCTGCGCTCCGCCTGTACGACGGCGTGACGGGCGAGGCCGACGACGCACGACGCCCCGATCACCGATGCCGCGGTGAAGAGCGCCACGGTCACCGTCGGCCGTGTGGAGAGCTGCCAGGCGAGCAGGGCTGCTGCG
>WHTX01000083.1:14793-17731 GCA_009377505.1 Acidimicrobiia bacterium
GGCCAGGGACAGGGCGGCGATGCTCTCGGCCACGAGGTCGAGGTCCTGGCGCTCCATGATGTCCACGAGCCCGTGGGCGGACCCGGCAACGAACTGCGCGAGCCCGGCGACGGCCACGATCGGCAACCAACTGGCGGCCTGGTCCCAGCTCGAGCCGAAGATGATGGGGACGAGGAAGGGCGCGGGCACCGCGAAGAGCACGAAGAGGACCACGGCGAGCGAGAACTGGGTTCGCACGATCCGACGGAACATGCGGCCGACGTCCTTGGTCGCGCTGTGGCGGGTCTTCGACGCCTCCCCGTAGAACACGTGCTCCATGGCCTGGGCGAGGAGCGACGTGGGCGCCCAGGCGATCCGTTCGGCGAAGACGAAGGCGCCCGCGGCTCCCGCTCCGTGCATGGCGGCGACGAGGAGCGGTGGGGCCAACTTCGTGACCGTCTCGAGGAGGGCCGACCAGCAGGTGAAGAGCGGGAATCGCCGGTAGCGCGACGCCGCCCGGCGCAGCTCCGCCCATGTGGTGCGCCCCCCGGGCGGCGGCGCGGCCCGCAGGACGGTCCATGCGAGCATCGTGGTGGCGGCCGTCGCGCCGATGCAGAGCCCGATCAGCACGCCGAGCGATCGGAACCCGAGCAGCGCCAGGACGATCTGCGACGTGACGGCGACGAACGGCTGCACCAGCCACACGGTGGCGATGCGCCGGTACTCCCTAGCCCTCAGCCCCCACATGTTCGCCACGTTGCGCAGTCCGACAGGGAGGACCATCAAAGGCAAGAGCCAGAGGATATCTCTCAAAGGGGCGGCATCCGTCGCGTCCATGATCGCGCCACCGAACAACCACATGACGATCCCGAGAGCGATCGCCGAAGCCCCTACGAGCAATGCTGACAGGATCGTCAGGTGCCAGGCTTGCTGGCCTTCCTTCGGCAAGGGGATGGCAAGTTCGTAGCGAAGGCTGGCGATGACACCAACGAGGCCGACGATGGAGGCGTAGACGGCGACGACGCCGTAGGCGTCCGGTTCGTACAGACGAGACAGGACGGGCATGGCCAGGAGCTGGATCGCCTGGCCTGCGGCTGCGCCTCCGGAGAGGAGGACGACGGCGCTGAGGAACTTCGAGCGGCCGAGCCGATCGCGCGCTGCGGAGATCGTCACGCGGAGCGTTCCTGGGGCCGCGCTCACGCTGGTTGTCCCAGCCCGCTGCTCCCTGGCTGCAACCCCTCGTCCGCCACCGTTGTCAAGGTACCAGCGGCCGTACGATCATTCCCGGTGCCGACCGATGTTCGACTTGTGGCGGCTAGGCTCACCTGAGCCAAGATCGGGTTCGGGGAGCCCTCCGGTCCTCCCGGTGAGCGCGCCGACGGGGATGACAGACTGTCCATGCCGCAAGGGGGAGCAGCGTAGGTGGGTCCTCGAGCGCTTGTTGCACGACAGGTCGAAGGATGATCCCCAGCAATCGACAGACCGATCTCTTCCAGTACGCTCGTGCCGTCAAGCGGCGCTGGTACCTGGTGTTGGTTGTCGTGCTCGTCATCGTGGGCGCCGCCCTCGCGGTGACCACAAGGCAAGAGCGACGCTACGAGTCCTCGGCAGATGTGCTGGTCGTCGCGGCCGTGACCCCTACGGAGGGTGAGAACACCGGGCCCGAACCGGGTCGCATATCGCAGAACGTCGCCATGGCCCTGCGCAGCAAGAGCGTCTCCAGCGCGGTCGGGCAGGAGCTGGGCTTCGGTCCTGCTACCGAGCCCGAGTACACCGTTCGGGTGCTGGAGGACACGGACACGCTCCGCATCACCGCTACCGATGCCGACCCCGAGCGGGCCGCCCTCGTCGCCAATGCGGTGCCCGACGTCTACTCGAACCAGGTGAGCACCCAGGAACTCGCGAGCTTCGAGCAGCAGCGAGCCAGCGTCCAGGCTCGGATCGACGAGATCAACAGCTCGATCCAGGCGTTCGAGCAACAGCGCCGAGACGTCATCGACGCCCGTGTCGCCGCCGAAGCCGCCCAGGCCGCGCAGCAGAATGCCAGGCTCCTGGCCGGCCTGCCCATCGCGCCGGGCACGACGGTGCCGACCGACGACCTCTTCCTGATCGACGAGGAGCTGCGGCTCGCGCTCTCTCAGCGTGAGTCCTACCGGGACACGCTCAGCTCGCTCACCCTGGAGCGGGACTCGGTCAGCGGGGCCCGCCTGCGCACGCTCAGCCCCGCGGTGGTGCCGACGGAGCGAGCGGGGTTCGGTGCTGCCCAGATGGGCGTCCTGGCACTCGTCGTGGGCGTCGTCCTCGGCCTCGCCGCGGCGATCGTGCGGGACCGGGTCGCCGGGGTCGTCGCCGACCGCGGCGACGTCGAGGACCTGCTGGCGCCGGCGCCCGTGCTGGCGGTCATGCCCTCCTTGGCTCGCTGGCGACGCTCCTACCTGCGAGCCGTGCCCGGCCGTGGTCCCCGGGGGGCGGCGGCGGAGGCCATCCGCTCTCTCGCCGTCTCGGTGCGCTTGATGTCCGATGGCCGGGCCCTGCGGGTGATCCAGGTGGCGAGCCCACGTGAGCGTGAGACCTCGAACGTCGCCGGGCACCTCGCCCGAGCCCTCGCCAGTTCGAAGCGCCGGGTCGTGCTCGTCAACGCCGACGTGCGTAACCGCGCCCGCCAGGACATCCCCGCCCTGGGCGGCGTTGCGGGGTGGACGGACGTGGTGGCCGGTCGGTCGACGGTCGACGAGGTGGTCGTCGACGTGCACGAGCGACTGTCCATCGTCCCCGTCGGCCGTGCTCAGCTCTCGGAGGCCGAGTTGGTGGGCGACGTCTTCGGTGCCCTGCTCCGCGACCTCGAGCGCAGCTTCGACTTCGTCGTCGTGGACTCGCCGAGCCTGGCCTCCGCCGACGCGCTGCTCCTCACCTCCCTGGTGGACGGCACGGTGCTGGTCGTCAGGGTGGGCAAGACCCG
>WHTX01000469.1 GCA_009377505.1 Acidimicrobiia bacterium
AGCACGGCACCGGCCACCCCGGCCCCCGCCTCGAGGGCGCGCCCCGCCCCGGCGCCGATGGCGCCACCAGCCCGGCCGAGCGCCGTCGCCGGGTCCTCGCCGGCGGCGTCGTAGCGCGTGACGTGCAGCAGGCCGGTCACGGCGACGAGCAGCGCCCCGACGCCGAGCACGACCCGGGACCGCCCGCCGTCCTCCCGCTCCCCGCCCAGCATCAGCACCCCTGCCGCAGCCAGGACCGGCGGGGCCACGTAGCGCAACAGCCCGACGGTGATGCCCAGGGCCGTGTCGAGCAGGTTGCCGAGGGGCCCGGCGGCGTCGGCGTAGACGCCGAGGGCGACGGCGACGCCCAGGACGAGCAGCGAGAGCGACAGGATGTCGCGCCCGTGGTCGCGGGCCAGCGCGACGAGTTGGGCGCCGGCGCGTGCCCCGCTGCGGCGCCGCGGGCGCGGCGCGCGGCGGGCGTGGGCGCGGGGCGAACGGCGGGCGTGGGACCGATTGGCCGGCTTGCGCCCGCGGCCGCGCTTGGTTGGTGTGGGTCGACGTCGCGTGGTCGTGCTCACAGCAGCCACAACCGTAACAGGAGCAACACGAGGGCCTGGGGAGCGACGCGTGCTACCCCGCGGCGCGTCAGGGCGCCGCGGTGCCGGCGTGGGCGGCCCAGGCGGCGTACATCTCCGCGTAGCGGCCGCCGAGGGCCACGAGGTCGGGGTGGGCGCCGACCTCCACGACGCGGCCCCCGTCGACGACGGCGATGCGATCGGCTCGCATGGCGGTGGACAGCCGGTGGGCGACGAGGATGGCGGTGCGGCCCTCCAACAAGACGTCGAGGGCCGCCTCGACCTTCGTCTCGGACTGGAGGTCGAGGTTCGAGGTCGCCTCGTCGAGGACCAGGACCCGGGGCCGGGCGAGGAACGCCCGCCCGAGGGCGAGGAGCTGGCGCTCGCCGGAGGAGAGCGACACGCCCCGCTCGTGCACCTCGGTGCCGAGGCCCTCGGGCAGGCGCTCCACCAGCTCGTCGAGGCCCACGAGGCGGACGGCCTCGAGCACCTCGGCGTCGGTCGCGTCGGGCCGGCCGAAGGCGAGGTTGTCGCGCATCGAGCCGGCGAACAGGAACGGCTCCTGGGGCACGACCCCGAGCTGGCTGCGCAGCGAGTGCAGGGTGACGCCACGCAGGTCGTGCCCGTCGATCAGAACGCGACCGTCGGTGGGGTCGTAGAAGCGGGTGATCAGCTTGGCCACGGTGGACTTGCCCGCCCCCGTCGGGCCGACGAAGCACACGCTCTCCCCCGGGGCGATGCGCAGGTCGACGTCGTGGAGGACGGGCGCGGCGGGCACGTAGCCGAAGCTCACCCCCTCGAGCACCACCTCGCCCACGATCGGCGGGAGCACGACGGCGTCGGGCGCCTCGGCCACGCTGGGCTCGGTAGCGAGCAGCTGGCGCAGCTTGGCCATGGACGCCTGGCCCTGCTGGTACGTGTTGTAGAGCTGAACGAGCTGCTGGATGGGCACGAAGAAGGCGCTGAGGTAGAGCACGAACGCGGTCAGCTCACCCACGCTGAGGGTCCCGTCGCGCACCATGGTGCCCCCGACGAGGAGCACCACGGCCTGGCCGACGATGCCGAGCAGCTCGCTCGAGGGGCCGTAGATGGCGGTGAGGCGGGCCGTCCGGTCGTTCGCCTCCCGGTAGGCGCCGACCACGTTGCGATGGCGGACCACGTTGCGGGGCTGGCGGTTGAACCCGGTGACGAGGCGGACGCCGGCCAGGCTCTCGGAGAGGTCGGAGAGCACGCCGGCCAGGGCGTCGCGCACCCGCCCGAACGCCCGGTCCGACGCCGTGCGGAACCACAGCGACAGGGCGGTGAGCGCGGGGACGACCACCAGCACGGTGATGAGGGCGAGCTCGACGTTGTAGTTGAAGAGCAGGACGGTGACCACGAGCATGGTCAGGCCCTGCACGGCGAACTGGACGAGACCGTCCTGCAGCAGCTGCTGCAGGTTCTCGATGTCGCTCGTCATGCGGGTCATGATCACGCCCGCCTTCTCGTCGGTGTAGTAGTCGAGCGAGAGGCGCTGGAGGTGGGCGAAGACCTTCAACCGCAGGTCGTACATCATGTTGGCGGCGATCCGCCCGGTCAGCACCGTCCGGCCCCACCCGGCGAGGGCGGTGAGCGCGACAGCGACGAGGAACAGCACGCCCACGGTGAGGACGGTCGGCCAGCTGCCCTTGTCCATGCCACGGTCGATCCCCACCTGGGTGAGGACCGGCCCCGCCTGGAGGGTGAGCGCTTCGATGACGACGAGCAGGCCGGCCACGACGAGGACGGGGCGGTGGCGGGCCATCAATCGGCGGAGGGTGAGGGGCCGGTGGTCCGCCTCGACGGGGTCGAAGGCCACGTCGCTGCGGCCGTGGTCGGGCTCGGTGGCGACGAGGCGCTCGACCCCGGCGCGCATCTCGGAAGGGATCCCGGCGAAGGGCAGGCCGCTCGCCGCGTTCTGCTGGGAGGAGGTGGTGGGGAAGGGCGCCCCGCCGAACCCGCCCGACCACGCCATCAGCGCGCCTCGCCGTTGCCGGAGCCGTTGCCTGGGCCGCTGCCTGGGCGGCTGCCCGGCGCGTCGGGCCCCTGGGCCTGCTCGACGTCATCCTCGAGGCCCTGGGCGAGGATGGCGGCGTAGCGCGGCTCCCTGGCCAGCAGCTCGGCGTGAGTGCCCTCGGCCAGGATGCGGCCCTCCTCGAGCACCGCCACCCGCGCCGCCAGGCTGATGGTGGAGAGCCGGTGGGCGATGATGATCGTGG
>WHTX01000084.1 GCA_009377505.1 Acidimicrobiia bacterium
CAGGTCCTCGTAGCAGGCGGCGGCCACGCTGGCGCCGACCCGCTTCTCGACAGGGCGCACGACGCGGAAGCGCAGGGCCCGCTCGCCTCGGCGGGCTTCGACCTCGTCGCCCACCCCCACCCGGTGGGCCGGCTTCACCGTCGCGCCGCCGACGCGCACGTGCCCGGCCGTGCAGGCGGCGGTGGCGTCGGTCCGGGTCTTGAAGGCCCGCACCGACCACAGCCACCGGTCCACCCGCACCCGTTCGGCCTCGGTCACCCCACCAGCCTCCCACGCCCTGGCCGTCCCGCGGCCCTCTCACCCGCCTGGTCTATCTTGCGCTCGTGGGCGAGGAGGGCGCGGCGAGCACCGAGGCGAACGGCGACGCCCTGAGCTCGCCAGGGGTGATGTCGGGCGAGGGCTACTACGCCCACCACTCGATCACCCAGCACGGGGCCGCCGCCCTGGGCCTACCTCTCGTCGGGCCTTGCGTGGACGGGCTCGTCCTGCCCCCCGGCGACGGGCCGCTCACCATGGGGGACCTCGGGGCCGCCCAGGGGGGCAACTCGCTGGCCGCCTTCGCCGCCGCCCTCGACGCCCTGGGGAGGCGTGCCCCCGGCCGGCCCGTGCTGGTGGTGCACAGCGACCTGCCCACCAACGACTTCGCCACCCTGTTCGACGTGGTGGAGACCTCGCCCGACAGCTACCTGCGGGGCCGGTCGGGGGTGTTCCCCCTCGTCGCTGGTCGGGTCCTCTACCAGCGCATCTTCCCCGCCGGCCAGCTCGCCTTCGGGTGGACGGCTTCGACGCTGCACTGGCTGTCGTCGCCCCCGTGCCCGGTCGAGGGCCACTTCTTCGCCCAGCTCTCCCACGACGAGGCCGCGAAGCGGGCCTACGCCGCGCGCTCGCGACAGGACTGGGCCGATTTCCTGGCCTGCCGGGCGGTCGAGCTCGCCCCCGGCGCCGGGGTCGTCCTCGTCGACGTGGCCATGGACGAGGACGGGCTCATGGGCTCCGAGGCCCTCTTCGACGCGCTGAACGACGCGCTCCGGGCGGTGCACGCCGCCGGGGTGCTCGACGACGACGAGCTGGCCCGCCTCGTCTACCCCACCTGGTTCCGCAGCGTGGAGGAGCTGTCGGCGCCGTTCCGGCCCTACGCCGTCGGGCCGGGTGGCGAGCGCCTCGACCTCGTCGACGTCACCCCCACGCGCCTGGGCGACCCCTTCCGGGCGGCGTTCGAGCGGGATGGCGACGCCGGCGCCTACGCGCAGGCCCAGGTGGGGTTCCTGCGGGGCTTCCTCCAGCCGAGCTTCGCCGCCGTGCTCGACCGCCGGCGCGCACCGGGCGAACGCGACCGGGTGCTCGCCTCGGTGTGGCAGGAGGCGGCGACGCGCATCGCTGCGGGCCCGTCACGGTGCTTCGCCGACTACCGCCTGGTCACCGCCCGGGTCCGCCGCTTGGCGGAGGACGACCCGACGACGAGGGGCGGCGATGGCTGACCGGGGCGGCCACCTCGGCGGGTAGCAGGGCGCGGAGCCAGGAGACGGCGCGCCCCGCCGACTCCTGCGCCGGCGCACACGTCGTGTCGAGCAGTGTGAGCGGCGGCCGCGCCGCGGCCGCATCGGCCCGCACGAGCTCGGCGTACTCGAGGGTCTCGGCGATGCGCGCCTCGTCCCAGCCCCGCCACGGCGGCCGGGCTCGCAGGCGCTCGGCGAGCACGTCGGGCTCGCACACGAGGACCAGGTAGTGCACCTCGCTGAAGAGTGCCCTCTCGGGAAGGGGCTCGACCTCGTCGGGGTGCACGGTGCCACAGAGCAGCACCGGGCGACCGCTCTGGCCGACCGTGGCCGCCAGCCGGAGCCAGGTGGCCCGGAAGCGGCGGACGCCCCCAGGCGCGTCGGCGAGGTCGGGCGACCACAGCACGTCCTGCTCGAGGGTCACCACCTCGGCGGCGACAGCCGGCGCCACGAGGGCCGCGACGGTCGACTTGCCCGTCCCGCTCGGCCCGGTGAGGCAGAACAGGGGGAGGCGCCGGAACGTCCGGCCCGCGCCGCAGCTGCCACAGGCCAGGGTCGGCGGCTGCTCGCTGACCAGCGTGAACCGCTCGTCACGGGCCCCGCAGACCGGGCAGATCCGTGGGTCGACGCTCATGGCGCTAGTTGTCCTGCCTTGGCCCTGCTGCGGAGCCCGTCGAGCGGATTCTCTGCCTCGACAGCCCGCCCCGCACACGACACGGGGCCGCGCGCGTTCTTGGCCGTTGCTCCGGTGACGAAACGGCTGGCGGGCGCGCTGGTCGGGTGGTGTCCCCCGGGCGTGGCCGGGCTCACCGAGCGCCGAGCCCGCCCGAGCCACCTACGGCCGCCTCGCCACCAGGGCGGGGACAGCCGAGGAGGCGCCGGACCATCCCGCCAGGCACGGCGTCCCCGCACGGGGCATTTCATCACCGGAGCAACGCCCAAGACCGGGGAGCGAGCGCCCACCCGGCTTCGACGGGCGCCACCCGGGCCCATCGGACTCGAGCCAACGAGCAGACCCACTAGTCGAAGAGGCCCTCGAGGAAGCTTCGCTTGCGCCGCCTCTGGTGCGGGGGCGGCGAGTCGCCGTAGGAGCTGCGGCCGTAGGGCGGCGGCGAGTCCCGATACCCGCCGTAGCGCCCCGGGGGTGGGGCCGATCCGGCTGATCCCGGCGGAGGGGTGTACGGCGGGGGAGCGGCGTAGTGCCGCTCCTCGGCCTGGGCGATCTGTTCGAGCTCGCCAGCGTCGAGGAAGACGCCGCGGCAGCGATCGCACTGGTCGATGTGGATCCCCTGGCGATCGACTGTCTGCATGGTCCCTTGGCACTTCGGGCAGTTCACGCTCCCAAGCTATTGCCCGGGCGCCCACAGCCCGGGCCGGCCTCCTCCCGGCCGCTCGACAGAGGAATGACACAAAAATCGCGCAGAAAGGGCACGGACACGGCCCTGGGCCCCGGTCGAGTTCCCAGCTCCACCCCCATCACCGCAGCTCAGAGTGGTTGCGGGCGGCGCCGGGAGGCGACGGTCGCGGGATGCGCGCAGGCCCCGCGCCGCTGGAGCGGTCCTCGGCGCCAGGGACGCCAGCAGACCCGGTACGAACGCCTGGGCACGAGCAAGCGGGAGGTCCGCAGCGGAATTACCGGAGGCCGAGGTTTAGCACCAGGTAGCAGCGCCCAATATCGGTGCGCGATCCACCCCGCCCGATGTCGTCTTGCCTGCCCATCTCTTGCACGTGGCCGAGCAGCGCCCGCGTCGATTTCCGGACCGTCTCGTGCCTGGTCGTCGACCTGCAACCGTGCGCCGCGTCGCGGCTGAACGCTTGAGACAACCGCGCTGAAGCCGTTACGGTCGACCCCCGTCGTGACCTATTCAAGACCGAGCGATGCGAGCCTCGTGAGCCGTGCGGACGTGCGACTCAGGGCGGCGGATCGGGCCGATGGTTCGAGCCTCTGGAACCTCGCGCGACGGAGCGGTGTCGACGAGAACTCACCCTACGCCTACGTCATGTGGGGCGAGTACTTCGCCGAGACGAGCATCGTCGCCGAGCGGGACGGGGAGGCCATCGGCTTCGTGACCGGCTTCCGGGTGCCTCAGGCGCCCGAGTCGCTGTTCGTGTGGCAGGTGGCCGTCGACGAGGGGGAGCGGGGCCGGGGACTTGCCGGCTCCATGCTCGACGAGCTCGTCGGGCGTCTTCCCTGGTGCCGACGGCTGGAAGCCACCGTGACGCCCTCCAACGAAGCCTCAGCGAGCCTCTTTCGCGCCTTCGGGTCGCGACGGGGCGCCCCGGTCGAGGAGGAGCTTGCTTTCGGCAGCGAGCTCTTCCCGGGTGGATCCCACGAAGCCGAGGTCCGGTTCCGCATCGGGCCGTTCGAAGGTGGGGCGCGACCAGCCTGACGACGACGACGAAGGACGTACTCCATTCGTGCAGATCTTCCAGGAACTCGAGTCCGAGGTACGCGGCTACTGCCGGTCGTGGCCGACCGTGTTCAGCTCGGCGAAGGGGTCGACGCTCACCGACGAAGGCGGGCGCGCCTATCTTGACTTCTTCGCCGGCGCGGGCACGCTCAGCTACGGCCACAACCCCCCAGCGATCAAGGAACGACTCCTGAGCTACCTCGCCGCCGACGGCGTGGTGCACGGGCTCGACACGTACACGACGGCCAAACGGGCGTTCATCGAGCGCTTCGACGATGTCGTCCTGCGGCCTCGCGGCCTGCGCTACAAGCTGCAGTTCCCCGGGCCGACGGGGACGAATTCGGTGGAGGCCGCGCTCAAGCTGGCTCGCAAGGTGACGGGCCGGGAGCGGGTCGTCGGCTTCACCAACGCCTTCCACGGGATGACCCTCGGTTCGCTCGCCGTCACCGGCAGCTCCATGAAGCGGCAGGGCGCCGGCGTGCCCCTGAACAACTCGATGCCGATGCCCTTCGACGGCTTCCTCGGCCCCGACGTCGACACCGTGAGCTACGTCGAGAGCTTCCTCGCCGGCGACGGCAGTGGACTCGACCTCCCGGCGGCGATCATCATCGAGACCGTGCAGGCGGAGGGGGGCATCAACGTCGCCCGGGACGAGTGGCTGCGTGCCCTCGCCGAGCTGTGCCTGCGCTACGAGATCCTGCTCATCGTGGACGACATCCAGGTCGGCTGCGGGCGGACGGGGCCGTTCTTCTCCTTCGAGCGCGCCGGGGTGACCCCCGACATCATCTGCCTGTCCAAGGCGATCTCGGGGTATGGCCTGCCCATGGCGCTCACGCTCATGCGCCCCGAGCTCGACGTCTGGGACCCTGGCGAGCACAACGGCACGTTCCGGGGCAACAACGCCGCCTTCGTGACGGCGACAGCGGCCCTCGAGCAGTTCTGGACCGATGACGTGCTGACCGGTGAGGTCGACCGCAAGGCGGCCAAGGTCCACGACGGCCTCAAGGGCCTGCTCACCGAGCACGGGGATCTCTTCGCCGAAGTGCGGGGCAAGGGCCTCCTGCAGGGATTGCTCACCCAGCAGCCCGAGATGGCCGGCGCCGTGTGCGCCGCCGCCTTCGAGCGCGGCCTGCTGGTCGAGACCTCAGGGCCCCAGAGCGAGGTGGTGAAGCTGCTGCCGCCGCTGGTCATCGACGACTCCGACCTCGACCGGGGGCTCGAGATCCTCGCCGAGTCGGCCCAGGCCGTGTCCCGCGGCCCGGCGGTGGAGCTCGTCGGCTCGACGAACGGGCAGGTGGGCCGGTGATCGTCCGCAGCCTCGAGAGCATCATCGGGACGGACCGCGACGTCCGTTCGACGACGTGGACCGCCCGTCGCCTGCTGCTCGCCCGAGACGGCATGGGCTTTTCCCTGCACGACACCGTCATCGACGCCGGCACCGAGACGGCGATGTGGTACAAGAACCACCTCGAAGCGGTGTACTGCATCGAGGGCGAGGGCACCATCGAGGACACGGCCACCGGCGAGGTGCACGACATCCGCCCGGGGACGATGTACGCCCTCGACCTGAACGACCGCCATGTGGTGCGCGCCCGCACCCAGTTGCGGCTGGTGTGCGCCTTCAACCCGCCCTGCACGGGCGCGGAGGTGCACGACGAGGACGGGGCGTACCCCCTGCTCGAGGAAGGCGGCGAACCCATAGGGAGCACGCGATGACGACGACCGACGTTCGCGCCGATCTCTACCCGTCACGGGTGGCCGACCGGCCGACGATCACCGAGCGCCTCGACCCCGTGGTCCACGGCGACAGCAGCGGCCCCCTCGACCCCGAGGTCCTGGCCGGCTACGAGGACGACGGCTTCGTGGTCCTCCCCGGCTTCCTCGGCGGCGAGCGGTTGGCCGCCCTCAATGATGAGGTCGACCGGCTCGCAGCCGACGAGGCCCTCGCCGAGAAGCCACAGGCCATCGTCGAGCCCGACAGCCGGGCATTGCGCTCGATCTTCGAGGTGCACCGCCTGGAGGGCGTGTTCCGGGACCTGGTCCACGACCCCTACCTGGTCGGCGTGGCCCGCCAGCTGCTCGGCAGCGACGTGTACGTCCACCAGAGCCGCGTCAACCTCAAGCCTGGGTTCCGGGGCCGGGAGTTCTACTGGCACTCGGACTTCGAGACGTGGCACACGGAGGACGGCATGCCCCGCATGCGCGCCGTGAGCTGTTCGGTCACCCTCACCGACAACCACCCCTGGAACGGCCCGCTGCTGCTGGTGGCCGGCTCCCACGGCTGGTACGTGACCTGTGTCGGCGCCACCCCGGACCGCAACTTCGAGCAGTCCCTGCGCCGCCAGGAGATCGGCGTGCCCGACGACGAGAGCCTGTCCGAGCTGGTGCGGAGGGGCAGCATCCGCCACGCCGTCGGCCCGGCGGGGACGGTGGTCTTCTTCGAGTGCAACGCCATGCACGGCTCGAACGGGAACATCACCCCTCAGCCGAGGCGGAACGTCTTCTTCGTCTACAACAGCGTGGAGAACGCCCTCGAGGCGCCCTTCGCCGCGCCGGGGCCGCGGCCCGAGTACATCGCCAGCCGCGACTTCACCCCCGTCCCCGTCTGAGGGCGGGGCCACCTGGGGAGCGACGTGCCTGCTCAGGGCGCATCGGTGTGACATGTTGCACGCCGCGATGGCCCGGGTAAGGCACGACCGCTCGCCGGACGAGAGCGCCGCAGGGCGCACGCAGAGCAAGCACACGGCAAGCACACAGGGGAGAGGGACGACATGAGCACCAACGCCCGCACGGGCCACCACCCCCGGCGCCGGCGAGCGCTTGGGAGCCTGGTCGCGATCATCGCGCTGGCCACCCTGGGGCTCGCCGCCTGCGGCGGGGACGACGACGACACGGCCTCGACGACCACGGGCGGGGGCTCGGAGACCTCGGGCGCGCCGGCGGGCGGGCTGCTCGGGGAGGCGCGCGAGAACGGCATCACCATCGGGATCGCCAACGAACGGCCCTACGGCTACGAGGAGGGCGGGGAGGCCACCGGTGAGGCGCCGGAGCTGGCCAAGGAGATCCTCTCCCGGCTCGAGATCGACCAGGTCGACTTCGAGGTGGTCGAGTTCGGGGCCCTCATCAACGGCTTGAACGCCAGCCGCTTCGACGTGATCGCTGCCGGCATGTTCATCAACCCCGAGCGGGCCGAACAGGTGCTCTTCGCCGACCCCGACTACTGCGGCACCACGGCCTTCGCCGTGGCCGACGGTAACCCGCTGGGGCTCACGGACTTCGAGTCCGTCACCACCTCGGGCGCCCGGCTGGGCGTCCTCGCCGGCGCCGTCGAGGAGGGCTACGCCACGGGCAGCGGCATCCCCGCCGCCCAGATCAGCCCCTTCCAGACCACCCCCGACGTGTTCGACGCCCTCGCCGCGGGCCGGATCGACGCCGTGGCCCTCACCGCGGTCACGGTACGCGAGCAGGTCGCCGACCTGGAGGGCTTCGAGGCCACGGAGGGCTTCGTGCCCGTCGTGAACGGTGAGGAGCAGCTCGGCTGCGGCGCGTTCGCGTTCCGCTACGAGAACGAGGACTTCCGTGACGCCTTCAACGAGGTTCTCAACGAGATGCAGGCCAACGACGAGGTCCTGCCCATCATCGAGCCCTTCGGGTTCACCTCGGTGGAGGTCGACGCGGCCGAGGACGTGACCGTCGAGGACCTGGCCGAGGCCTCGCCTGCCACCACTACCACGGCAGCGTCCACCTCGACCTCCGGCTGAGCCCGAGCAGGCCGCGCGACAGAGCTGGCGATGCTGAGCGCAGACAACTTCCGTACCCTGCTCGACGGGGCGCAGCTCACGGTGTACGTGACCGCCCTGGCCGTGGCGTGGGGGACGGTGGTGGCCGTCGTGCTCGGCGTCGCCAGCCTCTCGGCCCCGACGCCCGTCCGCTGGGCGGTCCGGGTCTACGTCGAGGTGCTGCGCGGCGTCTCGGCCATCATCCTCATCTTCTGGGTGTACTACGCCCTGCCCCTCCTCGGCGTGGAGTTCTCCGCCATGCAGGCGGCGGTGCTGGCCCTGGGCCTCAACCTGTCCGCCTACGGGGCCGAGATCGTGCGCGGCGCCGTCCAGGCCGTGCCCCGGGGCCAGAGCGAGGCGGCCGTGGCCATCAACCTCTCCTCCGGCCAGCGCCTGTGGTCGATCGTGCTGCCCCAGGCCGTGGTGGGCATGCTGCCGCCGTACGGCAACCTGCTCATCGAGGTGATGAAGGCATCCTCGCTCGTGTCCCTGATCTCCCTCGCCGACCTGACCCGGGAGGCGCAGAACCTCCGCCAGCTGCGGGCCGCGGACTCGGTGAGCATCTTCACCGCCGTGCTGATCATCTACTTCGCCATCTCGCTCGGCATCACCGGCATCATCCGGCTGCTGGAGCGCCGCTTCGGCCGAGGGCTCGAGACCGGGCGGATGGGCTCGCGGGCGGCGACGGCGAAGTGAGCGCCGCGAACGGCCCGAGCGGCTGGGAGCGGGAGGCACCGTGAGCACGCTGCTCGCCCAGGCTCCGTCGACCTGGGACTGGGACTTCGCCATCGAGATCCTCCCCGAGCTCCTCCGCGGGCTGTGGGTGACGGTGCGCCTGACGCTTCTCGGCATCACGCTGGCGCTGATCTTCGGCCTGGTGCTCGCCCTCCTGCGCCGTTCGCGCTACGTCGTGATCCGTTGGCCGGTGGGGCTGTTCGTCGAGTTCATCCGCAGCACGCCGCTGCTGGTGCAGCTCTTCTTCCTCTTCTTCGTGCTGCCGGACTTCGACATCGTGCTCTCGGGCTTCACCGCGGGCGTGATCGGCCTCGCCGTGCATTACGCCTGCTACACATCGGAGACCTACCGGGCCGGGATCGAGTCGGTACCCCGTGGCCAGTGGGAGGCGGCCACCGCCATCAACCTGTCGAGGCGGCAGATGTGGTGGAGCGTTGTCCTGCCCCAGGCCATCCCCATCTCCCTGCCCGCCCTCGGCAACTACCTCGTGGCCAGCTTCAAGGACGCTCCCCTGGCCTCGACCATCACCGTCGCCGGCATCCTGGCCGCCGCGCAGCGCATCCAGTCCCAGACGTTCCGTGGGCTCGAGCCCTTCACGATGGCTGGTTTGTTGTTCCTGGCGGTGAGCCTGATCGCCTCCGCATTCGTCCGCATCCTGGAGAAGCGCTATGCCTATGAGCGAGACTGAGGCCATTCAGGGACCCGGCGACGGCAGCGTGGACCTCCCCGAGCCCGCGGTGCGGCTGAACGCCGTGACCAAGCGCTTCGGCGAAAACGTGGTGCTCGACTGCCTCGACCTCGCGGTGGGCGCTTCCGAGAAGGTGGTGATCATCGGGCCGTCGGGCTCGGGCAAGACCACGATCCTGCGGGTGATCATGACGCTCGAGCGGCCCGAGCAGGGCAATGTCTTCATCGGCCGGCGCCAGCTCTACCATGAGGAGCGGCGCGGGCAGCTCGTGCCGGCGAGCGAGCGGCACATCCGCGAGGTCCGGCGCGACGTGTCCATGGTGTTCCAGCACTTCCACCTGTTCCCGCACAAGACCGTCCGCCAGAACCTCACGCTCGGCCCCCGCAAGGTGCTCGGCCTCACCCGCGACCAGGCCGACGAGCGCGCCCGGGGGCTGCTCGACCGGGTGGGGCTCGCCGACAAGATCGACCAGTACCCCTCGGCGCTGTCGGGCGGCCAGAAGCAGCGGGTGGCCATCGCCCGGGCGCTGGCCATGGAGCCCAAGGTGATGCTCTTCGACGAGGTGACCTCGGCCCTCGACCCCGAGCTCGTTGGCGAGGTGCTCGCCGTGTTGCGGGACCTCGCCCAGCACACCGAGATGACCATGCTGCTCGTGACCCACGAGATGCGCTTCGCCGAGGAGATCGCCGACAGGGTCGTCATGTTCGACCAGGGGCGCATCGTGGAGGAGAAGCCGCCGAGCGAGATGTTCTCCGACCCCACCGAAGCCCGGACCCGCGCCTTCCTCGACGCCGTGCTCGGCGAGTGACGAGGCGGGCGGGCCCACTGGCACCGACGCTCACCGTGCCGGCCCGCGCGCTCGACGCAACTACCTTGCAAGCGTGACGGAGGCGTCTCTCACCGTCGTCCAGCCGCACGCCGCGTCGGGGCTCCGCCGGGCGCTGCAGGATGCCCTGCCCCTGCTGGCCGGGGTCGGCCTGCTCATGGCGGGCAACGGGCTGACCTCGACGTTGCTGGGGGTCCGGGCGGCCCTCGAGGGCTTCCGCCCCTCGGTCACCGGCCTGGTACTCGCCGGCTACTACCTGGGCTTCCTCGGAGGGTCACTGGCCGCGCCGGCAGCCATCCGGCGGGCGGGGCACGTCCGGGTCTTCGCCGGGCTGGCGTCCCTCGCTGCCGCCGCGGTCCTCATCCACTCCATCCGCCCCGAGCCCCCCACCTGGTTCCTCGTCCGGGTCGTCTCGGGGCTGTGCATCTCGGCCCTGTACGTCGTGACCGAGACGTGGCTCAACGGGGCGGCCACGAACTCGACCCGCGGAGGCCTGCTCGCCAGCTACATGGTCGTCGTCACCGGCGGCCTGCTGTGCGGGCAGGTGCTCTTCACCCTCGCCGACCCGGGCGGCTTCGCCGTGTTCGTGCTCGCCTCGGTCCTCATCTCCCTCGCCGTCGTGCCCGTGGCCCTCGCCACGGTGTCCGCCCCGGACGTGCCCCCGCTGAACCCGCTCTCGCTGCGCGGCCTGGTGGCGGTCGCGCCCCTCGGCCCGGCCGGCGCCGCGCTGGCGGGGTTCTCCGGTGCGGCCATCGTGGGCGCCGGCGCCGTGTACAGCGCCGAGGCGGGCCTGGGCCGGGTGGCCACGGCCACGCTGATCGGCTCGGCCCTCGCCGGGGGGCTGGCCCTCCAGGTGCCCCTCGGCCGGTGGTCGGACCGCGTCGACCGCCGCCTGGTCATCGCGGCTGGCGGCGTGGTGGCGGCCGGTGCTGCGCTCGCCGCGTCAGCCGTCGGTCCCGACCGCCTCCCCCTCCTCGTGGGCCTCACCCTCGTCGCCGGGGGCTTCGCCTTCCCGCTCTACTCGCTGAGCAGCGCCCACCTCAACGACTACCTCGACCAGGACCGGCTCGTCGCCGCCGGGGCGCGCATGGTCCTCGTCAACGGGGCGGGCTCTGTGGCCGGGCCGATCGTGGGGGCGGCAGCCATCGGCCTCGTCGGGCCCGGGGCGCTCTTCGTGGCGCTGTCCGCCGCCTACCTGACGGTCGCCCTCTTCGCCCTGTACCGCACGACCCGCCGGGGTCCGGTACCGAAGGCGGACCGGGCGCACTACGTCCCCTACCCCCTCGAAGCGGGGCTCACCGTGTCGGCCCTGGCCGAGGGGGCGGGCGACGAGCTCTACCCCGTCGGCTCCGGCTCGCTCGACATCGCCGGGTCCCCCCTCACCTATCGCGACCAGGGCTCGGGACGACCGGTGGTGCTCGTGGGCGGGCCCGGCGCGGCCACCAGGGCCTGGGACGGCGTGCCCTCGGCCCTGGCCGCCGACGGCGTGCGGGCCGTGGTGCCCGAGCTGCGGGCCGACATCTACGAGGCGGGCGAGCACGTCGAGGACCTCCTCGCCGTGCTGCGCTTCCTCGAGCTGCCCGAGGCCAGCTTCGTGGGCCACGGCCGGGGGGCGGCCGTCGTGGCCCAGCTCGCGGCCGAACACCCCGACCGGGTCGACGCCATCGTCCTCGTCGGGCGCCCGGAGGACGACCTGACGGGAGAAGCTGCGGTGGCTGCCGGGGGTGGCCTCGGCGAGGGCTTCGCCCAGGCTGGTGCCGAGGCGGGGGGAGCCGAGGAGGGCGTGGACGCGGGCACCATCCTCATCCTCCCCGCCGACCAGCTCATGGCTGACGGGCCCGACGCCTTCGCCGACATCGTCGTCGAGTTCCTCCGCCACCGCTGAGCGGAGCGAACCGCCCAGGCGGCGGGGAGCGGGAGGCCCACTGAGGGCCGGCGGGGCGGCTGGTGCCGTGTCCAACGATGGTGGTCATGGCACTAGCCCTGATCTTTCATGAGGCTCGCGGCCAGGCCCCTCACCAGGACGGCAGCTGGTCGGGCGAGCTAAGCGGGCAACTGGCTGACCAGCTCGAGCGAGCTCGAATGAAAGATTGGGGCTAGCCCGGGAGCTGGTGGATGACGAGGGGGCGGACGTCGGTGGCGCCGAGGTCGCCGAGGACCGTGGCTGCGACGGTCATGGTCCAGCCCGTGCGGTACGTGTCGTCCACGAGCACCACCGGGCCGTCGAGGGCGGGTCCCCGGGGGGCGACCGCATCGAGCACGCGGCGGCGCGGTGCGCCGGAGGCCACCCCGCTCGGCGGGGTGGGCCCCACCGCGTCCAGAGCTGCCACGACCTCGGCCCCGAGCCGGGCCGCCACCCGCTCGGCCAGCTCGGCGACCCGTACCGGGCGGCTGCGGGAGGGCATGGGCACGACCACGGCAGGTCGGGCCGGCCACTCGCTCGCCCAGCGGTCGACGAGGGAGTCGAGGCCGGCACCGAGCTCGTCGCCCACGGGGCCGTCGCGCCCGTCGAGGTCGGCGAGCGCCTCGCCCCAGGCGGGGTCGTCGGCGAAGGCCAACGCCCGGCCCTCGCCGATGGGGCCCTTGATACGGCCCTTGCGCCCCGGCGTGCCCGGGGGCCACATCTTGCGGGGCTCGATGACGACGTCGCGGCCCCGCAAGAAGCGCCGCACCGCCGAGGCCCGCTCCCGGCTGGGGCGCGCTCCGGGATGGGGGAGCGTGCCGGTGCAGACCGAGCACTGCCCGCACGGGCCCGGGTCGGGATCGTCGAGCGCCTGCTGGAGGAACTCCATGAGACAGCCCGCACCGGCGGCGTAGCTGCGCATCAGGCCGGCCTCGCGGGTGCGCACGGCGAGCAGAGCGTCGTACTTGGCCTCGTCGTAGCTCCAGCCCTGCCCGGTCGAGGCCCAACCGCCGTCCCTACGCTCGACGGCGCCGTCGACGGCGAGCACCTTGAGCAGGGCCTCGAGCCGCGTGCGACGGATGCCGGTCTCGGCCTCGAGCGCGGGGACCGTCGCCGAGCCGCGCCCGTCGAGCAGGGCGAGGACGGCGTCGGCGTGGGCGGGGTCGGGGATGGAGGCGGTGGCGAAGTAGGCCCAGATGCGCTCGTCGCCGGCCGATGGCAGCAGCACGGCGACGGCGTCGTCGATGCCGCGCCCCGCCCGGCCGACCTGCTGGTAGTAAGCGACGGGCGAGGCGGGCGAGCCCACGTGCACGACGAAGCCGAGATCGGCCTTGTCGAAGCCCATGCCGAGCGCCGACGTGGCCACCACCGCCTTCACCCGGTTCGACTTGAGCCGTTCTTCGACGCGCTCGCGGGAGACGGCGTCGAGGGAGCCCGAGTAGGCTTCGGCCTCGACCCCCTCGCTGCGCAGGAAGTCGGCGAGGCGGTCGGTCTCGGCCACGGTGAGCACGTAGACGATGCCCGACCCCCCGAGCTGCTCGAGCGCGTCGGCGACCCAGGCGTAGCGGTCGAGGGCACCGAGGTGGCCCACCGTGTGGAGCCGCAGGGAGGCTCGGGCGAGGGTGCCCCGCAGCACCAGCGTGTCGGGGCCGAGTTGGGCGGCGACATCCGCGGTGACCCTCTCGTTGGCCGTGGCGGTGGTGGCGAGGATCGGGGTGTCGGGGGCGAGGCCGACCAGCACCTTGGACAGGCGCTGGTAGTCGGGGCGGAAGTCGAAGCCCCAGTCCGAGATGCAGTGGGCCTCGTCGATGACGACGAGCCCACAACGGCCGACGAGGGGGCCGAGCTTGGCGGCGAAACGGGGGTTGGCCAGGCGCTCGGGGCTGATGAGCAGGACGTCGACGGTCGGCGTCGAGGCGTTCTTGGACCTGGGACCACTCTCCTCGACGTTCGTGGAGTTCACGGTGGCGGCCTCGAGGCCCGCCCGTTCCGCCGCGGCCACCTGGTCGCGCATCAGCGCCAGGAGCGGGGAGATGACGAGCGTCGGCCCGGCCCCGGCGGCACGGTGGGCGGCCGTGGCCGCCCAGTACACGGCCGACTTGCCCCACCCGGTCGCCTGCACGACCAGGACCCGGCGGCGCTCGTCTACCAGCGCGGCAGTGGCTCGGCGCTGGTCGTGGCGCGGCGCGGCCTGAGGGCCGGCCAGGGCACGGATGACGGCGTCGAGGTGGGTCTGGGGGGTGTGGTCGTCGGTCACGGCGCTCCCGTCGAGGTGTGGGACGAGTCTGCACGCCCGGTGAGACAAGGAAGGGCCCGTCGAGGCTCAGCCGGTAGCGTGGGCCAGTGGCCCGGGACACCTTCGAGCTGGTGTGTGAGATCGAACCGCCGGTCCGGCCCGACCTGACCCGCGTGCGCCACCAGATCGGGGTGCTGAGCCCGGTGGCCAGCTCCTTCCTCATCCCCGACAACCACATCGGGCGGGCCACGGTGTCGAGCATCGCCGTGGCCCACGAGGTCGGCGCCATGGGCGGGCGGGCCATCGCCTGCCTCAACTCCCGGGACCGCAACCTGCTGGGCTTCCGGCGCGACCTGCTCACCGCCGCGGCGTACGGGGTCGAGCAGTTCCTGTTCGTCTACGGCGACAAGCCCACCTCGGGCGCCCGGACGAGCGAGCTGACCGTGCGCGCCATGATCGAAGAAGTGCGGGGCTACGCGGAGGAGCCTGCGCTGCGTGCCAGCCCGCCGTTCCGGGTCGGGGTGACCACGGGCCTCGGCGGGGTGCCCGAGTGGAAGCGGGTGGCGGATTTCACGTTCGTCCAGGTCTCCTACTCCGTCGAGCGCCTGCTCCGCTGGCGGGAGCGCGCTGAGCTCGAGGGGCTGACGGGGCCGGTCTACGCCGGGGTCATGGTGCTGGCCAGCGTTTCCATGGCGCAGCGCCTCGCCGCGGCCATCCCCGACATCGACATCCCCGCAGAGCTGGTCGAGCGGGTCGGCCGGGACCGCTCCGCCGGGGTGGCCGCCGCCTGCGAGCAGGTGCTGGCCCTGCGGGACACCGGCGCCTTCGACGGCGTGCACCTCGTGCCCGTGAGCCGCTACCGGGAGGTGGCGGCCCACCTCGAGCGCGAGTTGTAGCCCGGCGGGCGGTCTGCGCGATCTGCGGTGGGCGGGCCGCTGTGCCTCCCCGGCCAGCCGCGAAGGATGCTGCACCGCCACGGTGCACGAACCTTCGCGCTAGCGGGCGGGCCGCTCGGCGGGGCCGTCCCCGAGGAACCATCGCCGCAGCGAGGCCGCCGTGGCGTCGAGGTCGGCGAAGGGGCCGAAGTGGGCACTGCCGGTGAACCGCTCCGTCACGCCGGCGGGTAGCGCCTCGGCCACCTTGGGCGCCCACTCGCCCGAGGGGTCGGTGGAACGGTCGCCGTAGCCGACGAGCACCGGCGCCCGCACCCCGCCGAGCCGCTCGAACCCGTCCGACAGGAACTCCTCGTAGGCCCGGGCCTCGACCTCGGGCTCGCACGCCAGGCGCACCGAACCGTCGGGCTGGTCGACGAAGCCGTGGGCCACGTAGGCGTGGAGCACCTCGGGGTGGAGCTCGTCGAGGGGCGGCCGCGAGCCGTAGCGCTCGGCCGCCGCCTGGCGGGAGGGGTAGACAGGGCGACGGCGCCGCGTCGCTTCCACCAGGGCGGACGGCCCCTCGCCGCCGTCGAGGGGCCGGGGGAACACGATGGGCTCGAACACCCAGAGCCGCTCGAAGGTCCCGGGCTGGGCCGCCTCGGCCAGGATCGCCGTTCCCCCGCCCATCGAGTGCGCCGCGGCCCACGCCCCGACCAGCCCGAAGTGCGCGGCCACGGCGCTCAGGTCGGCGACCATGTCGTGGTCGGCGAAGGTGACGGCGCCGGGCGTCCGGCTCGCGCCGTGGCCCCGGAGGTCGACGGCGATGGGTCGCACGGCGTCGAGGGGGAGGCGGGCCATGACGGGCTCCCACGTGCGACTGCACAGGCCGGTCCCGTGCAGGAACAGCAGGGGCCTGCCGTCCCCTCCGTAGTCGTGGGCGGCGACCTCGACGCCCTGGCGGCTCGGCACGTAGGTGGTCAGGGGCTGGCGCACGGTTGTCCATGGGAGCAGGTCGGCAGGCCCGTGCGCCAAACGGCAGGTCCCGGTGGCGGTCGAGGCCCGCTGAGGCACTGCCGGCTCAGCGCCAGAGGCGTTGGCCGGGAGCCGGGCTAGCACCGTTCGACATCCACCGGGGGCTGGGGTGCGAGGGCTACCATGCGCCAGTCGCCACCTCCCCGCCGCCCGTGTCGAACCGGCCTCCGTCGGTGGCGGCGCGCCACCCGGGCACGCGGCGGCTGCCGTATCTGCCTGCCCTCGACGGCATCCGGGCATTGGCCGTCGTGGCCGTCATCCTCTACCACGCCGAGGTCGGCGGCGTCCCTGGTGGGTTCCTCGGCGTCGAGGTGTTCTTCGTACTGTCGGGCTACCTCGTCACCGCGTTGCTGTGGGGCGAGTGGCGCCGGGAGGGCGGCATCACCCTCCGTCGCTTCTGGGCCGGTCGAGCGCGGCGACTGCTCGTCGCCAACCTGGCGCTCATCGCCGCCGTGGCCACGGCGCTCGCCGTGGGCTGGCCCGAGGAGGCGGCGCGGGTGCGGGGAGAGCTCGTGGCTTCGCTCGGCTACGTCTCGAACTGGTACCTGGTCCTCGCCGAGCAGTCCTACTTCGCCTCGCTCGGCCGTCCCTCTCCCGTTCGCCACCTGTGGTCCCTGGCCGTCGAGGCGCAGTTCTACCTGGTATGGCCGGTGCTCTTCGCCCTCCTGGCAGGCTGGCTCCGCAGCGCCCGACGGGTGGCGGGCGCCGCCGTCGTCCTCGCCGTGGCCTCGGCCCTCCTCGCCCTGGCGCTGTACCAGCCCGGCGGGGACCCCTCCCGCGTCTACTACGGCACCGACACCCGGGCTGCCGGCCTGCTGCTCGGGGCGGCACTGGCCCTGGTATGGCGGCCCTTCGAGGCCCCGGGGCCGACCCGGGCCTGCGTCCGCGCCGTGCTCGAGGCCGCCACCGTGGTCGCCCTCGTCGGCCTGGTCGTGGCCTTCGCCGTGGTCGACGAGCTGGCTGACAGCACCTACCAGGGCGGGCTCCTCAGCGTCTCGGTGCTGAGCGCATTGCTGGTGTTGGCGTGCGCCCACCCCCGGGCGCGCCTGGCCCAGCTGGCCCTCGGCGGGAGGGTGGCCCAGGCCATCGGCCGGCGCTCCTACAGCCTGTACCTGTGGCACTGGCCCGTGTTCGTCTTCCTCCGCCCCCGGCTCGACGTCGGCTGGTCGAGCGGGCCCACCCTGGCGGTTCGCCTGGTCCTGGTGGCCGCGCTGGCCGAGCTGTCCTACCGCTTCGTCGAACAACCGGTGCGCCGGGGCGAGTTGGCCCGGCTGGCCCGCAGGGTGCGGGGCTCGGCCCGGCGTGCCGAGCCCGCCCGTCGTCGTCAGATGCTGACGGCCTGGGCGGGGATGGGCGGCGCCGCCGTGGCCGCCGCCGGCGTGGTCGCCGCGCTGGTCGCCTTCGCCGACGAGCCGCCCCCGCCCTTCGACCCGACCCCTCGTGTCGTCACCATCGACGGGGTGGGGGCGTCCCTCGCCTCGGCCCCGGCTGCCTCGGCCCGAGCTGCACCGGCCCCGGCTGGCGCAGTGCAGGACACGGCGCCCGGTGCGGGGCCGGCGGTGACCGAAGGCGAGGCCGCGCGCCAGCCGCCCCACGAGCCGGCGACGACGACGCTC
>WHTX01000470.1 GCA_009377505.1 Acidimicrobiia bacterium
ACCGTGCCCGGCTTCGCCGGCGAGCTGCGCCCCTACCAGGAGCGCGGCGTCAGCTGGCTGTCGTTCCTGGGCCGGCTCGGGTTGGGCGCCTGCCTGGCCGACGACATGGGGCTCGGCAAGACAGCCCAGCTCATCGCCACCGTCCTGGTCGACGCGGTGCCGGGCCCGACCCTGGTCGTCAGCCCCGTCTCCGTGCTGGGCAACTGGGCGCGAGAGCTGGAACGGTTCGCCCCCGGCCTGTCGGTCATGGTGCACCACGGCAGGGACCGCCACGCCGACAGCGACGACGAGGGCACAGCCGGCTTCGCCGAGCGGGCAGGCGGCCACGACGTGGTCCTCACCACCTACTCGCTCGTGGCCCGCGACCTCGAGCACCTCACCGCGGTGCCCTGGACGCGGGTCGTGCTCGACGAGGCGCAGCAGGTCAAGAACCCTGGCACCGCCCAGGCCAAGGCGATCGCCCAGATCCGGGCGCCGCGGCGGGTCGCCCTCACCGGCACGCCGGTCGAGAACCGGTTGGCTGAGCTCTGGTCCCTCATGCAGGTCCTGAACCCCGGCCTCCTGGGCACGATGTCCTCGTTCAAGGACCGCTTCGCCAGGCCGATCGAGCGGGACCACGACGAGGCCGCCACGGCCACGCTCAAGGCGGTGACGGGGCCGTTCGTGCTGCGCCGGCTGAAGACGGACCGCTCCATCATCGACGACCTCCCCGACAAGGTCGAACAGACCGACCGCTGCCCGCTCACCAGGGAGCAGGCCACCCTCTACCAGGCCGTCGTCGACGAGCTGTTGGAGGGGGCCGCGGCCACGGACGGCATCACCCGGCGGGGCCTGGTGCTGGCGGGGATCGCCAAGCTCAAACAGGTCTGCAACCACCCCGCGCACCTCCTGCGCGACGGTTCGGTCCTCGCCAACCGCTCGGGCAAGCTCAACCGCGTCGAGGAGCTGCTCGACGAGATCGTCGACGCCGGTGACAAGGCTCTGCTCTTCACCCAGTTCACCGGGTGGGGCGAGCTGCTCGTGCCCCACCTCGCCCGGCGCTACGGGGCCGAGCCGCTGTGGCTGCACGGCGGGGTGCCCCGCGCCCGGCGCGACGAGCTGGTGGCCGCCTTCGACGACGCCTCGGGCCCGCAGCTGTTCCTGCTCTCCCTCAAGGCGGGCGGCACGGGGCTGAACCTGACGGCGGCGTCCCATGTCGTCCACCTCGACCGGTGGTGGAACCCGGCCGTCGAGGACCAGGCGACCGACCGCGCCTACCGGATCGGGCAGCGGCGTACCGTGCTCGTGCACAAGCTGGTCTCGAGCGGGACGATCGAGGAGCGCATCGACGAGATGATCACCAACAAGCGGGCGCTCGCCGAACGGGTCGTCGGCGCGGGGGAGGCCTGGGTCACCGAGCTGTCCACCGATGAGCTGCGCGCCGTGATCTCCCTGCGGCTCGGGGACGCGGCATGAGCCGGCCGCGCCGCTGGGACGCGCCATGGGACACGTTCCCGCCTTCTCAGCCCCTGCCCGTCGAGGGCGGGGTCGCCACCCGCCGCCAGCGCGGCGCCATGGCGGCCACGTGGTGGTCGCGGCGCTTCGTCGAGGTGCTCGAGTCCTACGGCCTCGGCGCCCGCATGCAGCGCGGCCGGCGCTACGCCCGCCAGGGACAGGTGCTCGGCGTCGACGTGACCCCCGGCCTGCTCGTCGCCCAGGTGCAGGGCTCACGGTCCCTGCCCTACGTGGTCACTGCCCGGGCCGACCAGCCCTCGGCGGAGCAGTGGGCCAGCCTCGAGGCCGCCCTGCGCTCCCAGGTCCGCTTCGCCGCCCGGCTGCTGGCGGGCGAGGTGCCGCCGGAATTGGAGGGGGCCGGCGCCGCTGCCGGAGTGGCCCTGTTCCCCGGCGAGTGGGCCGACCTGCACGCCACGTGCAGCTGCCCGGACTGGGAGAACCCGTGCAAGCACATCGCCGCCGTGCTGTACGTGTTCGCCGACCAGCTCGACGGCGACCCGTGGCTGCTGCTGGCGTGGCGAGGCCGCACCCGTGAGCAGGTCCTGGCCCAGCTCGGAGTGGCCACGGCTGGGGCAAGGGCGGACGGCTTGCCGTGCTGGTGGCCGCTGACCCCCAGCGGACCGGGCGCGGTCACTAGCCGCTCCGCCCTCACCGCCCTGCCCCTGGCCAGCCCACCCACGCCGCCCCACCGGGTGTTCGCCCGGCTGGACGGTCTCGAGGCCACCGTTGCCGGCCGCGACGTCGTCGACCTTCTCCTGCCCGCCTACGACGTGTTGGCCGGACCTCGCGCCACAGAAGCGCCCTGATCGCAATGAGCGCGGCCACAGAAAGCTGACACCACCACCGCCTGTCGACCGCAGCGCCGCCAGCTGGCAGGCTGTCCCTCGTCGCACGTGGAGGACCCCGAGGCGCATGGCACCCACCCTGGCGGCGTGGTCGACCCGGCCGCCGGCACCGCAGCTCGCCCCCTTCATCGAGCACTACGTCGGGTACCGCCTCCTCGGGTCGGCCCCCGGCCTGCACCGCGGCCTCCCCTCGCGCCACCTGACCTTCATCGTCAGCATCGGCCCCGCCATCGACGTCGTCGCCCAGAGCGACCCGGGCCAGTCGCCGCGGTCGTACCGCTGCGTGCTGGGCGGCCTCCAGACCTCGCCCGCGCTGATCGCGCACGACGGCGACCAGGAGGGCGTCGCCATCGAGCTGACCCCCGTGGGGTTCCACGCGCTGTTCGACATGCCGGCCCGCGCCCTGTGGAGCACCTCGGTCGAGCTCGACGACGTCGCCCGGTCGGTCG
>WHTX01000471.1 GCA_009377505.1 Acidimicrobiia bacterium
CCGTGCCCCTCGAGCACCTGGCGGACGAGGGGCACGGCGACGTCGGCCCCGAAACCGGACTCCTCGAGCACGGCGACCACGGCGTAGCGCGGGTTCGTCGTGGGCCCGTAGGCGGCGAAGAGCGCCGTGTCCGCCTTGCCCTGGACCTGGGCCGTGCCCGTCTTGCCCGCCACCGGGAACGCCTCGAGGGGGAAGCCGGCGAACTCCTCGTAGGCGGTGCCCTCGTCCTCGCTCACCACGCCGGCGAGCCCCTTGTGGATGAGCTCGGCGATCTCGGGGGGCAGGTCCACCCGGCCCAGCTCGCGGGGCTCGAAGCTGCGCGTGGGCTGGCCCGTGTCGTGGTCGAGCACGGCACGGGCGACCGAGGGCGCCAGCACCCGGCCCCCGTTGGCCAGCGTGGCGTACACGTTCGCCAGTTGGAGGGGGGTGACGGCGAGGTCGCCCTGGCCGATGGCGAGGTTCACGTTGTCCCCCGTGAACCAGTCCCCCACCGGGAAGGCCTCGGGGTTCTCGGCGTGGCGGGCCGCTTTGGCGGCCGGGTCGGTGATTAGGCCAGCGCTCTCGCCGGGGAGCTGCACGCCGGTGGGCGTGCCGAGCCCGAAGCCGCGAGCGGCGTCCTGGATGGGCGTGGGGCCGAAGCGGTCCTGGCTGTTCCAGAACTGCTCGCCGAGGCGGTAGTAGTAGGTGTCGGAGGAGACGACGAGGGACCGGTGGAAGTCGACCCGGCCGTATGCGGCCCGCCCCGCGTTCTGGAACTCGCAGCCGGCGCCGCCTTCGGACTGGCAGCTCTCGATCTCGTAGAAGCCCCGGTCGACGTACTCCTCGTCGGGGTCGAGCAGCCCGGTCCGCAGCGCGGCGTAGGCGGTCACCGGCTTGAAGGTGGAGCCCGGCGCGTAGATGCTCTGCACCGCCCGGTTCAGCAGGGGGTGGTGGGCGGCGGGGTCGTTGAGCTCGCTGAAGCGGTACGAGCTGATGCCGCCCACGAACTCCGCCGGGTCGTAAGCGGGGAAGCTCGCCATGGCGAGCAGCTCGCCGGTCTGCACGTCGAGCACCACGACCGAGCCGGCCGGGGCGGTGGCGTCGGGGTCCTCGGGCTCGCGCTTGGGCTGCTGGCGTGCTTCGGCCAGCGCCTTGGCCAACAGCTGCTCGGTCTGGCGCTGCAGCGCCAGGTCGATGGTCAGCACCAGGTCGTCGCCGGTCTCGGGCTCGCTCACCGAGGCCGTGCCCACCTGCTCGTTGCGCAGGTCGACGAGGATGCGCCGCTCCTCGGGCACGCCCCGCAGGTCGCTCTCGAACATGTACTCGACGCCGGCCCTGCCGATCTCGTCGCCCGGCTGGTAGGGCTTCGTGCTCGCCTGGCGGGCGCCGAGGTCCGCCTCGTTGACGGCGCCGACGTAGCCCAGTAGGTGGGAGGCGACCGGCCCGTTCGGATAGGTGCGCAGCCACACCCGGCTCGTGTCCACCGAAGGGAACTCGAAGGACCGCTCGAGCAGCTCGACCTCCAGCTCGGCGCTCACGTCGTGGGCGATGGGCACCGGCTTGAAGGGGTCGTACATGGGGTCCACAAGCCGGCTCTCGATGTCGCGGACCTTGATGGGCACGCCGGCCTCGTTGAGGGCACGGGCGAGCCGCCCGAGGAGGCCGGCCTTGTCCTCGACGGCCTCGTACGCCTGGCGGTCGATGGTCACCTCGATCGACTGGCGGCTGTCGACCAGCACCTGGGTGCCGGTGCGGTCCAGGATGCGCCCCCGTTCGGCCTGGTAGCGCACCACCTCCTCGCTGGGCAGGGGGCGGACCTCCTCGAGCGCGGTCGGCTCGAGCACCTGGAGGTAGTAGAGCCGCGCGAACAGCGCGGCGAACAGGGACAGGCAGACGATGCCGATGACCGCGACCCGCAGTGGCGGGCTCGCTTCGGTCACCACCGCCGCCCCTGGGGGTGCTCGGGGCTCCGGGGGCTCACGACCCCCCATTCCAGCACGGGGCGGTGCCCCGTCGACGGCGGGCACGGGCTGGGCGGCGTCACAACACCACCCGCTGCGGGGGGGCCAGGGGCGCCCACACCCAGCTCAGCAGGCGTACCGCTGGCAGGGCCAGGACCCCGTTGACCAGGGCCACGACGGTCGCGACCCGCAGGACGGGGACGCCGAGCAGCTCGTCCTGGCCCAGGACCACCCCGATGACGAGGAAGCCCAGCACGCCGAGGCCGCTCGCCACCACGACGCAGCCGGCCTGCCACGAGCGAGGATGGCTGACCAGGGGCAGCTGGAAGAGCCCTGTCCCGTAGGAGGCGAGAGCGCAGACGAGGGCGGTGAGGCCGAGCGGCGTCTGCAGGAACAGGTCGTAGGCGATGCCGACCACGAAGCCGGAGATGGCGCCGCGCTCAGGCCCGGCGGCGACCCCGGCGGCGACGGCGACCAGGAGGACCACGTCGGGGGCGACGCCGAAGATCCGCAGCGGTGCCACGAGGGACACCTGGACCAGCGCCACCAGGGCCACGAGGGCGGCGAGGCGCGCTGTCACGGTGAGCCGGGCCACGCTCAGCTCACCCGGCGGGGTCGGTCAGCAGCACCGTGACGTAGGACAGGCTGCGGGGTTCCACGAACAGCTTGACCTCCACGTTGCGCAGTGGGCGCTCGCCGCCTCCGGGCACGGTCGGGCGCGGCCCCTCCATGGCCGGCCCGAGCCCGGTGCCCGTCACGCGCCCGACGAGGATGTCGGGGGGGAAGAGGCTGGCATCGAGCCCGCTCGTCACGAGCCCCGCCCCGTCCTCGATGCCCGTCGCC
>WHTX01000472.1 GCA_009377505.1 Acidimicrobiia bacterium
GGCGCCGTCGATGCCGCCGCACTCGAGCAACGACTCGGCCTGGACGATGGCCATGGCGGTGTCGTCGGTGAACTCGCCGGGCGCCCAGCCGTAGCCCCCGCCGCCGACCATCTCCGCCGTGCCGGTGAGGACGGGCTCGGGGAAGCGGGCCGAGTAGCTCAGCGCCGGGCGGAACTCGAACGGGGCACCCAGGGCGTCGCCCACCGCCGAGCCCAGCACCACCGCCATGGCGCGTGACCGGTCGACGACCTGGGCTGCCTGCATCGTGGTGACTCTTCTCGTGCGAACGGGATCGCCGCGGCCCGGCGCGGCGCGGACGGCGTGGGCCAGGGCCTGCGTGGCACCCGGGCCGGTAAGGTCGAGCGTGGGGCCGCCGGCGAGCCGGGCCCGGCCGGCGGGCAGGTCGACGGCGGCGAGCGGAGCTCGCTCGCGCCCGGAGGCGGGGACGACGAACCACCAACGCTCTGCCGCCGCCCGCTCGGTGGCATCCCCGCCGGTCCACGCGAGGAGCTCCTCTCTCGGGCCGCCGTAGTAGGAGCTGTCCTCGATGCCCCAGCGGGCCTCGATGTCGGGCACGTTGTCGAGCAGGGCGGCGAGCGCGGCGGCCGCCCGGGCCTGGGCGCCCCAGGCGGGCAAGCGCTGCGGGAGGCCGGCATGGTGAGCGACGAGCTGTCCCGCCTGCTCGTAGGGCATGCCGCCGGCCAGCTCGTCCCAGGCGCCCCGCCACGCCCAGGGTCCCGGGCGATGCACGTGGACGGAACCGGTCCGGTTGAGGTCGATGTGGACGGCGTGCGGGTCGTCCCACCGGTCGAGGAGGGTGAGGCAGTCGTACTGGCCGCCGCCGGGGTGCGTCTCGAGGATGACGAGGGGCAGCTCAGTACCGGCCAGGAGGTGGGCGACGAGCCACCACGAGCGCGCCTCGATCCCCTCGACCCGGCCCGGGCCCTGTGGCGCCTGGCGCTCCCGCGCTTCGCCGGGGGGCACCTCGGCCAACGGGGCGAGCTCGAGGTGCCGCGCCAACGCACCGGGTGAGCTCGTCCACCTCGAAGGTGGCGAGACGCTCTCCCGCGGCCGAAGGCGAGGCGTCGCGGTCGACCAGGAGCAGGCGCTCCCGGCGGCCGTCGTCCTGGAGGACGTCGACGCCCAGCGTGACCCTGCTGTCCGAGCCGACCACCAGCTCGCTCCGCAGCACGTCGACCACGCTGGGCTGGATGCTCGAGCGCAGCAGCCACAGGAGGTCAGGGTGCCCGAGGAGGGCGCCGAGCCTGCCCCCGATGCGGCCAACGCCCTCGTCACCCATGCCCATGCGCCTCCCACCTGTTCCGAGGGGCTTCCGCTGCCCGGTCGCGTGGATCGGGCAGGAGCAGTTCGAGCCCAGCCGTCAGCGGACGTACCGTCACCATCTAAGCGCTCCGCGTCGCCGACGGTTCAGTTCAGTTCAGCTGAAACGCCAGCGCCGAGGTCGCCAGGCAGTTCCGGCGGGCGTGGCCGCGGGGACAGGGCGGCGAGCGCGCCGGCGGCGGCACCGGGGGCCACCGAGGCCCGCACCAGTCAAGGGACGAGGGCGCCGGAGGCCACGGCGACGGCAACGTCGAGGACGAGACGGTCGGTGCTCCCCGAAGAGACCTCGCCGGCGAGGAGCAGGGCCGCCTGGATGGCGATGGCGGCGACAGCGACGGGAGTGGCGCCGCCGCGCCGGGCGATGGTCGGCATCGGCACCGGCCCGACGCTCGGGAGGTGGCGCCCCAGGGGCCTTCACCGAAAGGGCGCCCCAGGGGCCTTCACCGAAAGTCGGAACGTCGCCCACCGATGGGTGGGCCAGGCCAGCCGAGGGGGCGATGCCGGCTGGGGGCCCGTCGGTCAAAGGTGGACGACCGAGACCACGATCGGCCCTGACCGGTCCCCGCTCCGGGAGGAACCTCGCTCATGTCCATCCGCCGTTTCACCCGCCCAACTGGTGCGCCGCTGCAGGACCGCCTCACCACCCTGGCGGCGACCGCACTCGCCGCCATCGCCACCTGGGCGCTGCTGTCGCTCGTCGGCGGCATCGACCTGGAGGTCGTGGAGGACGGCAAGGTCGACCCCGGCAGCCGGCGGTCCAGGAGCTGGCTTGGCGCCAGCCAGTGCCCGGTTGAGCGCCCGCCTCGACAGCGCCTGTGGGGTAGCCACCGCTCGATGATGGCGGGCGAGCTCGCCGCCGGCCGAGCCCTGTCGGCCGTGCCACTCGGCGAGCAGGGTTACGGTCGGGCGGTGGACGACGCCGACATCTACGACGAGCACATCGACGAGGAGGCCGACGAGGCCGCGAGCCACGCCGAGCGGGAGCGGTCGGCGGTCGCCGAGTTGGAGCGGATCCTCCTGGCCGAGGGGCCCCGGGACTTGGACGAGCTCACCGCCGCCTTCGCCGAGCATGCCCCCGGGCTCGCCGACGACCTCCTCGCCGGCCGCCCGGGCGCGGACCTCCCAGCACAGCTGAGCGCCCTCGCCCAGCGGGCCGACGAGATCTGGCGGCTCCCCGACGGGCGCCTGGCCCCTGTCCTGCACCACCTGCACCGGGCGACGTTCACCCACCGCCTCACCGCCGGTGAGCTCGAACGCCAAGCCATCGACCTCCTCCCGGACCTCGTCGCCCTGGCCTTTCCCCGGGCCTTCACCCTCCGCGACGGCACGGACCTCACCACGGCCGGCCCCGAAGACCGGCGGGCGGCCGACGGCGGCTCGCTCCTCGGCCCGGAAGGGTGGCTGGCCTC
>WHTX01000085.1 GCA_009377505.1 Acidimicrobiia bacterium
CCGTTGTCGAAGGGCCGAGTCGAGCGACAGAAGGGACCTGTGATGGGCGAGCCTCCTCCTCCCCCGGTGCGCGAGACCGTGCGGGCCGTGGCGCCGAAGCTCATCGAACTGACCGAGACGGTGCTCTACGGCGATGTCTGGGAGCGTCCGGGGCTGTCCAAGCGCGACCGCAGCCTCGTCACCGTGGCAGCCCTGATCGCCCTCGAGCGCCATCACCAGCTCCCCCTCCACCTCGAACGGGCCGAGGCCAACGGCGTGACCGCCGAGGAAGTCGGCGAGGTGATCACCCACCTGGCCTTCTACGCCGGCTGGCCGGCGGCGATGACCGCGGGCAAGGTCGCCGCCGAGAGGGCGCAGCCCCCCGCCGCCCGGGCGGAGCCAGCCGCCCGGGCCGAGGGCGAGGTCTCGCCGTGAAGGTGGGGTTCATCGGGCTCGGCACGATGGGCCGCCACATGGCGGCGCACCTGCAGTCAGCGGGCTACGACCTCGTCGTCCACGACGCGCGCCCCGAGGCGGCGGGCCCGCACATCGACAACGGCGCGCTCTGGGCCGACGGGCCGGCCGCCGTGGCTGCGGCCACGGACGTGGTGTTCACGTCGCTGCCCGGCCCCGCCGAGGTCGAGGCGGTGGCCCTCGGTGAAGGGGGCCTCGTCGAGGGCCTGCGCCCCGGGTCTGCGTACCTCGACCTGTCGACCAACTCGCCCACGGTCGTGCGCCGCATCCACGAGGCCCTGGCCCCGGCCGGTGTCGACGTGCTCGACGCGCCGGTGAGCGGTGGCCCGGGCGGCGCCCGGTCCCGGCGGCTGGCGGTGTGGGTGGGCGGTGACGAAGCGGCCTTCGAGCGCTGGCGGCCCGTCATCGACGCCTTCAGCGACCAGCCGTACTACGTGGGGCCCATCGGCGCGGGGTCGGTGGCCAAGCTCGTCCACAACTGCGCCGGCTACGTGCTCCAGGCCGCCCTGGCCGAGGTGTTCACGATGGGGGTCAAGGCCGGTGTCGAGCCCGCCGCCCTGTGGCAGGCGGTGCGCCACGGCGCGAACGGCCGTCGGCGGACCTTCGACGGGCTGGCCGACCAGTTCCTGCCCGGGCGCTACGACCCGGCGGCGTTCGCGCTGCGCCTCGCCCACAAGGACGTCGCCCTCGCCACCGCGCTCGGCCGCGAGATGAGCGTGCCCATGCGCCTCGCCAACCTCACGCTCGAGGAGATGACCGAGGCGCTCAACCGAGGCTGGGCCGACCGCGACTCCCGGGTCGCCATGCTGCTGCAGACCGAGCGGGCGGGGGTCGACATCGAGGTGCCCGACGAGGCGATACGCGCCGTGCTCGAGGCCGACCCGCGTCGCTGAGCGGCGCCGGGCCTTGCAGGGAGGAGGACGAGTGGGGCCAGCGACGCACGAGATCTACGTGGTGAAGTACGGCGAGTACGTCGGCACGCGGGGCCACTACTTCTACGGCAGCGCCGCCGACCCCCACGAGGCGCCGGTGCCGATCGACTACTTCGTCTGGCTGGTCCGGGGGACGGAGGGCGACGTGGTGGTCGACCTCGGCTTCCGGGCCGAGTCGGGGGGCCGTCGAGGCCGTACCCACCTGCGGGAGCCGTCGGTGGCGCTCGGGGAGCTGGGGGTGGACGTGGCGCGCGTGCCCTGGGTGATCCTGAGCCACTTCCACTACGACCACATCGGCGACCTCGGCCCCTTCAGCGCCGCCCGCTTCGTGGTGCAGGACCGGGAGGTCGCCTTCTGGACGGGGCGGTACGCCAACCGCCGTGAGTTCCGTTCGGTGGTCGAGGTCGACGACGTCGTGGCCGTCGTGCGGGCGGGCTACGAGCGCCGGCTGCACTGGGTGGACGGGGACGCCGAGCTGGTGCCCGGGGTGAGCGTGCACCTCGTGGGCGGGCACAGCGCCGGCCTGCAGGCGGTGAAGGTGCACACGGCCCGGGGCGCGGTGGTGCTGGCCATCGACGCCGCCCACTTCTACGAGAACCTGGAGCGCGACGCCCCCTTCGCCACCCTGCACGACCTGGCCGGGATGTACGGCGCCTTCGACCGCCTGCACGAGCTGGCGGGGCGCGACGGCGAGATCGTGCCCGGCCACGACCCCGAGCTGCTGCGCCGCTTCCCGGCGGTGGCTGGCCTCGAAGGCATCGCCGCCCGCATCGCCTAGCCCGGGCTCGTGGCGCCAGCCGACCTCACCGGCCATGGCCCCCAGGACGGAGCTGTCTGGGTGCGCTGCGTCCCGCGGTGCGGCCTCTGGCGCACCCGGAGCTGACGAGGTACCTCGCTCGAGGCGGCCCGGGTGCGGATTACATTCATCGTCTCCGGCTCGGAGCGAACTTCACGGCGACCACGGTACGAACGCCTGGGGACCGCATCGACCCCCCGATCGAGCGTTTCCCCGGGACCGCGCCGCGGGCATCCGGGGCGGCGCGCCCTGGTCCTGGGCTCCCTCGAGGCCTACGGGCTCACCGACCGCGAACGGCAGATCACCGCGCTCGTGGCCCGTGGCTTGTCGGCCGCGGCGATCCGCCGCGAGCTCTTCCTCTCCGAGTGGACCGTCAAGGACAACCTCAAGACCATCCTCGACAAGGTCGGGCCTTGGCCCCGCCGGGCGTTCAGGAGCGCCGCAATCGCCCGGTTGCGTGGTTGGGCGCTTCGTCCAGCCAGTCCTCCAGGGGGCGCCGGGCGGCATCAGGTCGAGTGAGCCAGGCGTGGAGCGCCTCGATGAGAGGCGCCGGGTTCCGGCGGCTACGAGGAAACCGGCGGCTGCTCGTGAACAGGGTCCCGGCGGTCGGCAAACCCGACTCTTCGGCACGGAGCAGCAGCGGGCGGTAGTCCTTCACGTTCTCGGTGACGACCCGCCGCCCGGCGAGGGGGGCTGCGCCCCCGGGGGCGCAGCGGTGGAACAGCTCGTCGTCGGAGAGAGCGCGCCATTCGGGTTCGGCGGCCACGGCGAGGACGTCGTGTCCCCTGCGCACGAGCTCAACGGCGAGGGCCGGGGCGTGCATCTCGTCGAGCAGGAGCCGCGGCCGGGTCAAGCGAGGAGCCGCTGCTCGGCCTCCCACGCCCCTTCAGCGAGCTCGGACTCAGCGGCCGCTTGGGCGACCTCGGCCTCGACCTCGTCGGAGTGCGCGGCGTAGTAGTGCAGGGCGGCCCGCAGCCGGGTGGGCGGAAGGGCGAACGTCTCGGCAGCTGCGTCGATGGCGGCGTCCCCGCGTTCGTCGACCTGGCGGAGGAACGCGACGACCTCCCACACGTCCGGCCCGAAGGCGAGTGCTGCCCGCCGCCCGCTCGGCCCGTCCTTGAACACGACGCCCGGATGCTCGACCATGCGCAGCCCCTCGTCGACCAGGCGCTGCGCGAGCCCGGAGGCTGTCAGCCCGGGGACGGCGCGGGCCCGGCGACGGAGGCGTTCGAGGACCTGGTCGTCGAACCGAACCGACAAGGGTGAGCTCACGCACACATCGTAGCTGTCGCGCTACCAACGGGTCCGTTGAACGGACCGGTAGGCGGAGCGCGATCAGGAGCTGCGGGTGAAGGTCCCGAGCCCGGTCTGCTCGTAGAACTCCAGCCTCACGCTCGAGGCCGTGCCGTCCCCGTCCATGGTGAAGATCGCACCTGACAGGCCGGTGGCGTTCTCGCCGATGGTCTGGAAGGAGAACGTGTCGCCGTCGTAGTGCGTCAGGGCGAACGTCGTGGGCCGGTCGACGGGCCCCATGGTCATGGACAAGCGCTCGCCATCGAAGGTGACGTCGAGTGGCCCGTAGTAGGCGTTGGCGTAGGTGCCCACGTAGGCCCTTTCCCCTTGGGCCGGGGCCGGATCGGACGGCGGGGTCGAGTAGTCGGTGCCGGGCTGCTCGCCGCCGAACACCTGGCGGAACAAACCCTCGTAGTACGGGAGCCAGTCGACGGTGGGAGCGCCGTGCTGGGCGGCATCGAAGAAGGCGTTGTTGATCGCCTCCGGTACTCCCACGGGCGAGCCGTTGGTGAGGGTCACGATGCCGAGCTGCTCGCCCGGGATCATGGCGACGTTGGTCGCCGCGCCCAGCGCGAAGGCCCCGGAATGGTCGAGCCGGACGCGGCCCTCGTCGTCGGTGGTGACGTTCCAACCGAGGCCGTAGAACTGGGTGCGCACCGCCGCATCGGTGGGGTGGGAGATCTCCTGGTGCGGGACGTGGGTCACCTGGAGCGCTGCGGGGTCGATGATCGGGCGGCCGTCGAGGGTGCCGCCGCCGAGCTGGGCCCGGATGAACTGGGCCAGGTCCCTGACCGAGGAGCTGGCGCCACCAGCGGGCGCTTCGGCGTCGGCGTCACGCACGTAGCGCGCCTCCCACTGCTTGCTGCCGGGCTCGCCCACCTCGACGTGGATCAGCGCCTTGTTGGACCGGCTCTCGTAGTCGGCGTGGCGGTAGCTGGAGTCGGTCATGCCGAGCGGCTCGAACAAGGTCGCCTCGGCGAGGTCCTCCCACGACATGCCCTTGGCCGCAGCCGCCGCCACGCCGCCCTCGGTGACGCCGAAGTTGCTGTAGTTGTAGGAGGAGCGGAAGGCGTCGAGCGGTTGCTGGTCGAGCCTGCTCAGGATGTGGTCGCGGTCCCAGCCCAGGTCCTCGAGCAGGTCGCCGGAGCCGGTGTAGAGCCCGCTGCGATGTGAGAACAGGTCGGCGAAGGTGGCGTTCGCGGTGACGTAGGGGTCCTTCAACGCGAAGGAGGGGTTGGAGTCGATCACCGGGTCGTCCCAGCTCACGACGCCTTCCCCGACGACACCGGCGACGACCGCCGAGGCCAAGGGCTTGGAGACGGAGGCGACCTGGAACACCGTCTCCGGGTCGACCGCCTCGGGTTTGCCCACCTCTCGGACGCCGAAGCCCTCCGAGTAGATCACCTCGTCCTCGTAGACGACGGCGATGGCCATGCCGGGCACACCTGTGCGCTCCATAGCGCTGTGCGCCAAGCCGTCGAGCTGGGCCACCGCCGCGTCGATCGCCTGCCGGTCGAGCAATGGGGGGACGGGCGAGACGGGGGCGGGGAGCAGGGTCGTCGCTGGGGCCGTGCCCGTGCTGGGAACCGACGGGTCGCTCGACGAGGGCGCGTCGACTGCCGTACCACACGCCGCGACCAGCAACGCCGCCGCCGCGGCCGCGACGCCGCATCGCGTCCTCCCCCGGGCGCGCTGGCGGCTGCCTGGTTCAGCTCGGCCCTGGTCGCTCATCTTCGAAGGTCCCCCGCGTGTCGTCCGCCACAGTGCGGTCGGACCATAACCGAACGGGCCTCACGGCCACGTCGCGGGCCCGGTAGCCGGCCGGTCTCGAATGCCGAGGCAGGGACCGCCACACCACTGGTCCCCCAACCATGCTACCTGCGGTAGCATCTCAGTATGAAGCTGAGCGTGAGCCTGCCCGAAGAGGACGTCGACTTCCTCGACGCCTACGCCCAGAGCCAAGGCATCGCCTCCCGCTCCGCGGTCCTGCACAAGGCCGTTCGGCTCCTGCGCGCTGCCGAGCTGGGCCCGGCCTATGAGCAGGCATGGGCGGACTGGGCGGAGAGCGAAGACCAAGACCTCTGGGACCGGGCGACGGCCGATGGTCTCAGCTGATGCGTCGCGGTGAGATCCGGGTCGTCGACCTCGATCCTGTCCGGGGGGCGGAGGCGAACAAGCGCCGGCCCGCGGTCATCGTGAGCAACGACGGCGCCAACAGCGTCGCCGAGCGCCTCGGCCGCGGCGTGGTCACCGTGGTTCCCGTAACCTCGAACACCGCGCGCGTCCACCCGTTCCAGGTCCTCCTGTCGGCCTTGGAGACCGGGCTCGAACGTGACTCAAAGGCCCAGGCCGAACAGGTCCGCTCGGTCGCCGTCGAACGCATCGGCCCACAGGTCGGCGTCGTCAAGAGCGAGGTCCTCGCGGCCCTCGATGAAGCGCTCCGTCTCCACCTCGCGCTGTAGGCGTCCCCTCGCCAGGGCGCAGCGAGGCGTCGACCTCGTGCGTCCCCGACCGAGCCGGCCGATGACGTGGTGCCGGCATTCTCGAGGGACCGGGCCCAAATCGCACTGATGCCGCCCACCTCGCCGGTCGTCACCGGTTGGCCAGCCAGTCCCGGGCGTCAGCCAGCGCCTCGAGGGTGACCTGATGGCGCGCCCGGTAGCCCCGCCAGGTGGCGTCACCGCCGGCGCCGACGAGCTCGGCGGCGAAGCGCCGTGAAGCCTCGACAGGGAAGGTGCCGTCCTCGGTGCCATGGGCCACGAACGCCGCCACGCCCCGCGCCGCGGTGAGGTCCCACGCCACCCGCTCCCGCGGGTGCACGGGCGGGCTGAAGGCGACGACGGCCGCCGGCCGCAGCGACCCACCCGACCCGTAGGCGAGGGCGAGCGCCAAGCCCGCTCCCTGGGAGAACCCGCCGATCACGGCGGCCGCGCGCTCGTAGCGGCCCTCCGCGCACGCACGGTCCAGCGCTTCGTCGAGGGAGGTGAGCGCGTCGGCGAAGGAGGCTTCGTCGTAGGTGTGGGTCGACCGGTCGACCCGGTAGAACGTCGCCCCGTCGGCGGCGTCGGGCGTGGCCAGGCCGCCGCGGGGGCAGACGATGGCGAAGCGCCCGTCGGGGTCGAGCAGGGCGGCCAGCGTCGCCATCTGGAACTCGTTCCCGCCGTAGTTGTGGGCCAGGAAGAGCAGGCGCTCCGCTCGTCGCCGGCCCTCCGCTCGGTACAGGTGTAGCCGCATCAGCCCGACATCCTGCCTCCGCGGGGTGGCGTGACCACCTCGCGCCAGCACCACAGCGGCCACACTTGCCCCATGGAAGCGCGCGACGGGGTCGAGATCATCCCGTTCCGGGACGCCGCCGCATGGGAGTCGTGGCTGGCTGACAATCACGAGCTCCAGGCCGGGGTCTGGCTGAAGATGGCGAAGAAGAGCTCCGGCATCCCGTCGGTGACCGACGACGAGGTCGTTGACATCGGGCTGTGCTTCGGCTGGGTGTCGGGCCAGCGCAGGGCCTTCGACGAGAGCTACTACCTGCAGAAGTACGTCCCGCGCCGGTCGAGGAGCCTGTGGTCCAAGGTGAACGTCGACAAGGTCGAGATGTTGCTCGCCGCGGGCCGGATGCGCGAGCCCGGGATGGCCGAGGTGCGGGCCGCTCAGGCGGACGGCAGATGGGACGCGGCCTACGAATCGCAGAAGAACGCCACCGTCCCACCGGACGTGGCCGGGGCGCTGGAGGACAACAAGGAGGCGAAGCACTTCTTCTATTCGCTGGACAAGACGTACCAGTACCGCCTCTACCTGCCGGTCCTGCAGGCGAGGAGCCCGAAGGCGCGGGCCGCTCGCCTGGAGAAGATGATCGCCATGCTGGAGGCCGGAGAGAAACCCCGCTAGCCCGCGGGCCGCCTGAACCTCCCCGCGCTCTCCCCCGTCCCGCTTCGCCTGGCCGGGCAGCTCAAGAACGTCTGCCTCGCCCGCCACGGCATCGAACTGGGCCCGGCCCGCCCGCCTTCAGTAGGCGAGCCGGCCCAGCGGGGAGCCGCCCAGCGCCGCGAGCGGCCCGGGCCGAGGCGCAAGGTCGTGGCCAGCCGCGAAGGTCGTGCACCGTGGCGGTGCAAGATCCTTCGCGGTCCGCCTGGCCGGGGCGACGCCCCGATGAGTCCTCGCCTCGCCGTCAGTCACCACTGTCGAGTCCTACGGCCGCCGGGCCGAGGCGAGCACCGGATGAACGACAAATTGGAAGGAGCTGCTGACCGTGCAGCCCAGTGAGATCACCGAGGTCCTGAACCGTCCGATCAGCCAGGAGCTACTGGCCCGGGACTTGACCCGCCTCGCCTATGTGGCCAAGGACGGCACGCCGCGGACGATCCCGATCGGTTTCACCTGGAACGGCTCGGAGATCGTCATGTGCACAACGACGAACGCCCCGAAGCTCCATGCCCTGCGCAACAACTCGGCGGTCGCCCTGACGATCGACACGGAGGTGCACCCGCCGAAGATCCTCCTCATCCGAGGTCGGGCCGAGCTGGACATCGTCGAGGGCATCCCGGACGAGTACCTCGAGATGAACGGCACCTACACGATGACGCCCGAGCAGCGCACCACGTGGGAGGCCGAGGTCCGCTCGCTCTACGACGCCATGGTCCGGATCGTCGTCACCCCCACCTGGGCGAAACTGATCGACTTCGAGACGACCCTCCCGAGCGCGGTGGAGGAGCTCGCCCGGCAGCGGGACGAGCGTCAGCGCTCCTGAACGCTGCCGTCTGCCCGCGTCGGGGATCTGGGCGCTCCCCACCGGCATGGCGCTCCACCGGCACGGGTTGCCCCGCACTCGCACGCCTCCGCCACAAGCCGGTGACCGCCAGCGGGCAGGGCAGCCCAGCTGGCGATCCGGTGGGCGAAGACGATCGCGTCTTCTCCATCGGTCATTCATCGAGGCGCTGACCACGTGTGCTACGGACCTGGTCAGAGGGGTCGCGCCCGTGCGCTGCTCCAGTCGCTTCAACCAGCTCGCAGAGGATCTTCAACCGATCAATCGGTTGAACTGATTGGAGCGCTCAACTCGCTCCGCTGAGGACGCCCGTGGCGTCGTCGCCTGGGCGGCGTGCGGCGACCTCGTAGTCGTCGACCCACCGCCACCCTGACCAGGACGTCGGCTGACCGAGATGTTCGCCAGCCAGCAGCGGGCGATGACTACTGCACCGGCGCATGGTGCGCTCTTAGTGTGACCAGGCAGGCACCGCATAGTCGACGGACTCCGGGGCGAGCGCTTGTCACCGGGCGCTCGCAGGCCATGCAGGTCAGGCGCAAGCGGAGGTGTTTTGGTCCCAGGCGCACAGCGGGGTGCGCCCGTCGAGGTTCACCAAAGTCTCCTGCACCCAGGTCTTCTGCGCGGCGTCCCAGTACGAGATGTCCGAGCCTTCGAGCAGGTAGGCGTCGGCGTTCCCGTTCATGCTGATGGTGAGGCCGCCGAGCAGCATCGGGTGGGTCATGTCAATGCTGCGCAGCGCCAGCATGAGGTTGGTGCGGGTGAGGCCACCGTCGAGCTGCCCGGCGATCTGGATGCCCTGGGCGATCGCCCAGCTGTAGTAGAGCCCGAGGTTGAACGACGGGCTCGGCTCGTGGCCGGCCTCAGCGGTCCATTGGCGGGCCGCGACCACGAAGGGGTCGTCGTCGTAGGCGGAGATGAGCACGTCCTTCAGGCCGCCGGCCACCGACCACCAGCCGTCGGCGCTGCTGCCCATGTCGATGATCGGCACGCCCGCCTTGCACGCCGAGCTGATGAACAGGTAGTCGACCGACTGGTGCATGCCGTTCTGGGCCGCTTCGGTCATGATCTGGGCGCACGAGGAGCCGGCGGACATGGCGATGAACATGTCCGGGTCCTCAGATGCGAGCGTCGTCATCTCGTCCGTGACCGTCGCCGCCGTCGGCTCGAACTTCTCGGACACGTACTCGATGTCGCCCTCAGAGGTCTCGAGGTAGGCGCGCAGCGCGGCGTCGTAGGAGAGGCCGAAGTCGTTGTTCATCAGCAGCCCGGCGATCTTCCCCCGGCCACCGAGCTCGGCGAGGCGCTGCTCGAAGAACGCCCCCCAGATGACGGCCTCGGTGGCGTACGAGATCGAGCTGGTCGTGGTCCACGGGTGGTTGACCGGGTCGCCGAGTGCCGGGTGGCCGCTGATGGGCAGGGCATGCGGGACGCAGCGGGTGTTCAGCTTGTCGTAGGTCCTCAGGGTGTTCGGCGAGCCGTGCGTCTGGACGGCGAAGACCTTGACCGAGTCGATCAGCTCGTCCACGAGCGGGATCGTTCGGGCGGGGTCGTAGGCGTCGTCCCGCTGGACCAACGTGATGCTCCGGGTCTTGCCCGTGTTGTCGGTGAAGGCCCCCTCGTCGCTGTAGTGCCGGAACACCGCGTCGGTGGCCCGGCCGGCGCCGGCGGACTCGGCCAGCGGGCCGGATTGGGCGATCGGCAGGCCGAACAGGATCTCGCTGTCCGTCAGGCCCTCGGTGTCGTCCCAGCCGGCCGGGCACGCGGCGAGGTCGATCTCGAAGCCTTCCGGCCCGACCAGCCGGTTCCCGTCGGGCGTCTTGCCCCAGCCGTTCTCCTGGATCTCGGCGACGACGGCGGCCCGCTCCTCGGCCCACAGGGCCTCCCATTCGTCCATCGACGTGGGTGAGTCCGAAGCAGCTCCGGCGGCGGCCGCCGTCGTGGCCGTGGTCGACGCCGTCGTCGCGGCGGCGGTCGACTCGGTCGCCCCGCCGGTCGGTTCGGCTTCGCTGTCGTCGCTGGCGCAGGCGCTCGCACCGGCCAGGACGACCGTCAAGGTGACAACGGTGAGCTTGAGTGACCTCATGTTCCGACCCCCCGGTCGTCTGCGGGCCTCGAAAGCCTGCGTCCCCCTCAGGGCCGGAACGTAGCAGCCTGCTGACGCTTCGTAATCGCTCCGGGCCGACGAGGGTCGCACCGTTCCCGTGCCCTGGTGCCCTGGTGCCCTGGCCGGAATCTCGGGCTAGCCGAAGCCGGGGAACTGGAGCACTCGGTGTAGGTGTTGTCGCTGACGACCTTGCCGTCCTCGAAGGTCAGCACTGCCGTTAGGAGATGAACAGCGGGCCTCGGGGGTCGATGTTCGCGGCTGGCTCGAAGGATCAGCCGCGCCCGCACCGATGTAGGCGGCCACCGCATAGGTGGCATGCCGGTCGAGGCTGTGGCGCGAGCGGTCGTAGCGGCGGATGGTGCGTGGGTCCGCGTGCCCCATGGCGTCTTGCACGTCGCGCAGGTGCACGCCGGCGTAGAGGGCGAGGGTGCGAACGATGGCGAACGCTGTGCGGGGACGCGACCACGGCCCGGGCGATCGCCGACTTCAGCGTCTCCTTCGGCCGAGCCGCCTTCAAACGGGCATGCGTCCGCGTCGACGAGCAGGAGCTCGGCCATCCGAAGGTACACTCGCAGACCGTTTCATCCGCGCCCTCAGCTCCTCCACCAGACACTCCGCGTCCGCGACGGAGCTACTCGTCAAACTCGTGACTCCGAGCAGCCGAACTCGCAACTACGTCGACGAAAACCCGTAACTCCCTCTCATCAGCTGCAGCCGGAGGTGGTGCCGCAGCTGGGGCAGGCGAAGCAGCTGCCGGCCCGCTGCATGTGGACCCCGCACTGCATGCACATGGGCGAGTCGCTCGAGCGGACCTGGCTGGCGACGAGCGCGGCCTCGAACTCGGCCACCGAGGGCACGCTCGGCGGGTCGGCGGCGATGTCGTTGCCCTGGCGGGTCTCGACGGCCACCTCCTCCACGCCCGGCAGCGTCTGCTGGGTCCGCTCGCCGGTGGTGAAGATGCCCAGCTCAGCCCGCTCGTCGTAGGAGAGGTACTCCACCGCCAGCCGCCGGAACAGATAGTCCATGAGGCTGGTGGCGATGCGGATCTCGCTGTCGTCGGTGATGCCGGCGGGCTCGAAGCGCATGCCGGTGAACGCCTCGACGAACGCCCGCAACGGCACTCCGTACTGCAGTCCGTAGCTGACCGAGATGGCGAAGGCGTCCATGATCCCCGCCAGGGTCGAGCCCTGCTTGGACACCCGGATGAACAGCTCACCGGGACGGCCGTCCTCGTACTCCGCGACGGTGACGAAGCCCTTGCAGTCCGCCACCCGGAAGTCGAAGGTGCGCGACATCCGTCGGCGGGGCAGCTTCTGGCGGATGGGCTCGTGGCTGACGACCCGCTCGATCACCTTCTCGACCATCGTCGTGGCCGAGGCGGCGCCCGGTGCAGCCGGCGCCGCCTCCTTACGCGTCGTCGCCAGGGGCTGGGCCACCTTGCAGTTGTCCCGGTAGAGGGCGACGGCCTTCACGCCGAGCCGCCAGGCTCGACGTAGAGGTCGGCGATCTCGGAGACCGTCGCCTCCTCGGGCATGTTCACCGTCTTCGAGATGGCGCCGCTGATGAAGGGCTGTACCGCTGCCATCATCGTCACGTGGCCCCGGTGGTGGATGAGGTTGTCGCCCATCGAGCAGGCGAACACCGGGACATGCTCGACCAGCAACTGGGGGGCGCCGAGGATGGTCTTGTTCTGGTCGATGTAGGCGATGATCTCGTCGCGCTGTTCGACGCTGTAGCCCAGGTTGACGAGGGCGCGGGGTACCGTCTGGTTGACGATGGACATGGTGCCCCCGCCGACGAGCTTCTTCGTCTTGCAGAGGCTCAGATCGGGCTCGATGCCCGTGGTGTCGCAGTCCATCATCAGGCCGATGGTGCCCGTGGGGGCGAGCACCGACGCCTGGGAGTTGCGCACGCCGGACATCTGGGCCTGCTCACAAGCGTCGTCCCAGGCCTGCTGGGCGGCCTCGAGCACATCGGCGGGCGCCAGGTCCTCGTCGATGCGGGCCACCGCCTCGCGGTGCTGGCCGAGCACCCGGAGCATGGGCTCGCGGTTCTCCGTGTAGCCGGCGAAGGGGCCCATCCGCGCCGCGGTGCGGGCCGAGGTGGCGTAGGCCTGGCCGGTCATGAGGGCGGTGAGCGAGGCCGCCCACGCCCGCCCGCCGTCGGAGTCGTAGGGCAGCCCGAGGGCCATGAGGAGGGCGCCGAGGTTGGCGTAGCCGATGCCGAGCTGGCGGAAGCGGCGTGAGGTCTCGCCGATGCCCTCGGTCGGGTAGTCGGCGTTGCCGACCAGGATCTCCTGGGCGGTGAAGGTGACCTCGACGGCGGTGCGGAAGCCCTCGATGTCGAACCCGTCGGGGCCAAGGAAGGACAGCAGGTTCAGGCTGGCCAGGTTGCACGCCGAGTCGTCGAGGTGCATGTACTCCGAGCACGGGTTGCTGGCGTTGATCCGGCCCGTGTTGGCCGCCGTGTTCCAGCGGTTGATGGTCGTGTCGTACTGGAGGCCGGGGTCCGCGCACTCCCAGGCCGCCCGGGCGATCTGGTCCATGACGTCGCGGGCCCGCATGGTCTTGACCACCTCGCCCGTGGTGACGGCGCGCAGCTCCCACACCTCGTCAGCGAGCACCGCCTCCATGAACTCGTCGGTGACCCGCACCGAGTTGTTGGCGTTCTGGTACTGGATGGAGTTGTAGGCAAGGCCGTCGAGGTCCATGTCGAAACCGGCATCGCGCAGCACGCGCACCTTGCGCTCCTCGACGGCCTTGCACCAGATGAACTCCTCGACATCGGGGTGCGAGACGTCGAGGATCACCATCTTGGCGGCCCGGCGGGTCTTGCCCCCGCTCTTGATCGTGCCCGCCGAGGCGTCGGCGCCGCGCATGAAGCTCACCGGCCCGCTGGCCGTGCCTCCCCCCCGTAGGGGCTCCTGGGAGGAGCGGATGCCGCTGAGGTTCACCCCGGCGCCCGAGCCGCCCTTGAAGATCGTCCCCTCCTCGACGTACCAGTTGAGGATGGAGTCCATCGTGTCCTTCACGGACAGGATGAAGCAGGCCGAGGCCTGCTGGGGGACGCCGGCCACGCCGATGTTGAACCAGACCGGCGAGTTGAAGGCCGTCCGCTGGGTGACGAGCAGGTACTTGAGCTCGTCCGAGAAGGCCCGGGCCTCCTGGTGGTCGACGAAGTAGCCGTCCCGGAAGCCCCAGCCGGTGACGGTGTCCACGACCCGGTCGACCACCTGGCGGAGCGAGGACTCCCGCTCGGGCGTGCCCAACTGGCCGCGGAAGTACTTCTGGGCGACGATGTTCGTGGCATTGAGCGACCAGTTCGTGGGGAACTCCACCCCCAGCTGCTCGAAGGCGACGGTGCCGTCGCGGTAGTTGGTGATACGAGCGTCACGGCGCTCCCACTGGACGTGCGCGTAGGGGTCGGCGCCCTCGGTGGTGAAGTGGCGGCGGATACCGATGCCTACCTGCTCGGGTGCGAGGGCCATGGGGCTCCAATCACGGGGTCGGGCTCTTCGGTCGTCTCTTCTTCAACCACAAGATCTTGTGGTTCATGCCTGACGGCAACTCATGAGCTACCAGATGCGGTGGCGTAACGTCACCGTAATTACAGGGATGTAGGCCTGTCAACGCTTGGCGGCGAACGCGGCTCCGGCCTCGCGCCCGCCGCGCCCCCCGCCGCCTGTCGGTCCGTCGACCGGCCCCCGACGAGGCCGCAGCGCGGACACCCAGGTAGAGAGACAGCCGCCGCGGGGACCCTCCCCTCACAAGCCCTCGTCGTCGCTCTCTCCCAAGGAGTCGTCCATCTCGACACCGCGGACACACACCACCGTCCGAGTGCCCACGCCGCAGCTCGCCTGGAACGGGGCCAAGGTACGGAGGCGGAGCTGTGGAGCGCTAGAGGATGAGGGTGTGTATTTCGGCGCTTCGGCTGGGGACAACCGGGCTCGACGGTCCACACCACCCTCCTGGTGCGGCATCGGCCAGGCCCACCGGGCGATCAGAGCGAGGACCCTGAGCCCTCCAGCAGCTCGAGCTCTCTTGCGAAGTCGGAAGCGTCGGCGAAGCCCTTGTACACGCTGGCGAAGCGCAGGTAGGCGACATGATCGCAGCGCTTCAGCTCGTCCAGCACGGCGAGCCCGACCTGTTCGGTGGTGAGGTCGCCGGACGTGCTCCGAAGCTGGGACTCGACGGCGGCAGCGATGGCGGCCACGCCGCTGTCGTCCACAGGGCGGCCCTTGCACGCCGCCCGCACACCACGCACGACCTTGTCGATCTGGAACGGCACCCGCTCACCGGCTCGCTTGCGGACCATGAGGGCCGGCGCATCGGCTCGCTCGAAGGTCGTGAAGCGGTACCCGCACGGCTGACAGGCGCGGCGCCGGCGCACCGCAGCCCCGTCCTCAGCAGGTCGGGAGTCGATCACGCGGGTGTCGCCTCGCCGGCACCGGGGGCAGTCCACGACGAGCGAGCCTACTCACACGCCTGGTGTTGCCCTGTCCCACCTGCTCGACTGACCCCGCCCCGCCCGGTGCCCGTCGTCGGCCCGGCACGACTTGGACCGAGGTCAAGCGGGAGCTGCACGCCATGTCCCGCGACGCGAGCCCCTGCCGCGGCGGCGAAGGCGGCCACGTCGTCGACCACCCAGCGAGGCCCCGGCGACGCCGCCCGGTAGTGGACGAAGCGACAGAGGGCCATCTGCGCGTCCGGGCTCGCTGGCCACCGGCCGCCGAGCTGGTCGACCAGTGCCTGGGCCGCGTCGCCCCAGCGGGTGGTGCCCGGCCCGAAGTCCACCGCCAGGGCGAGCCCCGGCTCACCCGGGCCCGTGCGCCCGGGGCCGGGCTCCGACCGGTGCCCATCGTCCCAGGGTTCTCTCCCACGATGCACGCTCCCTCACGGTAGACGGGGCCGGGCCAGCTCGACGGGCACGAGGACAGAGCCGCCCGCCTTGATGGCGGGCCCCCCGTTCAGCCGGGCGAGCTCGTCCACCAGCGGGCGGGGGTCGCGGTCGGGCCGCAGCTCGACGGCGATCGACCACAGCGTGTCGCCGGGGGCGACCGGCCGCTCGACGACGGCGAGGCCGACCGGGACGGCGAGGGGGGCGGCCTCGGCGGGCGAGGCGGGCAGGAGCGCCCGGCCCGCGCTCGATCTCAGGTGGTCGAGGCCGAGGAAGAGGGCGATGCCGCCGGCCACGACGAGTACGTAGGCGAGCCACCGGGCCACAGGTGGGCGGGCGGCGGCCGCCGTGGCCCCATATCCGCCGGCCTGCGCCGGGCGATGATGGAGGTTGCCGAGCTCGAGTGCGTGGATGGCCATGGGAGGAGTCTCCTCGCGGGGTATGACAGTGAAGGCGCCCACGGCGAACGCACGTCCGGGGTACGCACGTTCGGGGGTCGTCACCTCACCACGAACGAGCGTTCGCCGTCAAGGGTCGGACGAACGGGTGTTTGCCCCAGGACGCGGACCGGGCTACGCTGCAAACAGACGTTCGACCTCGAGATGCGGGGAGATGGCATGGAAGGCACGGCGGGCAAGGTGCCCACGCAACGGCAGCGAGACATCCTCGACTGCATCGAGCAGCACGTGGCCGAACGCGGCTACCCACCATCGGTGCGCGAGATCGGCGAGGCGGTGGGGCTGGGCTCACCGTCCACCGTGCACGCCCACCTCGAGACCCTCGAGCGCCTCGGCTACCTCCGGCGGGACCCGACCAAGCCCCGCGCCATCGAGGTGCTGCCCGACCCCTCGCTCGGGGAGGTCGAGCGGCGCCCGTCCCGACTCGTGCCCATGGTCGGCGACGTCGCCGCGGGGGTCAACGTGCTGGCCAACGAGCGGATCGAGGAGCTCGTTCCCCTGCCGGCCGACTTCACCGGCGACGGCGAGCTGTTCATGCTCAAGGTGCGCGGGGACTCGATGATCGAGGCCGCCATCATCGACGGCGACTACGTCGTGGCCCGTACGCAGCCGGTGGCCGCCAACGGCGACATCGTCGTGGCCGGCATCCCCGGCGACGAGGCCACGGTCAAGGTCTTCACCCGCCAGGACGGGCTCGTCCGGTTGCTACCCGCCAACGCCGCGCTCGAGCCCCTCGAGTACCCGGCCGACGAGGTGGCCGTCTACGGCAAGGTGGTGACCGTGATCAGACGGGTGGAATGAGGGGCACGGTCGCCAGGTCGCGCAGGCGGCCCGCAGCCCGGCGCTGCCGACCCGCTCGTGGGCCGTGCGGGCCAGCCCGGCGCGACCAGGGCCGAAGTTCACCACGGGTACCCCCGCGCCGCGAAGGGGGCCACGTCCACGGGCGCCGCTCCGTCCACGGGCTCAGGGCGCGACCCCGGCGCGCTGCGCCAGGAGCCCGACCTGGTCCTCGGTGGCCACCATGGCCACGCGCACGTGGCCGGCGCCGGCCGGTCCGTAGAACTCGCCCGGGCTGACGAGTGCCCCGAGCTGGCGAGCGACCCGGTCGACGAGCGCCCAGGCGTCGCCCGCGGGCGCGGGGGCCCACAGGTAGAACCCGCCCCCTGGCGAGGGGCAGTCGATGCCGAGGGAGGCGAACACCCGACGGCCGAGGTCGAGGCGGCCGCGGTAGCGCTTCCGCTGGTCCTCGACGTGCGCGTCGTCGTCGAGGGCGGCGGCGGCGGCTGCCTGCACGGGGCCGGGCACCATCATGCCCACGTGCTTGCGCACCTCACGCAGGTAGTCCACGAGCGCGGGGTCGCCGGCGTAGAAGCCCGCTCGCCCGCCGGCGAAGTTCGACCGCTTCGAGAGGGAGTGGACAGCGACCACGCCGTCGTCGCCCTCGGCCAGCACGGTCTGGGGAGATCCCTGCCAGGTGAACTCGGCGTAACACTCGTCGGAGAACACGGGAACGCCCCGCTGGCGGCCCCACGCCGCCGCGGCGGGCAGGTCGTCGAGCGCGCCGGTGGGGTTGGCCGGCGAGTTCACCCACAGGCACAGCGCCCGTTCGGCGTCCTCCGCGGCCACCGAGTCGACCTCTACGTGAG
>WHTX01000086.1 GCA_009377505.1 Acidimicrobiia bacterium
GGCACGGCCCCGACGGGCCCCGTCCCGGACCGAGGCCTGGCCAGGCCGTTCTCCGTGCTCGCCCTCGGCGCCGCCGTGGCCGTGGCCGTGAGCGGCGGCGTCAACGGCTGGCTCCAGGTCGGCAGCCTGGAGGCGCTGTGGTCGACCGCCTATGGACGGACGCTGCTCGCCAAGGTCGCCCTGTTCGCGGCCATGGTGGGCCTGGGCTGGTGGAACCGGGCCCGGCTTGCCGAGCTGGCGCACCGGGCGAGGCGCCAGGTCCGGGTGGTGCGGGCCGAGACACTGCTGGCCGCGGGGGCCGTGGGCCTCACGGCCGGGCTCATCGCCCTCGTGCCCGGGCGCGAGCTCGCCACCGAGCCCTACTCGGCGACCTTCGAGGACGGCGCGGGTACGGTCTCGGTGACCGTGGAGCCCGCCCGGAAGGGCACGAACGCCCTTCACCTGTACTTCTTCGACGACGCCCGCCTGTCCCGCCCCGTCGACGCCGCCGAGGCCCGGGTCTCCACGGGCGACCTGCCGCCCCGGCGGATCGACCTCGTGCCCATCACCGCCGGCCACTACTCGGCCAGCGGGTTCAGCCTGCCCACGACCGGCCGCTGGCTGTTCACGATCACGACCGTGACCCGCGGCGTGCCCGCCCAGCTCGACTTCGAGGTGCTCGTCAGATGACCCGCCGCCCGCTCCTCCGCATCGTCGCCGTCCTGGGCCTCGCCGCCGCCGGCCTCGTGGTGGTCACCTTCGCCGGCTTCGCCATGGGTGCCGCCCCGGCCGGGGCGCACGACGACACGGGGACGATCACCTTGGCCGCCGCCACTCCGGCAGGGCCCGACGCCATCGCCTTCACGGTCGACGTGGCCTACACGAACGACGGGCACGGGGCGGCAGACGCAACGGTGACCGTGGTCGGGGAGGGGCCCGGTGGCGCCTCGGTCGGCCCGCTACCGCTGCCTCCCACCGAGCCGGCCGGCCGCTACCAGGCCACGGTGAGCTTCCCCAGGGCCGGCTCGTGGACGGTGCGCTTCAGCTCGCTGACCCCTCTGGCCACAGCCGTAGTGGCCCAGGAGGTGGGCCAGGGGCCGATCACGACCGCGCCGACCACGACCGCGCCGACCACGACCGCGCCGACCACCTCGTCCACGGCGCCCGCCTCGACCACGTCGGCCCAGGCCACGACGGCGACCGGGGACAGCTCGACCACCTCGGAGGACACCCTCGTCGCCAGCGCCTCGGAGGAGGACGACGGCGGCACGAGCGCCCTGGTCGTCGTCCTCGTCGTCGCCGCCGTGGCCGCCGCGGCCGTCGGCGGGGCGCTGGCCTGGCGCCGCCGGTCGACCCAAGGGCCGTCCTGAGGCCCGTGGTCAGCCCTTGGCCATGTTGGCGAAGCGCGTGTACTGGCCGAGGAAGGCCAGGCGGGCGACCCCGGTGGGCCCGGAGCGGTGCTTGGCCACGATGACCTCGGCCACGCCCTGCTCGGGCGAGTCCCGGTTGTAGACCTCGTCGCGGTAGAGGAAGAGCACGACGTCCGCGTCCTGCTCGAGCGAGTTGTGGACGATGACGCCATCCGCCACGAAGTTGTGGCTGCCCGCGATCGTGGCATCGAAGGTGGGCTGTTCCCCGAGCTGGACGATCTCGACCACCTCGTCCCAGGAGACGTCTGACGTGGCGATGTCTACTAGCTCAGATGAACCGACGATCCCCCCCATACGACGAAGCCGATCGCGCGAGAATCGACGCGGTCTCGCTTCTGAGCCGAGCAGATAGCCACCGCAATAGCCCTCGCCCAGTCCGGTGGCCAGTTCTCGCTGCGTCACACCGCTCTCGACCAATGCCTGCTTGACCTTCTTCGACACCGGCCAGGGAACAAGGTCGACGTTCGGCTTCTCCTTGATGCAGGCAAGGATGGCAAGCGCTTCCGGGACGCACTCGCCTCGGGACCCATGGCACCCGGCCGTCGTCAGGAAACGCTCCTGGTCGCGGGTCCCCTGAATGCGAACGTGGTAGTTCGTGCGGTAGTTCCCCTTCTCGTCCGACCTCGGCTTCTGCACGGAGCTGATCGTCGACCGGATGTCGAGGCGGAGAAGGAGACGCTGGACGTCACGTGCGAGCCTGGCGCTCGATGTGGCGTAGTAGGTGCGTACCAGCTTCCCGCGACCATTGCACGTCAGCGTGATCGACCCGTCGGTGGCCCACAGGTGGTGGAGGAACAGGGCGACCTTGGCGTCGCTCTGGCCGAACACTGGTTCAGGGATGAACTTTGTCCAGGATCTCGAACCCCACAGGCCCATCGGTTCGAGCCAGTTCCTCATGGGATGGAACCGGTTGTGGGTGAGCCGATAGGGGCTGGGGAACCACATCTGCCAGTAGGTTCTTCTGTCGTCCGACCTCACGTCGATGCCGAACAGGTTCCTGGCTGTTTTCTCGACCACAGCCTTGTTGGCGGGGTCGCCCGTGACGTACTTGACCTTTGACGGCCCCATCGTGCCCTCGCCCAGCATGTGAGCGAGCAGGGTCAGGTCGTCGTCCGACCAGTCGGAAGTGGACAATGGTTCCGGTGTGCAGCGTGGCACGGCAAGGAACCCGCCGAGCTGCAGCTGATCGAGGCGGCGCCAGCCTTCCACGGTGAGGAACGGGTGGTTGGCGGTGGCTTCGACCTGACGGCCCGAGGCGAGCCTCAGGCGGAACGTCGCCTTGATGCCGGAGGGGAACGCCCTCGTCAACCTGGCCGGCACGAGCCGCTGGTGCTCGTCGAGGGACCATACGAGGGGCTGCTCTTGACTGAGGACCAGCTCGCCGATCGACACCTCCTCGCCGTTGTCCGCTCGCAGTATCCGGGCGGAGGCAGGCAGGCATCCCGACTCCCTCAGGTCGCTGAGCATGGGCCGCTTGTCGGCGCGCTGTTCGAGGCCGCGGTTGAGCTGGGCCAAGGCGACGACGGGGGTCTCGATCTCGCGGGCCAGGATCTTCAGGCCTCGGCTGATCTCGGCCACCTCGACCTGGCGGTTCTCGGCCGAGTTGCGGCCCGTCATGAGCTGGATGTAGTCCACGACCACGACGCCGAGGTCGCCCACCTGGCTCTTGAGCTTCCGGGCCTTGGAGCGGATCTCCATGATCGTGAGGTTGGGGTTGTCGTCGACCCAGATCGGTGCTTCGGCCAAGCGGCCCACGGCGTGGCTGATCTTCTCCCAGTCGGCCTCGGTCAGCCGGCCGTTGCGCACCCGCGTGGCGTCGACGCGTGCCTCGGCGCAGAGGATCCGCTGCGTGATCTCCATCTGGCTCATCTCGAGCGAGAAGAAGAGCGAGGGCCGTGCCGCGTGCAGCGCCGCGTGGGTGGCCATGCCCAGGGCGAACGCCGTCTTGCCCATGGCGGGCCGGGCCCCGACGACCACCAAGGCGTTGGGCTGCAGGCCGGAGAGGATCTCGTCGAGGTCGAGGTAGCCCGTAGGCGTACCGGTGATCATCTCGCCCCGGTCGTACAGCTCCTCGAGCCGGTCGAGGGTCTGCTCGAGCAGGTTGCGCAGGGTCGAAGTCGTACCCGCGGCCCGGTGCTGGCCCAGGGAGAACATCATCGACTCGGCCTGGTCGACCGCCTTGGCCACGTCTTCGGGGACCGAGTAGCCGAGCTCGGCGATCTCGCTCGCCGCCCCGATCATGCGGCGCAGCAGGGCGAGCTCCTCGATGATGTGGGCGTAGCGACCCGCGTTGGACACCGCCGGGGCGCTGGCTTGCAGGGTCACCAGCGCCGACGGCCCGCCGATGGCGTCGAGCAGGCCGGCCCGGCGCAGCTCCTCGGCGACGGTGACCACGTCCGCCGGCTCGCCCACCCCGTAGAGGCCGAGGATGGCGTCGTACACGTGGGCGTGCGCCGGTTTGTAGAAGTGCTCGGCCTGCAGGACCTCCGCCGCGGCGGCGATGGCGTCGCGGGACAGGAGCATGGCGCCGAGGAGGGACTCCTCGGCTTGGAGGTTCTGCGGAGGGGTGCGGCCCCCCGAGGGAGGGCGGGCAGGCGCTGGCTCGGTCCGTGACATGTCGGTCGTCAGCCTCCCCGACGGGGCCTGTGGGTCTCTAGAGGATGAGCGGCCCGATTCCTGTGGACAAAGCTGTGCGGAACGTTCAGCCCCTGGGGAAAGCTCGACCTGAACCTGGGGGCCCGGGACGAGCGCCCCGGGGCCCCACGCTCAACTGTTCAGCGCGCCACCGCCTCCACCTGGAGGAACAGCTTCACTTCGTGGTGGAGGTGGGCCGGGACGCTGTGCACCCCGGTCGACTTGATCGGCTCCTCGATCTGGATGAGGCGACGATCGATCTCGAAACCGGTCTGGGCGTACACCGCTTCGGCGATGTCGGCCGGGCTCACGGAGCCGAACAGCCTGCCCTCGCCGCTGGCCCGAGCCTCCACCTTGATCACCATCGGCGCCAGCACCCGGGCGATGTCCTCGGCGGCGCCACGCTCGCGAGCGTCGCGTATCTCCGCCGAGCGCTTCATCGAGGCTGCCTGGCCCTGTGCGCCCCGATGGGAGAGCAGGGCGAGGCCCTGGGGGATCAGGTAGTTGCGGGCGTAGCCGTCGCTGACCTCGACGACCTCCCCCCGCCGACCCAGGCCGCGGACGGTCCCACGCAGGATGACCTCCATCACTCCTCCCCGGTCTCGGTGGCCTCGGTGGCCTCGACCGCGGTGGCCGCCTCTTCGGTCTCCGTTGCCGGAGCCTCGGCCTCGGTGTCGCGCGGCGGGCGGCCGTCGCGGTCGCGATCGCGGTCACGGCCGTCGCGGCCCTCACCTCGGCCCCGGCCGCCGCCCCGCTGGGTCGTCACCCGGTTGGCGTAGGGCAGCAACGCCATCTCGCGGGCGTTCTTGATGGCGATGGCCACCGTGGCCTGCTGCTGGGCGTCGTTGCCCGTCACCCGCCGAGCCCGGATCTTGGCCCGGTCGGACATGAACTTGCGCAGCAGGTTCACGTCCTTGTAGTCGACGTACTCGATCCGCTCCTGCAGCAGGATGCTGATCTTCTTCTTGGAACGCCGGGCGTTGTCCTTGTTCTTGCCACGCGGCGCCTTGGTCTTCGCCATCAGAACGGCTCCTCGTCATCCTCGTACGCCGGCGGGGACTCGTTGCGGTCGCGGCTGGGCCTCGAGAACCCGCCCCCACCACCACCGCCGCCGTCCTGGCGACGCTCGTTCTTGGTCACCTCGGCGGAGGCCCAGCGCAGGCTGGGGCCCACCTCGTCGGCGATCACCTCGACCTTGGACCGCCGGTCACCGTCCTGGGACTCCCAGGAGCGCTGCTCGAGACGGCCCACGACGAGCACGCGCGAGCCCTTGGCGACCGACTCGGCGACGTTCTCGCCGAGGGTGCCGTAGCAGACGATGTCGAAGAACGAGGTGCGGTCCTCCCACTCGTTGTTCGACTTGTTCTGGACCCGCCGGTTGACGGCGAGGCCGAAGGTGGCCACCGCCATACCGCCCTGGGTGAACCTCAACTCGGGGTCCCGGGTCAGGTTCCCGATGAGGTCGACGTTGTTCCCGTTGGCCATGTGCTCCCGTCCTTGCTCGATCGCGTCACGCAGACGCCTTCTGCCCGAGCAGGCCGCGCTTGGCGGCCTCCTTCTCGGGCAGGCGCAATGCCTTGTGGCGGACGACACCGTCTGCGATGCGGAGGAAGCGGTCGAGGTCGTCGAGGTCCGTCGCCTCGGTGACGATCTCGAAGACGACGTAGTAGCCCTCTTGCTTCTTGTTGATCTCGTAGGCGAAGCGGCGGCGCCCCCACCGGTCGGTGGTGGCGACCTTGCCGTCCCTGGCTGCCACCATCTCGTTGAGACGGGCGATCAGCTGCTGGACCGTGACGTCGTCGAGCTCGGTATCGAAGATGACCATCAACTCGTAAGCCCGCATGGCGAGCATGTCCTCCCTTCGGACCCGACGTCGCTGCGCCGGGGCCCCTTCTGGGGCAGGGTTGCTGTGAGGTGCGGCGCGACGAAGGTCGCCCGGTACCGGCGGAACATGGTAGCCGTGCCCGAGCCCGCCCACAGGGTCGGCACGGCGTTCGCTCGTAGGGAGGGACACGACGCAGAGCATGCACCGCAGGTGTGACAACGAAGCGGGCCGTCGGCGCGAGGCCGGTTCAGTCGGCGTCGACGAGCTGGTGGGGATAGTGCTCGCGGCACACGCCACACCACGCCTCGGGCTCGGCGACGACCTCGACGCGCTCCTCGCGGTCCCAGGACGGCGGGGTCACGTAGACGCGGCGCACGGGTGCCACCCGCTCGTCGTCCCGGCCACAGCTCTCGCACTGTCCGACCACCCGAGCCAACCTATCGTGGCCGTCACCCCTGTTCCGGGGACGCCGCGGCCAGGGCGGTCGAGGCCGTCGTCGAGGGCGCGGAGGTGGCCACGGGCGGGCTCGTCGTCGAGGGCGCGGGCACGGGCGTCGTGGGGGGCGCAGGCGCGAGCGTCGTGGAGGGCGCGGCCGGCGCCACGGTGGGCGGTGGCGCGGTGGTGTCCGGCGGGGCGGTGGTCGGGGGCGGGGCCGTGGTCGGCACGGTCGAGAGCTCGGGGTTGAGCACCCGGCCGGGGAACTGCCGGACCGACTGGAGCGTGCAGTCAGTCCGGTCCGCGGTCGCCCGGTCCACGAAAGAGGACCACATGGACGCCGGGAACGAGCCCCCGGTGACCTCGTCCACCCCCCGCACGTCGAGCATCGGGCCGACGGGCTGCCCGTCCCGCCCCTCGTAGCCCATCCACACCGCCACGGTCAGGTCGCACGTGTAGCCGACGAACCAGGCGTCGTGATGGTGCTCGGTCGTTCCGGTCTTGCCGGCGGCGTCGAGCCTCGTCTCCGCCTGCTCCCCCGTCCCGTCGCGCACGACGCCCCGCAGTGCCGTCGTCACGGCATCCGCCACCTCGGCGTCGAGGGCGCGATCGGCGACGACGGCCGGCTCCCACACGGTGTTGCCGTCGGCGTCCTCGACCCGGAGCACGATCTGGGGGTCGAGGTGCTCGCCCCGGTTGGCCAGCGTGTTGTACGCCACGGCCATGTCGAGCACCGAGACCTCCGACGTGCCCAGCACCAGGGAGGGGTTCGCGGGCAGCGTCGCCGTGACCCCCATGCGGTTCGCCAGCGCCGCCACCTCGGCCCACCCCGCCGGCCCGAGGCTCATCATGAGCTGGGCGTACACCGTGTTGGACGAGGACGCGGTGGCGTCGAGGAGCGTGAGGGCGGCGCCCTGGTTGCCCCCGCCCCCCACGTGCCAGTCCTTGCCGTCGTCGGCGCCGGGGAAGTCGACCTGGTCCGGGGCCGGGAAGCGGGACAGCGGCGAGATCCCCGACTCGATCGCCGCGGCCAGTACGAAGGGCTTGAAGGCCGAGCCCGGCTGGCGGCCCGAGCCGCCGCCCGAGGCGCCGAGGGCCAGGTTGACCTGGGAGACCTGGTAGTCACGGCCGCCGACGAGCGCCACGACGTGGCCAGCCTGGTCGAGGGCGACGAGGGAGGCGGAAGGGTCGGTGGCGGGGTCGTCGAGCGTCTCGGTGTAGAGCACCTGCTGGGCCTCGCACTGCTTCGCCGGGTCGATGCTCAGGTAGACGCGGTAGCCCTCCGTGTAGACGCGGTCGGCGAACAGGTCGAGGAGCTGCTGGCGGGCCCAGTCGGCGATGTACTCCGTGCCGCACTCGGCCCAGCGCACCGGCCCGAGGCCACTGCGGTCACGCTGGGAGATGACCAGGGACGTGCCGTCGGCGAGGGGCGCCTGCCAGGCCAGCGCCCCGGCCCGGCTGCCTCGGGCGCGGCGACGGAGCCCCTCGGAGACCATGGCGTCGAGTACGGAACGGCGCCGGAAGTCGGCCTCGACCGGGTCGGAGAGGGGATCGGCGGTCTCGGGCGCACGGATGAGCCCGGCCAGCAGAGCGACACGGGCCAGGCTGGTCGCCCGCTGCTCCGGCGTCGTCGTCACCTCGAGGGCCAGGTCCTCGACGTCCACCCCGAAGTAGGCCCGAGCAGCCGCCTGCACCCCATAGGCCCCGCGGCCGAAGTAGATCGAGTTCAGGTAGCGCCAGAGGATCTCCTCCTTTGAGTACTTGCGCTCGAGCTTCACCGCGAGCACGGCCTCCCGGAACTTGCGCAGGATCGTCCGCTCGTCGTCCAGGTACGTCTGCTTCACGTACTGCTGGGTGATCGTCGAGCCGCCCTGGAGGGACTCAGAGCCCCGGAGGTCCTGCGCGGCGGCACGGGCGATGCCCGTGGGGTCGATGCCCCGGTGGCTGAAGAACTCCCGGTCCTCGCCCGCCACCACGGCGTCGATCAGCACCTGGGGGATGCGCTCGTAGTCCACGATCGAGCGGTCCTGTTCGGCGGCGAGCTGTGCCAGCGCGTTGCCCGGCCCGCACACCTGGCCCGCTGCGGGGTCGACGTCGGCGGCGCACACGAAGGTCGTCTCGGCCAGCCGCTCGTCCACCGCCGGCAACTCGATGCGGGTCACCACGGCCCCGGCACCGGCCGAGGACACCACGAGGACCAGGCCCGCCAGGTAGGCGAGGCGCCGGTTGCGCCACACCACCGAGCGCCGCGCCCGGCGGCGGCGGCGCGACTCCGCCCGGCGCACCGCACGCTGCCGACGCCGGGCCGCGGCGGCGGCCTGGCGGGGCAGGGGGCTCGACGGCTCGGGGCCGACGCCCTGCTCGGGGCTCACGACGGGGTGCTCCCGGGCACCTCAGCGCGCCACGCCCCGCGGTGCGAGGTGCAGGACCGTCTCGGCGACGCCCCGCCGCCGGGGCGGGTCAGGCCCCGGCGCGCTGGAGCCCCAAGGGGAAGACGCGCGTCAGGTGGTTCCAGCGGCACTCCGTGCACACCTCTACGACGTAGCAGGTGTACTGCCCCTTGTGGGTGGCGCGCTCGTGCAGCGACGCCAGCTCCTGAGGGGTCGTGACGCAGCGGCCCGAGCGAGGAAGGCCAGGCCCGAACGCGTAGATCACGTTGACCACGTCGGCCTGCTCGCAGACGGGGCAGAGGTCCTCGGTGGGCCGTGAGCAGCTGACCGCCGCCCGGTGGAGCTCGGGGTGCGCGTCGCAGATGTCCGTGGTCGAGAGGCGCCCGCGGCGGAACTCGCGCAGCACCGCCCTGCGGGCCAACCGGTAGTCGATCACCCCGGCAGCTGAGGCCACGCCACCTTCGGCGGCGACCGGCCGGTAATCCACGGGGACAGGCTAGCGGGGGCTCGGCCCCCCGGCCCTCGACGGCCCGCGGCGACGGCGCCGCAGGCCGTGGCGGCTCAGGGGGACCGAGGTCCCACGGCCGACAGCCGAAGTCGATCGCACGAGGTGTTTGCGCTCCGTTCACCCTTCGGTATATCGTGCCGATACAACGTCTCGATGTATCGCCTGTGCGGCAGCTACCATGGCTCGCCGGAGGACGCCGGCCATCCGCGACCCGGCCGAGGCCCGACACACCGGGCACCGCCCCTCAGACCCCTCAGAGACCGGCCCCACCCCCATGATCGACCTCGCCATCCTCGGCGTCCTCGCCGAACAGGAGCTGCACGGCTACGAGCTGTCCAAGCGCCTCACCGACGTGCTCGAGCCGGGCGCTTCGGTGTCCTTCGGCTCCCTCTACCCCGCGCTCAGTCGCCTCGAGCGCGCCGGTCTCGTCAAGGCCGTCGAGGCCGGCCGAGGCCCCTCGGTCCCCATGACCGGTTCGCTAGCCGGCGAGCTGGCCGCGGCCCGCTCCCGACCGAGCGGCCTCCGTGGTCGCCGGGCGAAGAAGGTCTATGGCATCACCCACCGTGGCGAACAGCGACTCGTCGAGCTGATGCTCGACCCGTCCGGCGTCACGACCAGCGGAGGCTTCGGCCTGCGCCTCTCGCTCTTCCGCTACCTCTCCCACGCCCAGCGTGACGAGGTCATCGGCCACCGCCGCCGTGCGCTCGAGCACCTCGCTGCCGAGCTCGGCCGCCTGGCCGTCTCCGTCGACCGCTGGCTCGTCGCCCGCCGCGAGCGGGAGGCCACCCTCATCCGCGACGACCTCCACTGGCTCGACCAGCTCGCCGTCCTGCACGACGGGGTCCCTACCGGGGCCGAAGGTGCGAGCACCACCCCAGCAACCGGGAACGCGCCCGCCGCACCCGACACCCCATTCGGAGGGAAGGAATGACCAACGGAACGGTACGCCTGGCCATCGCCGGCGTGGGCAACTGCGCCAGCTCCCTGGTCCAGGGGCTCGTGTACTACAAGGACGCCGACCCCGCCGACGAGGTCCCCGGCCTGATGCACGTCGACCTCGGCGGCTACCACGTCCGCGACGTCGAGGTGGTAGCCGCGTTCGACGTCGACGCCAACAAGGTGGGCATGGACGTCGCCAAGGCGATCCTGGCCGCCCCCAACAACACCATCAAGTTCGCCGACGTCGCCGACCTCGGCGTCGAGGTTCAGCGAGGCCCGACCCTCGACGGGTTCGGCACCTACTACCGCCAGGTGAGCGAGGAGTCCCCCGCCCCGGCCACAGATGTCGCCCAGGCCCTTCGCGACGCCCAGGCCGACGTACTCGTCTCCTACCTCCCCGTCGGCTCGGAGGAGGCCCAGAAGCACTACGCCCAGGCCTGCATCGAGACGGGGGTGGCCTTCGTCAACGCCATCCCGGTGTTCATCGCCTCGAACCCCGAGTGGGCCGAGCGCTTCCGGGCCGCTGGCGTGCCGATCATCGGCGACGACATCAAGAGCCAGGTCGGCGCCACCATCGTGCACCGCATCCTGGCCCGGCTCTTCGAGGACCGCGGCGCCGTCCTCGACCGGACCTACCAGCTGAACTTCGGCGGGAACATGGACTTCATGAACATGCTGGAGCGCGACCGGCTCCAGTCGAAGAAGATCTCGAAGACCCAGTCCGTGACCTCTCAGATCGACGACGTGATGGCGCCGGGCACCGTGCACATCGGCCCGTCCGACCACGTCCCGTGGCTGGAGGACCGCAAGTGGGCCTACATCCGCCTCGAGGGCCGCAACTTCGGCGACGTCCCCATGAGCGCGGAGCTGAAGCTCGAGGTGTGGGACTCCCCCAACTCGGCCGGGGTCATCATCGACGCCATCCGCTGCGCCAAACTGGCCCTCGACCGGGGGATCGGCGGCCCGCTGCTCGCCCCCTCCTCGTACTTCATGAAGAGCCCGCCCGAGCAGCACCGAGACGACGACGCCCGGCGCTACGTCGAGGAGTTCATCGCCGGGGCACGCACGCCGGGCGCATGAGGCCACACCCCCTCGATGGCCCGGGCCACGGTCGGGGCGGGCCCGACCGTGCACCCTTGCCGACCAGGTAGCGTGCGCGACGATGGCGGAAGAGACGCGTCCCCGGCCACTGGCCAGCTTCGGCCTCGAGGGTGACGACTGGGGGGGTGTCGTGCGCTACGGCCCGCTCGTCCCCGACGAGCGGGACGTGCGGCTGCTCGGGACCGTGGCCGCCAAGCGGGTGCTGCTGCTGGGCACGGGCGGGGGCCAGGCCGCCGCCGCGCTCGCCGGCGCCGGGGCCAAGGTCATCGCCGTGGAGCCCAGCGACGCCGGGGTCGCCCACGTGCGCCAGTACTGCGCGGCGCGCGGCGTCTCCGTCGAGGTGCACCACCGTGACCTCGCCGAGCTGGCCTTCGTGCGAGCCGACACGGTCGACGTGGCCCTGAGCGTCCTCTCCCTCGCCGCGGTGGCCGACCTCGGGCGTGTCTTTCGCCAGGTGCACCGGGTGCTGCGCAGCGAGGCGCCCCTTGTGCTGTCCCTCCCCCATCCCACGACGAGCCTCCTCCAGGTGGTGCCCCCTGGGGGCGACACAGGCGACGCTGGGGCGCCGGGGGGCGGCGCGTCGGCCACGGTGACTATGCGCCGCGGCTACACCGAGAGCCAGCCGCTCCGTTGGTCGCTCGACGCTGGCCCAAGTGAGGGCGAGGACCACACCCACACCATCGAAGGCACCTTCACCGCCCTGACCCGCGCCAACTTCCGCGTCGACACCCTGCTCGAGCCCCTCGCCCGCCCCGGTGGCCGCCAGAGCCCCTACTGGGTGCCGGCCATGGACCACCTGCCCGCCGTGCTCCTCGTCCGGGCTCGCAAGCTGGGCGCGTGACCCGTCGGTGGGCTGCCTGGTCAGCGGGCGCCCACGTCGGGAGGATAGGCTCGGTGACCATGCCGGCCGGTCGAGCCGAGCTGATCGCCGTCGAGGGCAGCCGCTTGCGCATCGGCCCCTGGCACGGCTCCTCCACCGTCGGGCAGGTCGCCCTCATCGGCGACGAGCTGCCGCTCAGCTCCGGCGCGGTGCGGGGGGCCGTCGCACGACTGGTCGACCTCGGCTACCAGAGCGTGAACACGGGAGCGGTGCCGGAGCTGGCCACCGCGCCCTTCCTCGACGCCGGCTTCACGGTGCACGAGCGGCTTCACCTGCTGGCCCACCGCCTCCGTGAGGTCGAGCGGCCCCCCCGGGGCGCGACGCGGCGGGCGAAGCGCTCCGACCGCCGAGCCGTTCTGGCCGTCGACCACGCAGCCTTCGAGCCCTTCTGGCGACTCGACGAGGTGGCCCTCGAGGAGTCGCTCCAGGCCACGCCGGTATCCCGGTTCCGAGTCACAGAGCACGACGGCGTCAGCGGGTACGCCGTGTTCGGCTGGGCCGCCGACCGGGGCTACCTCCAACGCCTCGCCGTGCGCCCCGACACCTGGGGCCATGGGCTCGGTGAGCTGCTCGTCAGGGACGGCCTGTGGTGGTTGCAGCGCAAGGGCGCCAGCAGCGCGCTGGTGAACACGCAGGAGAGCAACGAGCGGGGCCTCCGCCTCTACCAACGGCTCGGCTTCGTTCTCGAGCCCCACGGCCTCGTCGTCCTCGAGGCCGACCTCACGCGCTCGGGTGCCACCGCGCCCCGCTGGGAGCGGGCTCGCGGCGGGGAGGAGACGTGAGCCGCCCTAGAGGGCGCGGTGGCGCGAGGCCGGGGCCGCTGCTCGGCCTGGTCGGTCGGCTCGCCCTCGTCGTCACCCTGCTGGGGACCGCAGTCCTGGCTGGCGCGGGCGAAGCCATGGCCGGCGCGCAGACGCCCGACGCCGCCGAGCCCCAGGTGGAGGACCTCACCCCCTGGGTCGCCGCCGAGGGCGAGTACGCCGTCCGGGTGCGCCTCCCCGACGGGTACCCGGCGGGGCGGCTCCGAGCCCGCGTGTTCCGGGTGATGGAGGACGGCGCCGAGGTCCGCGAGCTCGAGGACCCGAGCCGCCGGTACCGCTGGGCCACCTACGAGGTGGCTGTGCCCGAAGGCGCGAGCACGGCCACGCTGCGCATCCCCCTGGGGACGGGGGACCCCGAACTGCTCCACCTCGACCCCGGTGTCTACCCGGTATTGCTCGAACTGCTCCCCGAGGAGGGCGAGACGTGGGAGGCGGTCACCTACTTGTCCCGCCTGGCCGAGGGGGCCGCCCCCACCGATGTCGCCCTCGTGGTGCCGGTGGCGGCGCCGCTGCACTGGACGCCGGGGGCCGGCGTGACCGTGGCTGTCGAGGACGTGGCCAGGATCGCAGCCCTCGCCACCACCCTCGACGCCTACCCCGAGGTGCCCGTCACCCTGGCCATCGAGCCCGGCCTCGTCACCGCGCTGGGCAACGCCCCCGGCGGGGCTGCCGCCCGCGACGTGCTCGCCTCGGTGGGGCGCCGGGGGGGCGTGCTCCACTCCCCTTACGCCGACGTCGACGCTGGAGCCTGGGCGGGCACGCTCCTCGACCCCGACCTCGTCGAGCAGTTCGCCGCCGGCACCTCGACCCTCACCTCGTTCCTCGGCCGGCCCCCCGACGGGGCCACCTGGGTGGTCGACGCCGGCGACTCCCCCATCCTGCTGGGCTGGCTCGCCGCCCGGGGGGTCAACCGCTTCCTCCTCACCCCCCACGTGCCGGGGGGAGGGCTGGCGGGCAGCACGACGCCCCTCTACCTCGATGGCCTGCCCACCGCCAACCGGGCCTACGCGGCGGCCGCGGTCGACGCACCGCTGCCCGCCGCCGGTGACAACCCGGTGCTGCAGGCCAACCACCTGCTGGCCGCCCTGGCCGCCGACGCCATCGGTGGGGGCGGCAGCCCGATGGTCCTGTTCGCTCCCGAGCCCGCAGGGGGCGACCTCACCACCCTCACCACCCTCACCACCCTCCTGCGTGCCCTCGGCGAGCCGGGGGCCTTCGAGCCCGTCGTGGCGTCCGAGCTGCCGACGCAATCGGCCGAGGGCGTCGCCGTGGCCCAACCCCCGCCGCCGGTCGTGGACGTGAGCACGATCGTGGACGACCTGGCCCGCCTGCGGGGGCGCATCGCCAGCTTCGAGGCCACCGTCGGCGTGAGCGACCCCCAGGTCGCCGAGCTGCGGCGATCCCTCCTCGTGGCCGGCCGGCGGAGCATCGGCCATGGGGAACGGGCTCGCTACGTGACCGAGGTGGAGGCGGTCATGCGCCAGAGCCTCGGCGGCGTCGAGCTGGCCGACGGTGGGGACCTCACCATCACCTCGCATCGCGCCCGCCTCCCGGTGACGCTGCGCAACACCTCCAACCGCTCCCTCGAGGTGGCGGTCAGCGCCGAGAGCGCCGAGCTGGCCATGCTCGGTGACCCAGTTCGCGCCATCCTGCCGCCGGGGGCCACCGAGGACCTCGAGATCCCCTTCAGGGTGAGCCGATCGGGCGACTTCGCCGTGCGGATCTCGGTCGCCACCCCCGACGGGGGTTTCGTGCTCGCCTCCCACGAGGTGACGCTGCGCTCCACCGCCGTGTCCGGCGTCGGCATCGTGCTCTCCGTCGGCGCGCTCGCCTTCCTCGCCCTGTGGTGGAGCCGGAACCGCCGCCGCCGCCGACGCGAATCCCCACCCACCGTGGTCGCCCGGTCCCTCCCCACGCCCGACGCCCGGGTCGGCAGCCGGTACCGTAGGCGCCCGAGTCGACCATGACCACACGTGCTGACAAGGCTGACGACCTCAAGGGCCGTCTCGTGTCCGGCCGCTACCGGCTCGACCGCCTGGTCGCGGGGGGCGGCATGGCCCAGGTGTGGGCGGGCACCGACGCGGTCCTGAACCGGCGGGTGGCCGTCAAGCTGCTGAAACGGCACCTCGCCGAGGACGAGCGCTTCGTCCTACGCTTCCGGCGCGAGGCCATCGCCGCTGCCCGCCTCAACCACCCGAACATCGTCGCCATCTACGACACCTGCTCCGAGCCGGGCGTCGAGGCAATCGTCATGGAGCTGGTGGCGGGCACGACCCTGCGAGCGCGCCTCGACGACGCGGGGACCCTGCCCGTCGACGAAGCGGTCGACATCGGCGCCCAGGTGGCAGCCGCGCTGAGCGAGGCCCACGAGGCCGGCCTCGTGCACCGGGACATCAAGCCCGCCAACATCCTGTTGGACCCGAGCGACGAGGAGCCTCGCAGCCGCGTGGTCGTGACCGACTTCGGGATCGCCAAGGCGGTGGCGCTCGACGGAGACTCCACGGACCTCACCAAGGTGGGGACCGTGCTCGGCACGGCCAAGTACCTCGCCCCCGAGCAGGTCGAGGGCCACCCCGTCGACGGGCGCACCGACGTCTACGCCTTGGGGGTCGTCCTCTACGAGGCCCTCTGCGGCCGGGCACCGTTCGTGGGGGACTCTGAGGTGGGCACGGCTCTCGCCCGACTGCACCGGGACCCCCGGTCGCCTCGCCAGTTCCGGGCCGACGTGCCCCGCCAGCTCGAACAGATCGTGCTGCGGGCCATGGCCCGCGACCCCGAGAACCGCTTCGCCTCCGCCACCGAGCTGCGGGCCGCCCTGCTCGGCGTGGCCCGGCCCGAGGTCGGCCCCCCACCGCCCGCGCCGACCACCGTCACCGAGCGCACGAGCGCCCAGCCCTCCTTCGTGCGCAGCGAACGTTCCTGGCTGGTGCCCACGGCCATCGTCATCGGGGTCGCCGCCATCCTCGCCGGGCTCGGCCTCCTCCTCGGCCGCAACGGCTCGGACCTGCTCGACCGGGCCTTCGGCGACGGGGCCACGACGTCGACGAGCCCGACGACCACGGTGCCCGCCGCGCCCGTGGAGATCAACAACGTGGCGTCCTTCGACCCGGCGGGGCCAGGCGACGGCGAGAACGACGGGCAGCTCTCCAACCTGGTGGACGGCGAACCCACCACCACCTGGTCGACCGACCGCTACGACGACGCCGAGCCCTTCCCCCTCTTCAAGCCGGGCGTCGGCGTGGTCCTCGAGATCGACGAGGCGGCCGACCTGCGCGAGCTGCGGGTCCAGGCGCCGGCATCGGGCTGGGGCGCCGAGGTGTACGTGGCCGACGCAGCCGCCGACGCCCTCGAGGGCTGGGGCGACGAGCCGGCCGCCACCTTCACGGCCGACCGGGCGGCGGTGACCGTCGACCTCGGCGGGCGCCATGGTGCGGCCGTGCTGGTGTGGATCAATTCCCTCGCCGGCGAGGACCGGGCATCGATCGGCGAGGTCGAGCTCTTCGCATGACGTCGGCCGCGCGCCCCCGCGCCGATGCGCCTGACGAGGAGCTCGCGGCTGGGGCGGCGGGCGGGGACCGCGACGCCATGGACCTGCTCTTACGTCGCCACCAGGAGCGTGTCTACCGGATCTGCCGACGGCTCTGCGGCAACGACGCCGACGCCCTCGACGCCGCCCAGGAAGCCCTCATCACCGTCGCCCGGCGCATCGACCGCTTCGACGGCCGGTCGGCGTTCACGACCTGGCTCTACCGGGTGGCGACGAACGCCTGCCTCGACGAGCTGCGACGCCGGCAGCGCCGCCCATCGCCGGGGCGTGAGGAAGACGTCGCCGCCACCCTGGGGAGCGCCACTGCCGACCACCACGCCGGCGACCCCGGGGAGCTGGTGGCCCGCCGGGCCGACATCGACGGCGCCCTCGCCCAGCTGAGCCCGGAGTTCCGCGCCGCCGTCGTGCTCCGTGACGTCGCCGGGCTCGACTACGCGGAGATCGCCACGGTGCTCGAGCTTGCCCCGGGCACGGTGCGCTCGCGCATCTCGCGCGGGCGTGGCCAGCTCGCCCGCCTCCTCGGGAACCAGCCCGCGCCCGAGCAGCGTCCTACCCCACGACCGACGACGACCCTGCCCCCCGCCGGCCCGAGCCCCAGCAGCCCGAGCCTCGGTCGTCCCGACCGCCCCGACAGCGCGGACCCATGAGCGACCACGAACACGAACACGAACACGACGAGGCGGCTGACGAGCTCGATGCTCGCGCCTCGGCCTGGCTCGACGGGCACGGCGGCGACAGCCCCACCGTCCCGCCCGCCACCGTCACGCCCCTTCGCGCCCGACGAG
>WHTX01000473.1 GCA_009377505.1 Acidimicrobiia bacterium
GCCGGCCTCGCGCCGCGCCTTCCTGGCCTGGGCGGGCGCGGGCTCGGCCTTCGCCGCCCTGGCCGCGGGCGCCGGGACGAAGCTGCGGGGCAGGGGCCGCGTGGAAGCAGCCCGTGGCGCCCTGGTGCTGCCCCCGCCCGCCGTGCCTGCCCCACCGGCACCCGCGGGGCTGGCCGTCGCCGGCCTGTCGACGCGGGTCACGCCGAACGCCGACTTCTACCGCATCGACACGGCGCTCCTCGTCCCCCGAGTCGACCCCGGCGGATGGCGCCTGCGGGTCACCGGCCTGGTCGAGGCCGAACTGGAGATGACGCTCGACCACCTGCTTGCCGAGGACCTGGTTGAGGAGGAGGTGACCCTGGCCTGCGTCTCGAACGAGATCGGCGGCGACCTCGTCGGCAACGCCCGCTGGCTCGGCCTGCCCTTGGGCCCGCTCCTCGAGCGTGCCCGGCCCACCGCCGAGGCGAGCCAGGTGGTGGGGCGATCGGTCGACGGGTTCACGGCCGGGTTCCCCCTCGAGGCCGCCCGCGACGGGCGCACGGCGCTGCTCGCCGTGGGCATGAACGGCGAGCCGCTGCCCATCCCCCACGGGTTCCCGGCTCGGCTCGTGGTGGCCGGGCTGTACGGCTACGTGTCGGCCACGAAGTGGCTCTCCGAGATCGAGCTGACTCGGTGGGAGGACTACGACGCCTTCTGGGTGCCGAGGGGCTGGTCCAAGGAAGGGCCTGTCAAGACGCAGTCGCGCATCGACGTGCCCCGGGCCCGGGCGTCGGTGCCGGCCGGGCAGGCCGTGGTGGCCGGCGTGGCCTGGGCGCCGGCCCGGGGCATCAGCGCCGTGGAGGTGCAGGTGGACGAGGAGCCTTGGCAGCGAGCCGAGCTGGGCGGGGCGCCCTCGGAGCACACGTGGGTGCAGTGGCGCTGGGCGTGGGAGGCGGCGCCAGGTCACCACGTGCTGCGGGCCCGGGCGACGGACGGCGACGGGGTCGCCCAGACGCCGGAGCGCACCCGGCCCGACCCCGACGGGGCCAGCGGTTGGCACACCGTCGAGGTCGAGGTCACGGACCGCGCCTGAACCCCGGCCGCGTCGACGTCGGCGGTGACATCACGGGCGACGACATGGGCGTTCTTCCGGTGACGAAACGGGCTTGGTGTGCTGGCTGCGTCCTGCCGAGATCGAGGCACGTCCGCGGTGACATCGCCGGGCGACGACATGGGCGTTCCTCCGGTGACGAAATCCAGGCGCCCCGACGTGGGGCCCACTGCCGCCTGCGGGGACCGGACGAGCGTTCCGTCACCGGAGAAACCCCCAGGCATCGCATCGTAGAACCGTGCTCGGACCGCCGGCCCGAGATGTCTTCGTTGACTGTCATACCCTTTGAGTATGTTCTGATCATGGAAACCCAGAACGGCCGCTTCATGTGCGTCCACTGCGGCATCGGCTTCCCACGACCGAACCGGACCGGGCGCAAGCCGCAGTACTGCGGCGCTTCCTGCCGCCAACGCGCCTTCGAGGCCCGGCGCCGAGCCGCCCTCCACGCCGGCTTCCCGGTCGCCGGCCCCCCGCCGACCCGGCGGGAGCGACGACCCGACCGGTACGAGAGCGGCCTCACCGCCAGGCGGCGCCACGCCCTCCGCGACGAGGGCTTTCCCGACCCATGGGGCAGGCGGCAAACGCTGTGCGGCAGCTGGGCGAGGCCGACCGCCACGCTCTTCGGCGAGCATCGCGAGTCCGACCGTCCCACGTGTCTCACCTGCCAAGAGATCGTCGTGCTCCACCCGCCCCGCGGCCGACCTGACCCCCTCAGGGAACTGCCGGCGATGCGCGCCCTACTCAGGCGTGCCCGGGCAGACCTGCTCGCCGCCGGCCCGCCCGCAGAGGCCATCGCCGACCTGTTCCGCTACGCCCCGAGGTAGTCCTTCGCCCGAGGGTCGGGCGGGAACTGCTCGGAGCCCGTGGCGTGGGCCACCGCCGAGCGGATGGCGTCGGCGACTGCCTTCGACGCCAGTTCGGCCACGAGGTCGACGGAGCTGGGCTCATGGCCCTCCGCTCCCGTCGCCAGCAGGAAGATGATGTCGCCGTCGGCCGAGGTGTGCGCCGGCCGCACCGCCCGGGCGATGCCGCTGTGGGCCAGGTCCGCCGCCCGGCACGCCTCGACCTTGGTGAGCTTTGCGTCGGTGACCACGCACCCGATCACCGTGTTCGTGCCCGCCGTCGGCGGCTCGCCCCAGGCGGCGATCTGCGCCATCGAGTGCTCGGGGAAGCGCGGCGCCTCGGCCGGCGCCCGGGTACCGGCCAGCACCTCGCCCGCGGGCCCGAGCACCTCGCCCACGGGGTTGACCCCCATGATCGCCCCGACGGTGACGCCCCCGCCCCTGGTGACCGCCCAGCCCTGGCCCCCGGCCACCGCCCACTCGCGGCCCGCCACCTTCGCCGCCGTGCACCCCGCCCCCACCCCCACCGAGCCCTGGGGCGGGTCCTCCTCGGCCGCCGCCCGGCACGCCGCCGCCCCGGCCTCGGCCCCCGGTCGCGGGTGGTAGGGGTCGCGGATGTCGAACACGACGGCGGCGGCGACGATGGGCACGGTGACGAGCGGCAGCGCGAGGCCCAGCCCCTCCCCCTCGCACCAGCTGACCACGCCGTCCGCTGTGGCCAGCCCGAACGCCGAGCCGCCGGTCAGGACGATGCCATGGCACTCCTGCACCGAGCCTCGGGGGGACAGCGCGTCGACCT
>WHTX01000474.1 GCA_009377505.1 Acidimicrobiia bacterium
ACCCTCGCCGACAGTAGCAAGGCGCCGGCTTTGGCGCTGCCGGACGCCGAACGCGCGCAATGGACGCAGCTGCTACTGCCGCGGACCTGGCGCGTATCCCTCCCTGTCGGGTGATGAGTCGACAAGGTCGTGGGGAGCCGGTCTCTAGCGCAACGAACGCGCCCCAGACACCGCACGACCTAGTAGACGAGACCCTTCGCCCTCGGGCAACCCAGGTCCACTTGCGAGCGAGGCCTCAGCCTCGACATTCCGTCGAAGGACCAAGATGTGTCGGTCGACGTCGATCTGGGCGGCGAGCAGTAGTCCACACCAGCGGAGAGGGCGGGATTCGAACCCGCGGCTGACATCACTGCCAGCGACCGCTTTCAAGGCGGTTCCGATTGGCCACTCCGGCACCTCTCCTCGGCGCCCACATCTCGCCGACGCCGCCGCCGATTCTTGCACCAGCGCCCACGTACCGTCGTACCCGACCTCGGGCCGTCGCAACGCAACCCCGGCCGCACGCCAGTTGTCAGACAGTTCCGACTCCCTACAGTCGAATCCGTCTGACAAGTCGACCACCCCCACCCCGGCCCCAGGCGATTTGAGCCTCACGGCGCACTGGCTGGCGGTGCCGACGAATCCACCTTGGCGGGTCGCAGCGTCAGCGGAGGACGGCAAGGATGTCGCCCTCCTGGACGACGTCACCGGTGGAGACCTTGACCGCATCGACGACGCCCGCCCGCTCGGTGAGCACCGGGATCTCCATCTTCATCGACTCGAGGACCACGATGGTGTCGCCCGGGACGACCTGGTCGCCGGGTGCGACGACGATCTGCATCACGTTGGCCACCATCTCGGCAACGATCTCGTGCGCCACTCGACGTCTCCCTTTCGACAGCCCACGCTGGCCGGGTCAAGGCGTCACGCTACACCGCGGCGCTCACACCAGCGGGCGCGTGCGCGACGGCTCGGGGCGTAGCGGTTTGGTGCGCTCGGCCCGTCGGGCTCGACGTCCACGTGGTCCGGTCAGCAACATGTCGAGACGCCAGATCGCGAAGCCGATCATGAGCCCGAGGACCGCCGAGTAGACGGTGCCGAGCACCGCGACGCCGACATCGACACCGGGCTCGGCGAGCGACGTGGCGATCCCCGCGGTGCCGAGTGCGCCGAACCCGCACAGCCACCAGCCCTGACGTAGCTGCGACCGAGTGGCGAGGCCCCACACCAGGGCGGGGAAGCCGACCAGCAGCTCAAGGGTCGGCGGCAGGGCCCCCAGTCTGTCCTCGGCGGTGCTCCGGGCGGCCGCGAGGCCGTCCACCAGTCCCGGGCTCCCCCAGGCACGGAGCGCCTCGCTGTAGGCCAGGCCGACGACGATCACCGCGACCGCCGCGACGATGGTCGCCCCGCCGCGCTTGCCGAGGCCGCTCACGCCGCCGCCGATCCGGCGGGCGAGCCACAGCATGGCCAGCATCGCGAGCAGCGAGACGATGTTGGTGAGCATGGTCGGGCGCACCGGTGCCTGGTACGCCGCTGCCGCCACGGCGCCGACCGAGGCCACCGTGATCGCGATGGCGTACTCCCTGACCAGGGCGCCCGGACGGTGCGCGGGACGCGTGCCCGACACGGCGAGCACGGCGGCGGCGAAGCAGGTGAAGGCCACCATGCCCGACTCGAGCCACGGCCAGCCGCCGAGCACGGATGCGACGCCGGCCGTGGCGGCGAACACGGTCGACGTGACGATCCGGCCGCCCACCCGCAGCGCGGCCAGCGCCGTCAGGATGGTGGTGATGGCGACCGCGCCGGCCTGGGCCGTACGCGGCGGCAGAGTCACCGGCGGCTCCACGAAAGTGGTCAGCGCGGCGGCGACGGCAAGCACGGTGACACCGCCGAGCAGCAGCCAGCCCACGCTGGTGAAGAGCCGAGACAGCACCCCCGGTGTGGGGGTCGGGATCGGCGGCGGGGAAGGCGCGCTCATGACGTGCTGCTCGGTTCGCACCGGGGGATTATCGCAAGTCCGCTCACGAAACGGAGGGGGCGATCTCGAACCTGCGGTGCCGGAGGGCCGGGTTGCGCTCGCGGGCGGCCGCAACCTCTTCCACAGTGATCACTGTCGAGGCGACGCCCTCCTCGTCTCCCAGCCCCGCCCGCGTCACGCCCATCGGGTCGATGACGGCGCTGTGACCCGTGTAGGTGCGGCCGCATTGGGCCGCTGCCACGACGTGACAGGTGTTCTCGATCGCGCGCGCCGCGAGCAGGGTGCGCCAGTGGTCCACCTTGTACGGCCCGGCCACCCAGGCGGCGGGTACGAGGAGGACGTCCGCGCCGGCGTCGACCAGCACCCGGGACATCTCGGGGAACCGCAGGTCGTAACACGTCATCAGTCCGACGGTGAGGTCGGCGACCTTCGCCACCACCGGCGTCGGCTCACCAGCCACCAGGCGGTCGGACTCCCGGTAGCCGAACGCGTCGTACAGGTGCGCCTTCCGATAGCTGGCCCGCACGCCGCCGGAGTCGACGACGACCAGCGTGTTGAACACCCGGTCGGGCTCGTCGGTCTGCTCGAACATGCCAGCGGCAAGGGTCGTGCCGTGGGTGTCGGCGAGCCGTTGCAGCAGGCCGACGAACGGCCCGTCGAGCCGCTCCGCCGCCGGCGCAAGTGGGTCGTCCGGGCGCCCGAAGTCGTGCATCGCCGCCTCCGGCACGACGACCAGGTCGGGGTTCACGTCGCGGCAGGCGTCGGCGACGAGC
>WHTX01000087.1 GCA_009377505.1 Acidimicrobiia bacterium
GGGACGACGGGCTGCTCGACGGTCGGGGGCCCGGCCGGCGCCGGGTTCCAACCGGTGTTGGACCAACTCGCCCCGACCCGGTCGCCGCCCTGGGCCGTGTCGGCGCCGCCCTTCCCGTCCTCTTGGTCCTCGTCCGTCCCGAGGACCAAGCCGGCGGCAGTGGTGACCGTCGAGCCCGCCATGCGGTCGCCCGGCCCTTTGCCCGTGCCCGAGAGGAGGCCGGCGAGCGCGTTCGCCAGGCGCAGCACCCCGTCCGCAGCCAGGAGCCGTAGTAGCCATGGCCCGCCGGCGAGGGCGACGAGCAGGCCGACCAGTCCGATAGCGCCGTCGGGGACGAGCCAGCGCGCACCGGCACGGGGGACGCCGAGCGGTTCGCCGTCCTCGCCGGCGAGGCGGATGCCGGCCAGCCATTTCCCGGGAGTGAGCCCGGCGACGCCTTGGGCGACGACGAAGACGGCCAGCGAGTAGAGCAGGGTGATGAGGTAGGCGCTCGTGCCGGGCGGGTCGACGACGCGGATCCCGAGCAGCGGGGGCTCGATCGTCGGATGGTCGGCGGGCAGCTCCCGGCCCGAGTCGAGCACGTAGACGATCTCGCCGTCGACCTCGCGCGTCGACTCGAACGGGCACCCTGGGGGGAAGGCGTTGGTGCCGGTGTCGAAGCCCTCGCAACCGCTGATGCGGATCAAGCCGAACAGCCACAGCCCGCTGAACAGCGCGGCGACGATGGCGATGTCGACGAGCCACGCCACGAAGCGTGCGCCGATGGTGGCGGCGGGAGGACTGACGGACTCCCCGGTTCGTGTTGCGGCCCGCGACGAACTCATCACGACCCAATTCTTACTGACTGCGGCCGACCAGGTGGGGATGGCCCCCGAGCAGCCGCCACGTCGGCCACGGGCGTACCGCCGGAGGGCGTCGGGGCGCGGCGACCGGGCCGGCATCCCCGCTCGGCAGGGGCGGTAGCCTGCGCGCCATGAGCGACACCGCGGCGGACCACTCCGCCACCGACCCGGGCGCCCCGGCGGGCGGCCGGGAGCTGTCCGGCACAGCCCTCATGGACAAGGTGGTCAACCTCTGCAAGCGGCGAGGCTTCGTCTTCCCCTCGGCGGAGATCTACGGCGGGTTCCGCTCGGCCTACGACTACGGGCCCGAGGGCGTGCTCATGCTGCGCAACGTGAAGGACGCGTGGTGGCGGTCGATGGTGCAGATGCGCACCGACGTGGTCGGCCTCGATGCTTCGATCCTGTCGCCCCCGGCGATCTGGGAGGCGTCCGGGCACCTGCAGAACTTCACCGACCCCCTCGTCGACTGCACCAAGTGCGGGCACCGGTTCCGCGAGGACCACCTCGAGGACCTGGGAACCTGCCCCAACTGCGGGGCGAAGGACAGCTTCACCGGGGCCCGCGCCTTCAACCTGATGTTCAAGACCCACGCCGGCCCCGTGGAGGAGAGCGCGGCGGTCGCCTACCTGCGGCCCGAGACGGCACAGGGCATGTTCGTGAACTTCGCCAACGTGCTCAACGCCTCGCGCAAGAAGCCGCCGTTCGGCATCGCCCAGGTGGGCAAGTCCTTCCGCAACGAGATCACACCGGGGAACTTCGTGTTCCGCACGCGTGAGTTCGAGCAGATGGAGCTGGAGTTCTTCGTGCCGCCCGACCAGGGCGCCCAGTGGTACGAGTACTGGTGCCGCGAGCGGGTGCAGTGGTACCGGGAGCTCGGCATCCCCGAGGCGAGCCTGAGGCTCCGGGCACACGACGCCGAGGAGCTCTCCCATTACTCGACGGGTACGTCCGACGTGGAGTTCCTCTTCCCCTGGGGGTGGGGCGAGCTCGAAGGCATCGCCAACCGCACCGACTACGACCTCACCCAGCACAGCCGCCACTCGGGCGTCGATCTCAGCTACTTCGACCAGGAGTCGGGCAGCCGCTACGTGCCCCACGTCATCGAGCCCGCGGCCGGTGCCACGCGCTCGATGATGGCGTTCCTCATCGCCGCCTACGACGAGGAAGAGGTGCGGGGCGAGACGCGGGTGGTCCTGCGCCTGCACCCGCGCATCGCCCCCTACAAGGTGGCCGTGCTGCCGCTGTCCAAGAAGGAGACGCTCACCGTCACCTCGCGGGAGGTCCTCGGGCTCGTGCAGGGCCGGTGGATGAGCGACCATGACGAGACCCAGTCCATCGGCCGGCGCTACCGCCGCCAGGACGAGCTCGGCACGCCGTACTGCGTGACCGTGGACTTCGACTCCCTCGAGGACCGGGCGGTGACGGTGCGCGACCGCGACTCCATGGCCCAGGACCGGGTGCCCATCGCCGAGCTCGTCGGCTTCCTCGCCGAACGCCTCCCCTGAGGCCCGGCGCCCGTCGGGGCGATGCCTCGGCCACCGCGTGGTCCGTGGGCGTGGCGATCGCGCTTCGTAGAGTGTGCGGGTGCAGGGAGGGAGTCCGGGCCATCGTCACCGTGGCGCGTCGCCGGTCAGGCGCTCGCGCCGGGCTCGGCGCGTCGTCGTCGCCCTCGTGGTCTGCGCGGCGGGCATCGGCCTCGCCGGGCTGCCAGCCGGGGGCACGGGCCAGCCCGCTACGCCGATGGCCCCCGCCGCCCCCGCCGAGATGCCGGGGGGGACCGTCTCTGACGTCGTGGCCTCGGCGGTGCTCGACGCCGCGTCAGCCCTCGCCGGCATGGTGTCGAGCGACGGCACGCTCCCAGCCGTCTTGGGCGAGATCGCCGCCCCCCGGGACGAGGAGGGCCTCTACCTGGCCCCCGGCCCTGGCCTTGTCACCTCGGAGCACGGGGGGGCACCGTCGCCGGGCACGGCGGAGGGGGCGGGGACCGAGTCCCTGGCGCCCGAGGAGGAGGCGTTCGCCCTCGCCTCGGTCGTCGCCGGCGCGTCGGTCATCGGGGTCGACGACCGGGCGGCAGTGGTGGACACGACCAGCTCGCCGTTCCGGGCCATCGCCCACGTGAGCTCGGACTCCACGCAGTGCACGGGGTGGCTGGTGGGGGCCGACCTGGTGCTCACGGCCGGCCACTGCGTGTACGACTACACGGGCTTCGTGCGCTCCCTCGTCATCACGCCGGCACGGAACGGGGACATGGCCCCCTTCGGGCGCTGCGGGGCGGTACGCGCCTACACGACTCGGACCTTCGTCGAGGGTGGCGACCTGGCCAGCGACTGGGGGATCATCGAGCTCGACTGCCGGGTCGGGGACCGGACCGGCTGGTTCGGGCTGCGGGTGGCCGACGACGCCGTGGTCGGGCGCACCGTGGTGGTGAGCGGCTACCCGATGGACCGGCCCAAGGGCACCCAGTGGTGGGCGACCGAGTACGTGCGCGCCGCCTACGCCGGCCAGCTCGCCTACGGCGGGGACACCTACGCGGGCCAGAGCGGCTCGCCCGTGCACCTGGTGGACGGCTCGTGCACCCCGTGCGGCGTGGCCGTGCACGCCTACGGCGTCGGCGCGACGCCGGACGGTTACAACTCGGGCACCCGGGTCACCGCCGCGGTGGTGGCCGTGGTCGCCGCGCTGCGCGCCCGCTGATCCCTGCAGTCGCGCCCGCTGTGGCCCGCGGCCCACCGAGGGGGCGGGCTGCGTCGGGCGGGGGAGCCAGGTCAGCTGATCTCGGGACTGGCCGACGGACCAGCGTGGCTAGCCTCAGCGGCGTGGCCATCCTCGAGGAGGACGTGGCTGCTGTGAAGGCAGCGACCGACATCGTGGCTGTCGTGGCCGCGGCCGGTGTCGCGCTGAAGCGCTCCGGCTCCCAGAACTTCGTCGGCCTCTGCCCCTTCCATCGGGAGAAGACGCCCTCCTTCAGCGTCAACCTGGCTGGCTTCTTCCACTGCTTCGGCTGCCAGAAGAGCGGCGACGCCATCTCCTTCGTGCAGGAGACCGACGGGGTCGACTTCGTCGCCGCCGTCGAACGCCTCGCGGCCAAGGCCGGCGTCACGCTCCACTACACCGAGCGGGACGAGCGGGAGAAGCGCACCCGGCGCGCCCGCCTCCTCGAGGCCATGGGCGATGCCACCACCTGGTACCACGAGCGGCTCCTCGCCGCCCCCGACGCCGCCCGGGCCCGCGCCCACCTGCGGCGGCGGGGCATCGACGCCGAGGCGGTGCGCCACTTCCGCCTCGGCTGGGCGCCCGATGCCTGGGAGGAGCTCGCCAAGAGCCTCCAACTGCCGAGAGACGTGGCCAAGGACAGCGGGCTCGCCAGCGCGACGAGCCGCGGCGGCCTGGTCGACTTCTTCCGGGGCCGCATCCTCTTCCCCATATGCGACGTCGGTGGCGACCCGATCGGGTTCGGCGGGCGGCGCCTCGACGACGGCCAGGGCCCCAAGTACCTGAACCCGGGGGCCACGCCGCTCTACGACAAGTCCCGGGTGCTCTACGGCCTCAACTGGGCCAAGGCGGACATCGTGCGCGCCGGCGAGGTCGTGGTGTGCGAGGGCTACACCGACGTGATCGGCTTCCACCTCGCCGGCGTGACCCGGGCCGTGGCCACCTGTGGCACCGCGCTCACCGAGGACCACGTGCGCCTGCTCGTCCGCTTCGCCCGCCGGGTCGTGCTCGCCTTCGACGCCGACGCCGCCGGCCAGGCCGCGGCGGCCCGCTTCCACGAGTGGGAGCAACGTCACGACCTCGACGTCGTGGTGGCCGAGCTGCCGATGGGCAGCGACCCCGGCGAGCTGTCCCGCGACGACCCCGAGGCCTTGAAGAAGGCCGTGGAGGCGGCGCGCCCCTTCATGGCGTGGCGCCTGGCGCGGGTCTACGCTGCCGCCGACCTCGGGACGGTGGAGGGCCGGGCGCGGGCTGCCAACGCCGCCGTCGCGGTCATCGCCGGCCACCCCGACCCCCTCGTGCGGGACCAGTACCTGCTCGACGTGGCCGCGCGGTGCCGGGCCGACATCGAACGCCTCCGCAGCCAGGTCGAGCGGCCCGCGGGCCGGCCCCGCCAAGGCCCGGGGCACCAGGCGGCGGCCAGACGGCACGAGGGGCAGCGCGGGGGCACGCTGATCGTGGAGCGTGACCGCCCAGCGCGGCCGGGCGACCGTGCACCGTCCAGCCCGGCGGCGAGGTCGGCCAGCGGGCGCCGCTCCCGGCTCGAGCGCGACGCCCTGCGGGTGGCCGTGCGCGACCCCGCGTCGGCCCTCGACTGGCTCGACGCCGTTCTCTTCGACAACCCCTTCTACGCCGCCGTCTTCGCCGCCCTGGCCGAGCACGGCACCCTCGAGGCGGCCGTGGCCCACAGCGACGAGGAGGTCGCCGGCGTGCTGCGGGAGGTGGCGGGGGAGGCGCCTGCCTCGGCCACGGTGGAGGAGGTCTTCGTGCACCTGAGCAGGGAGGCCGTGGTCCGCGAGGTGCGCAGGATTAATCCGGGCAGGGCTGCGGCCGAAGAAGGGTCTGCGAACGCGGCGGCGCTCGCGCTCGGGCCCGTGCAGCGGGTGCTCACCGACCACGACGCGTCGCCGGAAGCCCAACGGGAAGCAGGTGTGCAGTTGTTAACCTGGCTGCTGGATCAGGCGGAGGAGAGGGGATGAACAACTCCACGTCCACGTCCCCGCCTTGGGCTTCGGGAGCCAACCACCGGCTCCGGGAGCTCCTGGCCACGGGCAGGGCAACTGGCGCGCTGCGCCTCGAGGACGTGCGCGACGCCGTCGGCGCCGACGCGCTCTCGGACGACGTGCTCGGCGCGGTCAAGCTCCTCCTCGAGGAGCAGGGCATCGTCCTGCTCGAGCCCCACGTCGACGGCCACGCCAACCTCACCGCCGTCCTCGACGGCGCAGACGAGGCGGACGAATTGCCGGCGCCCGGCGCCGCCAGCCTGGCGCTCGCTGGCCCACACCCCTTTGGGGACGATGAACGAGGCGGGGATGGTGCCAGCGTGACCGATGCCAGCGTGACCGATGCCGGCCAGGACGGGGCTGGTGAGGACGGGACAACTGACGGCATCGACGGGGCCGCGCCCGGGATCACCCCCCTCACCCCCATGCTGCTCGCCGCTCTCGGCGCCACGGAGGACAGCGAGGACGAGGTCGAGCTCCCCCTCGTCCGCCCCCCGCGCGCCCCGGCGCGCCCCGAGACCGCGACGCGGGCCAACGTCGGCGCTGGTGGCACGTCCGACCCCGTGCGGATGTACCTCAAGGAGATCGGCCAGGTCGCCCTGCTCAGCGGGGGGGAGGAGGTCGAGCTCGCCCGGCGCATCCAGGACGGGCTCGTGGCCGAGCAGCACATGGTCGAGGACGCCATGGAGGTGGCCGACGCGCCCCTCACGCCGCCGCAGAAGCGACGGCTGCAGCGCCTCGTCAAGGACGGCAAGGTCGCCGAGCAGGAGCTCACCCGGGCCAACCTGCGCCTCGTCGTCTCCATCGCCAAGCGCTACGTCGGCCGGGGCATGCAGCTCCTCGACCTCATCCAGGAGGGCAACCTCGGGCTGATGCGGGCGGTGGAGAAGTTCGACCACACCAAGGGCTTCAAGTTCTCCACCTACGCCACGTGGTGGATCCGCCAGGCCATCACCCGCGCCATCGCCGACCAGGCCCGCACCATCCGCATCCCTGTCCACATGGTCGAGTCGATGCACAAGGTGCACCGCATCCAGCGCCAGATGGTGCAGGAGCTCGAGCGCGAGCCCAGCGTGGAAGAGCTGGCGCTGCGGGTCGACATGACGCCCGAGCGGGTGCGCGACATCCTCCGCTACTCCCAGGACCCACTGTCACTCGACTCGCCGGTGGGCGAGGAGGACGACTCCAGCCTGGCCGATTTCATCGCCGACGGCGGCGCCGAGGCGCCGGCGGAGGCAGCGGCGAAGATGCTGCTGGGCGAGGCGGTGATCGAGGCGCTGGCCGGTCTCTCCGACCGGGAGAAGCAGGTCGTGCGCCTGCGCTTCGGTCTCGAGGACGGCCAGGCCCGCACCCTCGAGGAGGTCGGTCGCGAGTTCGGGGTGACCCGCGAGCGCATCCGCCAGATCGAGTCGAAGACGCTGGCCAAGCTTCGCCACCCCCTCCGCAGCCAGAAGCTGCGCGACTACCTCGACGGGGCCTGACCCGCCACGCTCCCCGGCGCAGGGGCACAACGCCAGCCGTCGCCAACTGCAAGCAGCTTGCAGCTACACATGTGTGCACTACGGTGCGGTCCACTTGGCGCCGAGGGGTAGCGGCCGGGAGGGACCATGCACATACCCGACGGGTTCATGAACGCCGGCACCTCCCTCGGTGTCGGCGTCGTCGCGGCGGGTGGGCTGGCTGTCAGCGTGCGGCGAGCCGGCGACACGCTCGAAGACCGGGAGGCCCCCCTCGCCGGCCTGGTGGCCGCCTTCGTCTTCGCCGTGCAGATGCTGAACTTCCCCGTGGCCGCGGGCACGAGCGGCCACCTCCTCGGCGGGGCGCTCGCCGCCGTGCTCGTCGGCCCCTGGCTGGGCTCGCTCTGCGTGGCCGTCGTGCTGGTCGTGCAGGCCCTGCTCTTCGCCGACGGCGGCCTCAGCGCACTGGGGCTCAACATCGCCAACATGGCCGTGGTCGGGACCTTCGGCGGCTACCTCGTGTTCACCCTGGTGCGGCGCGTGCTGCCCCGCAGCCCGGCGGCCATGGTGGCCGCCTCAGCGGTGGCCGCGCTGGTCAGCGTGGTCGCCGCCGCCGTGGCCTTCACCGTCGAGTACGCCATCGGCGGGGCGGGGGGCGCCTCGGTGCGCACGGTGGCCGGGGCGATGGTGGGGGTGCACGTGCTCATCGGCATCGGCGAGGCGGTCATCACCGCGCTCACCGTGTCCGCCGTTCTCGCCCTGCGGCCCGACCTCGTCTACGGCGCCCGCGGGCTGCACCCGAGGCTCGGCCCACACGGGTCGGGGGCGTCGGTGCCGGTGGGGCGGTGAGCGGGTGAGACGCCTGGGCTACGTCGCCTTTGTGGCCGTGGGCCTCGCCGTGTGCGGCGTCCTCGTCCTGGTCGTCGGCCCCCGAGCCTCGAGCGAGCCCGACGGGCTCGAGCGGGTGGCCATCGACCGGGGTTTCGCCGGGGAGGCCTCGCCCCACGCCCTCGAAGACCTGCCCACCGCGGACTACGCCGTGGAGGGCATCGACGACGAGGGGCTCAGCACGGGCGTCGCCGGGGTCATCGGGGTGGCCGTCACCTTCGTGGTGGGCGGCGGGCTCGTCGCCGTGCTGCGCCGGCGGCGCGGGCCTGTCCCAGCCGCACCGGGCTGAGCGTGGCCCGTGCCCGAGCCGTGGGGGTGTTGGGGCTTGGGGCGAGCCGTTCCCTCGACGGGCGACACCTGCCCGGCACCTCGACCCTGCACCGCCTACCCGCCCAGTGCAAGCTCGCTGCGGTCCTGCTCTTCACCTCGGCCGTCGTGGCCGCGCCGCGCGAGGCGCTGTGGGCCTACGGCGCCTTCGCCGCCCTGCTCGTGGTGGTTGCCCGCCTGGGCTCGGTGCCCCTCGGCCTCTTGGCCCGCCGGCTGGTCTTGGAGGCCCCATTCGTGGCCTTCGCCCTCTTCCTGCCTCTCCTCGGCCATGGGCCGCGCATCGACGTGCTCGGCCTGTCCCTCTCGGTCGACGGGCTGTGGGCGGCGTGGAACATCCTGGTCAAGGGCACGCTCGGCGTGGCGGCCAGCGCCGTGCTCGCCGCCACGACGCCGGTCCCCGAGCTGCTCGCCGGCCTCGACCGGCTCCGCGTGCCCCGGGTCTTCACCGCCATCGCCGGCTTCATGGTGCGCTACGCCGAGGTGGTGGCCGCCGAGCTGCGCCGGATGCAGGTGGCCCGGGTGTCCCGGGGAGGCGAGGCCCGCTCGGTCGCCAACTGGCGCGTGGTCGCGGCCACGGCCGGAGCCCTGTTCGTGCGCTGCTATGAGCGGGGGGAGCGAGTGCACCTGGCCATGCTGTCGAGGGGTTTCACGGGCACGATGCCGGCCCTCGCCGGAGGGGGAGGATCGGCCCGCCAGTGGCTCGCCGCGCTGTCCCCGCCGGCCCTGGCCGCGCTGGTCAGCGCGCTCGCCTGGGGGATGCGGCCATGAGCCCACCGGCGCTCGAGCTGCACGACGTCGCCTACGCCTACCCGGACGGGCAACCGGCCCTCGACGGCGTCGACCTCGTGGTGGGGGCGGGGGAGCGGGTGGCGCTCCTGGGGGCGAACGGGGCGGGCAAGACGACCCTGGTGCTGCACCTCAACGGCATCCTCACCCCGGGCCGGGGCGCCGTGCGCGTCGCCGGCCTGGCGGTGGAGAAGGCGAACCTGCGCGAGGTCAGGCGACGGGTGGGCATCGTCTTCCAGGACCCCGACGACCAGCTCTTCATGCCGACCGTTCGCGACGACGTGGCCTTCGGGCCGGCCAACCTCGGCCTGTCGGGGGGCGAGCTCGCCGAGCGGGTCGAGGCCGCGCTGTCCGTGGTGGGCATGGGCGATGCCGCCGATCGGGCGCCTCACCACCTGAGCTATGGCCAGCGGCGGCGCGTGGCGCTCGCCACCGTGCTGGCCATGGGCCCTGACGTGCTCGTCCTCGACGAGCCCTCCTCCAACCTCGACCCGGCCGCCCGACGCGAGCTGATGGAGATCCTCCTCGGGCTCCCGGTGACGATCCTGCTCGTGACCCACGACCTGCCCTACGCGCTCGAGCTCTGCCCCCGCGCCGTCGTGCTCCACGCCGGTGCCGTGGCCGTCGACGGGCCGACGGGCGAGGTGCTCGCCGACGAGGCCACGATGCTGGCCAACCGGCTCGAGCTGCCCTACGGCTTCGACCGTCGCCTGCTCGGGCCGCGCCCGGCGGGGGTGGCCGCACGTCGATCGCCCCGAGGGCCGAGGGGTACGGTGGGCACGTGAGCGGGCAGGCCGTCGAGGAGGTCCTGGCCGTCCTCCGCGAGCGGGGTGGGCGGGTCACGGTGGGGCGCCGCGCCGTGGTCGAGGCGCTGGTCGAGACGACCGGGCACATGCGCGCCGAGGACGTCGTCACCCGGGTGCAGGCCGGTCACCCCGACGTGCACGCCTCGACCGTCTACCGCACGCTCGAGTCCCTCGAGGAGGCGGGCCTCGTCACCCACACCCACGTGGGCCACGGGGCCGCGGTCTGGCACCTTGCCGGGGACGATCGCCTGCACCTGGCCTGTGACCGCTGCGGCGAGGTGGTCCACATCCCGCCGGGGCTGTTCGACGAAGTGGAAGACCACCTGCGCCACTCCCTCGGCTTCGAGGCGACACTTCGCCACATCGCCGTGCCCGGGGTCTGCATGGCTTGCAGCCGCGCTGCGCCGCCGTAGCCGCGGGGGCCCGGGTGGCGCTGGCCGGGCCGGCCTGCGATCTCAGCGGTGCATGCGCCGCCCGCCGCGCATGCCACCCTCGCGCGGCCCGCGCGGGTTGCTGTAGGTGCGCTCCTCGTAGGACGAGCGCCGCACGGGGGGCCGGCTCGGGGCCGGGCCGGTCGCTTTGACCCCGAGGGCCTGGGGGCCGCGGGGGCCGTCGCCGACCTCGAACTCCACGGGCTGGCCGTCCCCGAGTGGGCCGTGCTCGTTCAGCTCGACGGAGGACTGGTGGACGAAGATGTCCCCCGCCTCGTCGTCCATGGTGATGAACCCGAAGCCCTTGGCGTTGTTGAACCACTTCACCTGGCCGGTCGTCATCGGTGCCTCCCTTCTCCACGCATCGGTCGCGGTGGGGCACAGACCGCGGTCCAGCGCCACCTGCGTGCTCGGCGGTCGCCGCCCGCACGCTACCGCTGCAGCGCACGATGCCGCGGGCGACGCCGGTCGCCGCTGGTGGCGCCGCCCGCGTGGGGCGGGGCTCGAAGCTCGCACACTTGTCGAAGGCGCCATCGAAGGCGTCTCCGACACGTGCGCGATCGAGTGCTTGCAGCTCCCGCCGAAGGCCCACGATCGGTCAGGAACAGTGGTCGTCGACGGGCTGGAAGTAGTGGGCGATCCCCCAGTCCGACACCTCGTGCCCCAGTTGGTTGCCGTCGAGCATCGCCCGGCGGAAGTGGATGCCGAGCCAGACGCGCCCGTCCATCGCATCCTGCTCGAAGGCCCCGGCGGTGGCGAAGTCCCGCGTCGTCCCCGTGACGTTCGAGCCGACCTCGAAGTCGATGGAGTCCGAGCCGAAAAGGTGGGCGAGTCCCGACGCGACCGCCGCGCTGAGACAGGCGTGCCCGCTCGGGTACTCAGGGTAGGCAGGGTTGGCGATGAGGGGCGTCCAGCTCGGATCGGCCTTGGTGGCCGGGTTGCCGTCCTCCTCGGCGCGCTGGATGGCCGTGCTCGGGCGCCAGTAGGCGTGGTCGTGCTTCACCCTCCAACAGGCCACCAGCGCATCGGCCCCCGTCGTGTTCACGAGGGCGAACATCCGAGCGCTCTCGACGATGTCGAGCTCGCGGCGGTCCGAGACGCCGCGCAACCCGTCCTGGTACTGCCGGATCGGGTTGTCGCTCCAGAAGCGGGCGGTCTCGGTCTGTGCCGGGGTGCGAGCCGTGCTGTCGACCGAGCCGAGTTCCTTCACCTCGGCGAAGTCCTGGGCGTACGCCGTGCTGTCGAGGGCGTCGGGGCCCGGGAGGGGGACCTGGTCGGGGGCGTCGAGCATGAGGGGCCGCACGAAACCGAGCCAGGGCACCGCCATCGCGCCCGAGCCGGGCGGCGTCGGCTCCCAGACTCCCGGCCCCGGCGTGGGCTCCAAGCCGATGTCAGCGTCGCGCCCGTCTCCTTCACGATCCTGCACGATGGCGGCCGCGGCACGCTCGCCGGCGCGAACGCCCCGGGCAGTGCCGCGGCCCGCATCCCCGCTGATCCTCGCCAAGGACGCGGCGTGGTCGACGGCGAGCTGCTCGGCCGAGGCGGGGAAGAGGGAGCTGAGGACCTCGTAGGCCGCGGTGGCGGCGGCCGCCTCCGATGAGGCGCGTCCGTGGGGGCGCGGCTGGCTGATGTAGGGCTCGTACCGGCCTTCGACGGCCACGACGGCGTCGTAGACGGCGGCGGAGACGATGCCGAAGTAGAGCTGGGAGGCAGGTGGTGGTACCTGCGCTTCGGTGACGATGGTCCGCACCGCGATGCCGTTCCACTCGGTGACCGCCGATGCGTCCCCCGCAGTACGGGACGCGCCCGCCGCGGCGTGGGCCGGCGCGGCCGAGACCACGGGCCCGGCCAGGCCCGCGGTGGCCACGAGGGCCACGCCCAACAGCGCATTGGCCCTGTGCCGGGGGCGCGCCCCGTCTACCATGTTGTGCTTCATCTGCTGTCTCCCTCTCTTTGTGGTCGATCTCGGACGGCCGAGGCGAAGGGGTCGAGGCGCGTCAGGGGAGGAGGACTCGACGGGCAGCCCGCTCCTGCGGTCGTTCCGCGGCACGCCTCGGGGGAGGTAGCCCCGTCGGCTACGGCAGGTTCGAAGCCTTCATTCGCGGCCTGCCGCCGCGGCCCCGGTTCGAACGGTACGGCCGGGCCCGAGGGAGGTCATGACCTGTCCTCGCCTTTGCCGGGAGCGGGCGCGAACGGCGCTCGGGGTGCGCCGTAGTCAGATCTGACCAGCGCGCCAGCCTGGTGAGGGCCGCAGCGCGCCCCCGAGCTCGGCGCTACCGGGGCAGCAGCGGTGGGCCCGGCGGGGATCGAACCCGCGACCGAGCGATTATGAGTCGCCTGCTCTGACCATTGAGCTACGGGCCCGGCGGGGAGATTAGGGGCTTGCGCCCGACAGGCGCAGCCGACGCCGACGACGCGACCGGCGAACTACATCGCCCGAGATGTCCAGGCGCCACCGGCGGATACCGGCGCACACGTCGCCACGTCGACGACCGTCAGTCCTGTGACGTGCGGAAGAGCGTGTCGAACGCCAGGCCCCACGGCGGTCGGAGGAAGCCCAGAGCGCGCACGTCCTCGAACCAGTGGGCGAAAGGTGAGCGTTGGGAGAAGGTCCCCCCGCCCAGCACGTTCGTCATCCGGCGCAGCGAGGACTCGGCGAGCTCTGCGGTGGCTGTCTTGGCCCGGATCCCGGCGCGTAGGGCAGCCAGCGGCTCTCCGTCCTCGACGGCGCGCAGCACGCCTTCGTAGGCCTGCACGGCCAGCCAGTGGTCGAGCACGGCGCGCGACCACTCCACCTGCTCGTAGGCGCGCAGCTCGTCGAACCGGGAGCCGAGCTGCCCGCGAGCGGTAGCCACAGCCTCATCGACGACGCCGAGGACGACGGCAGTGAACAGCGCCATGACAAGCCCGCCGGCGTTCGCGGCGAGAGTGTCGATCGGGCCGTCCCACGCCAGGCGCACGGCCTCGACACCGTCGAGGCGGACGGCGTGGCTCTGCGTCCCCTTCATGCCGGCGCCGTCCCACTCATGGGTGACCCTGAGGTGCGCAGACCGCTCCTCGAGCCGCCGCCGCACATCGATGAAGAACGCCGCCGGCCCCTCCTCACCGACCACGCGCGCCGTGGTGAACATGTAGTCGCACACGCCGTAGCCGCTGCCGAAGTGCTTGTCGCCGGTCAACCGATAGCGACGCCCCGGGAGATCCTCGTGCTCACCGCCGACGGGCTCGGCGATCGTGCCAGTCCGGAGCATGTCCCCGCCGCTCCCCGGCTCGGAGGCGACCGTGCCCCACTGTCGACCGGTCATCGCCGTGGCGAGCACCGCCGCCCGCTGCTCGCTCCAGGCGGGTTGGTCCTCGGCTTCCGTCTGGGACCACCAGGCCAGCACCGTTGGGTGCATCACGCCCACGAGGGCGACCGACGCGTCTGCCCCCGACAGCATCCGGTAGGTCTCGCACAGGGGCCGGGCCGACACCGGTCCCGCCCACCCTCCACCCAGGGCAACGGGTACCGGTGCCTCGAAGAGCCCGGCATCGACGAGCGCGGCCATGTCGGCCGGCTCGAGATGGCGCCGAACCTGGCGCTCGGACCGCTCGGCGCGCCACCGCTGGACCAGCTCAGCTAGCGCCGGCCACTCTTCTCCACGCATGACCCAACGATGGAGGCTTCCGGGCACCGGCGTCCAGGGGGCGGTGTGGGGACGGCCAACGCCGACGATGGACCTTCGCCCCTCCACCCCAGGGGTCCTTGGAACAGGTCGTCTGAGGGCCTGCCAAAATAGCGGGGTGGTCTGACTCTGCGGAGGGCCCAGGCTCCGAGAAAGTGCCAGTGACCTGGTACGTTAGCAGCTCCGGGGGTGAGACTCGAACTCACAACCTGCGGATTAACAGTCCGATGCTCTGCCGGTTGAGCTACCCCGGAATACCTCCGGGGAGGATAGCAGCATGGCGTCCAGGAGCCCCATGAGGTATCGGTGCGAGCGGGCGCACGTGATGCGCACGTGGAGGCATCCGCGCTCGTGGCGCCTGAGCCGCATCGACGGGTTCGCCACCGCCCGGTACGGCTTGCCGAACTGCGCCGTTGGGATCCTGGTCAACGTGCTCCAATATGCCACCGCTTCGGCGAGGTCGCAGTCTTCGTGGAGATAGAGGCGAGCGCGCAACCGTGACTCGTCGGGGCGCAGGAAGTGCCTCAGCCACGCGCACCAGAAGTCGATCAGACGAGGATCGGTGTTAGCCAGCGAGACGAGCCCGTCCCGAGTCTTGCAACCCTCCCCGGCGTAGAGGGCGAGGCCCGCCATCAGGAACTCGCGCTCGGACAGCGAGCCCACCACCTCGACCGCCTCGGCCCGCAGTCGAGCCATCTGCTCTGCCTTGGCCTGCTGAAGTCGGTTGGGGCCCCGAGGCACGAGCCGGCGCCGCACCGGCACCGCTGGCACCACGTCACGCACCCACAACGACACCGAGCACCGGCTCACCCCGAGCTGGTCGGCGATGTCGGGCACAGTGCCGCCCCCCAGCCGCAGCTGCCTCGCCGCCTCCCGTTCCGCCACCTTCGCCCTGCCGCCCATGGCGCCATCATCCCGGCGAGGTGTGACATCGGGCGCCCGGGGGACGACGCACCACTAGACTCGCGCCATGGACGAGATCCTGGTCGACGTCGACGCCGCCCCCACCGACGACCCCTCCGAGGACTACGCCGAGGACGAGCTCCTCGTCGAGGAGGTCTCCATCGACGGCATGTGCGGGGTCTACTGAACCCCACGGCGTTCGATCCTGCTCGGGCCTACAGGCTCCACCCCCGGGTGGCGCTGCGGCCCGAGCCGTTCGGCGCGCTGGCCTACCACTACGGAAACCGCAAGCTGAACTTCTTGCGCTCGCCCGACCTGCTCGCCTTGGTGCGCGAGCTGGGCGAGCACCCAAGCGTCGACGCCGCCCTCGAAGCCCAGGGCGTCGACGCCCGTCGCCGACCCGCCTTCATCAGCGCCCTCGGCCGCCTCGCCGAGTCGGACTTCCTCGAGGAGGTCACCGAGTGACCAGCACCGCACGCAGGACCACCCTCACCGATCAGCTCAAGGAAGGGCTCCACGCGCCCATCTGCTTGACGTGGGAGTGGACCTACGCCTGCAACCTCGCCTGCGTGCACTGCCTGTCCTCGTCGGGACGGCGCGACCCGAACGAGCTCTCGACGGCGGAGATGAAGGCCGTCGTCGACGAGCTAGCGGAGATGCAGGTCTTCTACGTCAACGTCGGCGGCGGCGAGCCGACGGTGCGGCCCGACTTCTTCGAGCTGCTCGAGTACTCCGTCGACCACGGCGTGGGGGTGAAGTTCTCCACGAACGGGGGCATGCTCAGCCCGGCCAAGGCCCGCCACCTGGCGGCCCTCGACTACGTCGACCTCCAGATATCCCTCGACGGCGCCGACGCGGCCACCAACGACGCCGTTCGGGGGACGGGCAGCTTCGACATGGCCCGACGGGCCATGGACAACCTGGCCGACGCCGGCTTCGGCCCCTTCAAGATCAGCGTCGTGATGACGCGGCACAACATCCCCCAGCGGGACGAGCTCGCGGCCATCGCCGACCGATACGGCGCCGAGCTCCGCCTGACTCGCTTCCGCCCCTCCGGCCGGGGCGCGGACACCTGGCACGAGCTGCGCCCCACCCAGGACCAGCAGTACGAGCTCTACCGCTGGTTGCTCGACCGTCCCGCCGTGCTCACCGGCGACTCCTTCTTCCACCTGTCGGCCTACGGCGAGGGGGCGCTGCCCGGCCTGAACCTGTGCGGGGCCGGGCGGGTGGTGTGCCTGATCGACCCCGTGGGCGACGTGTACGCCTGCCCCTTCGTCCTCCACGACGAGTTCAAGGCCGGCTCGGTGCGCGACCTCGGTGGCTTCGCGAAGGTGTGGCGGGAGTCCGACCTGTTCACCTCGCTGCGCGAGCCCCAGTCTGCTGGTGCCTGTGCCTCCTGTGGCAGCTACGACGCCTGCCAGGGCGGCTGCATGGCGGCCAAGTTCTTCGTCGGCATGCCCCTCGACGGGCCCGACCCCGAGTGCGTCAAGGGCAACGGTGAGCACGCCCTCGCCTCCAGCGATGCCAGCACCCGGCCCACCACAGGGCCCGGCCATTCCAAGCCGGTGCTGGTCAGGCTCGGCCCCAAGCCCGTAGCCGTGCCCTCGGCCTGAGCGGGTAGCGAACCCGGCGCTCCGCTTGTGCCGCCGCCCGCTCTCGCGCGCCGGCGGGACGGTCAGCGGTGGAGCGCTTCGGCGGTGTGGCGGGCGAGTTCTCGGCGCAGCCACTGCGTCATCTGGGCCGGCACCATCGGCGGGCAGATGGCGACGCCCTGGGCGGCGTGGCAGCCGAGCTCGTGGAGGATGGGCAGCGCGCTCGGCGCCTCCACCCCCTCAGCCACGAGCTCCAGGCCAAGGGCGCGGGCGAGCTCGCCCGTGGCGTGCACGATGGCCTGGTTCTCGGGGTCGACGGCCAGGGCGGTCACGAACGCCCGGTCGAGCTTCAGGGCGCTGACAGGCAGGCGCCGCAGGAACGTGAGCGAGCCCGGACCGCTCCCGTAGTCGTCGATGGCGAGCCGCGCCCCGAGCAGCCGGAGCTGGCCCAGCACGGTGACGATCTGGTCGAGGTCGAGGCCCAGGCTGTCCTCCGCCACCTCGAGCTCGAGCACCTCGGGGGCCACGCCGTGGGCCCTCAGCTCGTCGGCGATGAGGAGGTGCAGGCGGGGCAGGGACAGCTCCGAGGACGACAGGTTGACCGAGACCCGGTCGGCCAGGCCCTCCGCTCGCCAGCTCTTGGCGTGGCCGAGCGCGTCGCCCAGCACGAAGCGCAGGATGTCGGACACCAGGCCCGCCCGCTCGGCCAGCCCGAGGAAGTCGCCCGGCCCGAGCAGGCCTCGGGTCGGGTGCCGCCAACGCACCAGGGCTTCGAGGCGCTCCACTCGGTCGCTGCCCAGGTCGACGATGGGCTGGTAGTGCACCT
>WHTX01000475.1 GCA_009377505.1 Acidimicrobiia bacterium
AGGCCCGGGCGTCGACGTCCCATCGAGGTGGCAGAACCGGTTGGCCAGGGGCGGGGACAGGTCCCAGCCATCGGCGGCCTGCTCGGGCGGGTTGGCGGCGGCCACGACGGCCACGGCCTCGGGGAGCGCCAGGTCGCCCACCACTCGCTCGAGCACGACTCGCAGCAGGGCAGCCTGCACGGCGGGGGGCGTGGTGGAGAGCTCGTCGAGGAAGAGCAGGCCCTCGCCGGCCTCGGCCAGTCGGCGCGCCCAGGCGGGCGGGGCGAAGCGGACGTCGCCGTCGACCACGATCGGCAGCCCGGCGAAGTCGCTCGGCTCCCGGATGGAGGCGATCACCACCTCGCAGGGCAGGCCGGCGGCCCCGGCCATGGCCCGCAGCGCCGAGGTCTTGCCCGTCCCCGGCGCCCCCCACAGCAGCACGGGCACGCCCGCGGCGACGGCGATCCCCATTGCCTCGACGGTCGTCCCCTGCGCCGGCACCCCGCCAGTCTGCCCCCGCCGGCGGGCCTCGGCCAGGTCGGGTACCCCCGCTGGCAGGCGCGGCGGTGCTGGGCGCGGCTCGTGCTGGAGGGCGCGGCGCTGGGCCAGAATGGCGGCCATCACCATGGGCTGGCACCTCCACTCGCCCGACGCCGTCGTCTCGCTCACCTGTGGCGGCCACCAGCACCAGGCCCGTTGGGTGCGGGGCCGGCTCCACCTCGACCACCACGACCTCGCCGCCGAGGACGTGCTCGTCGCCCTCGGCGGTGAGGCGCCGGCGTGCGTCGAGGTGGTGGCGCTGTGGCGGGAGGCCGTGGCCGACGGCGGGTTCCTGGAGGAGTGGGCGGCCGATCGGCCCGACCGGCTACGGCAGGCATGGCTGCGCACGGCCCTGCGGCGGCTGCGCACCGAAGGGGTGCAGGACCTGCTGCCCGGTCTCGCCCCCCGGCGGGCCGAGCGGATGGGGCGGGTGCTGACCGAGCTGCCCCCGCCGCTCCAGGACCGCGCCGCGGTGGCGGCCGCGACCCGGGCGCTGCGTGCTGGCCCGGGCGCGTCGCCGCTCCACCACCACGTGGCCCGGGCGGTGGAGGTACGCGCCCGCCGGGCCTTCGTAGCCAGCCTGGCCCCATGGCGCAGCCAGGTCCCCATCGCCGCCCTGGTCCCCTTCCGCTGCCGGGTCGGCCTCGGGGTCGCGCCCGAGGTCGCCGGCGTGCTGGCCGGGCGGGCCAGCAGCTGCGCCCTCGTCCTCGACGCCACCTGGCTGCTCGACGTGTGGGGCGCCGACCTCGCCGTCGCCGACGGCCACCTGGTGCTCGCACTGGGCCACGAGGGCCGGGGCGCCGGGCGGCGGGGCACACCCGTCGCGCTGGACGTACGTGCCGTCCGCTGGGAGCCGGTTCCGGTACCGGTGCCGGCGCTCGTGCCGGGCGCAGCCGGCGGGGCGGCGGCGCCGGGCGGGGCGACCTGCGCCCCGGAGCGCCTAGCCCCCCGGGTCGCCCCGGCCCGCCTGGCGCGGGCCAGCCGAGCCGAGCCCTGGTCCCTGACCTGGTGCGAGGACGTGGCCCCCCAGCCCTGCCGAAGGGCGACACAGACCATGGAGGCGTGCCCGTGACCGAGCCCTGGGTTGGCACCGTCTCCAGCCTCGCCCCCCTGGTCGAGCGACACGTGGCCGAGGCCGAACGGGCGCGACGGCCCCACCCCGAGGTCTCCGCCGCCCTGGTGGAGCGCGGCCTGTTCAAGCTGTGGGTACCCCGCGACCACGGCGGTACCGAGCTGGGCTTGCCCGCCTCGCTCGCCGTGTTCGAGGCGGCGGCACGCCTCGACGGGTCCTTCGGCTGGACGGTGGCCATCGGCGCGGGCGGCGGCCTCTTCGGAGGCTTCCTCGAGCCGACAGCCGCGGCCGAGGTCTTCGGTCCCCGCGACGCCCTCGTCGCCGGCTCGGGCGCGCCGGGCGGCACGGCCGACGAGCGGGCAGGTGGCTACCGGGTGTCGGGGAGGTGGCGCTTCGCCAGCGGGGCGCACGCCGCCACCTGCTTCACCGCCAACTGCGTGGTGCACCGGCGGGGCGAGCCGGTGCTCGACGCGTCGGGGCGCCGCGTCGTGCGGGCCGTGGCCGTCCCCCCGGCGGCCGTCGAGGTGCTCGACACCTGGGACCCCATCGGCCTGCGAGGGACGGACAGCCACGACATGGCCATTGCCGGCAGGGACGTCACCCTGCCCTTCACGTTCTCGGTGTTCGACCCGCCCCATCAGCCGGGGCCGCTGTACCGCTACCCGTTCATGGCCATCGCCGAGGCCTCCTTCGCCGCCCTCGTCCTCGGCCTCGCCCGCCGGGGCCTCGACCTGTTCACCGCCCTGGCCGAGCACAAGGTGCCGTACGGCTTCGAAGCCCCGCTCGCCACCATGGCGGAGGTGGACCGCCGCCTGGCCGAGGCCGGCGGCCGCCTCGACGCCGCCCGGGCAGCCCTCGGCGACGCCGTCGGGCCGACGTGGGCCACGGTGGCGGCCGGCGGGGTGCCGAGCGCGGCGTCAACGGCCCTCGTGGGGCGCGCCGCTCGAGGCTGCGCCCGGGCAGGCGACCGAGCCGTCGGCGCGCTGGTGGAGGTGGCGGGGATGAGCGTCCTGCCGATGGCCTCGCCCTTCGGCCGGGCGTGGCGCGACCTGCACGCCCTCCTCGCCCACGGGGTGTTCTCGCCGTTGCGGGACGCGACCCCCGAGACGTAGTCGGACCATCAGCATGACGAGCACG
>WHTX01000476.1 GCA_009377505.1 Acidimicrobiia bacterium
GGGGCGTCGGCGCAGTCGGAGCGCAACGGCCGCACCGTCGTCGCCGTCGCCTGGGACGGGCAGGTGCGGGGCCTGCTCACCGTCGCCGACACCGTCAAGCCCACCAGCGCATCGGCAGTGGCATCGCTGCGTGAGCTCGGGTTGCACCCGGTGCTGCTCACCGGCGACAACGAGACGGTCGCCCGTACCGTGGCCGCCGAGGTGGGCATCGACGACGTCATCGCCGGGGTGCTGCCCGAGGGCAAGGTCGACGAGGTGCGGCGGCTGCAGTCGCAGCGCCGTGTCGTCGCGATGGTCGGTGACGGCGTCAACGACGCCGCTGCGCTGGCACAGGCCGACCTGGGCCTGGCCATGGGCACCGGCACCGATGTCGCCATGGAGGCGGGTGACCTCACCCTCGTACGGGGCGATCTGCGGGTGGCCGCGGACGCGATCCGGCTGTCTCGCCGCACGCTGGGCACGATCAAGAGCAACCTGTTCTGGGCGTTCGCCTACAACGTGGCAGCGCTGCCGCTGGCCGCGTCGGGGCTGCTCAACCCCATGATTGCGGGAGCGGCGATGGCGTTGTCCAGCGCGTTCGTGGTGTCCAACAGCCTGCGGTTGCGACGCTTCCGCCCGCTCGCCCCATCCACCTGAGCCCCGCCGTGTCACGAAGGGGCCCTGCGTAGCATCCGCCATGCCGCGAAGGCGCCCTTCGCAGCATGCCCGTGCCACCAAGGCGCCCTTCGCAGCACGTGGTGAGACGAAGGCGGCCTTCGGGGCGGGCCGGTGCCACCAAGGCCCCCCTCGTAGCAGACCCGTGCCAGGCGCGGCCCCTGCGGATCAGGCCGGGACGCGGGTGGCGTGCCCCGCGTCACGCAGCGCTCGGCGCAGCATCTCGGCGGCGGCATCCATCTCGTCGGGGTCGGGGTCGGACTCGGCGAGTGCGAAATCGAAGTCCGTCATGCCCCACGCCGGGAACACGTGCACGTGTAGGTGGGGCACCTCGAAACCGGCGATGACCACACCGGAGCGGGGCGCGTCGAACGCGCCGCGCTGCACGGCGCCGACCTGCTTGGCGACCGTGAGGAGATGGGCGAGCAGGTCGTCGTCGGCGTCGGTCCAGTTGTCGACCTCCTCGCGCGGCACGACCAGCGTGTGCCCGCTGCGAAGGGGTGCGATGGACAGGAACGCGACGCACCGCTCGTCGCTCCAGACGAACCGGCCCGGCAGCTCGCCCTCGATGATCCGGCTGAACACGGTCGTCACTTGTTGCTCCCTCGGCTCGGCGGGGTGATGGCGGGAGCCTAGGACGCGAGCACGGCGCGCGTGGCGCAGCCCACGACACGATTGTCGGGCTCCATTCACATACTTTGCCGCCGTGCGGGTATCCAGGGGGGACGTGGTCGAGCCAGCAGTGAGGAGGGCGCAGTGCGGGACGACGCGCACGCCGAGCTCTACGTCAGAAGCAGGTTCCGCGCCGCGGCGTATCGGGCCAAGCACATCTATCCGGGAGCCGTGGGGGAGCTGCTGTCCCGGGAGATCCTGTCCTGGGAGGAGTTCGGATACCGCCTGGGCGGGGAGGCACTGATGTCGCAGGTGGTCACGGACGTGCTCGACCAGCCGGTTCCCGACGCCGAAGCGGCCTGACGGGGCGGCGAGCCTGTACGGGGCGGTGAAGCGTACCTAAGGTGATGGGGTCAACGACCGTGGCGGCCGAAGGTGCCTGGATGGACGAGGTCGAGACCCCGGCGGGGGCTCTCCTGGGGCGGTTGCGGGAACGCCTGCGGGGCGAACAGCGGCTGATCGTCGCCTACTCCGGCGGCGTGGACTCCGCGCTGGTGGCGGCGGTGGCCACCGAGGTCCTCGGTGATCGGGCCGTCGCTGTCACAGCGGTTTCGCCGAGCCTGCCCTCGTCCGAGCGCAGAGCGGCCGCCGAGCTCGCCCGGGCTCGCGGAATCGCCCACGTCGAGGTGCGCACTGACGAGATCGAGCGCCCCGAGTACGTGGCCAATACGGGCGACCGCTGCTACCACTGCAAGTCGGCGCTGTTCGACGCGATCGCACCGATCGCGACGCTGTCCGGCGCGAACGTGGCACTGGGCACCAATGTCGACGACCTCGGCGATCACCGTCCCGGCCAGCACGCCGCCGCTGCCCGAGGTGCCATCGCGCCGCTGTGCGACGTCGGTTTCGGCAAGGCCGAGGTGCGCCGGGTGAGCGGGGCGCTGGGGCTGTCGACCGCGGCGAAGCCTGCGGCGGCCTGCCTCGCCTCGCGCGTCGCCTACGGGGAGCCGGTCACCGCGGAACTCCTGCACCGCATCGAGGTCGCCGAGGAGGCGGTCCGGGCGCTGGGCTTCCCGGTCTGCCGGGTGCGATCGCACGGCGACGGCGCCGTGGCCAGGGTCGAGGTGCCCGCCGACGAGATGGACCGCGCTGCCGGGCTGCGGACGGATCTCGACGCAGCGGTTCGCGGTGCGGGGTTCGCGTTCTGCGCGCTGGACCTGCAGGGTTTTGCCAGCGGCCGGATGAACGTGCTGCTCGGTATGCCGGCTGCGGCCGCCCGGTGAGCGGTGGCGGTGGCTTCACCGATCTCGGCTTCGCCCGCCCGGACGTGGGCCGGGAGAGCCGCCAGGGCCTTCCGGAGGTCGTGTACGGGCCGGGCAAGGCCCCCGGGCAGATCGTCGCGATCGTCGGGAGCCTGCTCGAGGCCAACACCGGGCCGGTGCTGGCGACGCGGCT
>WHTX01000088.1 GCA_009377505.1 Acidimicrobiia bacterium
AACATCGAGGACCAGATCAGCATCCGCCGCGAGGTCTGCGGGCCGACCGACTACGACATCTGGGACAAGCCCTCCTGGGAGTGCAGCCCGCCGGTGGCCCGGCCGGGCCGCTCCATGCACGAGCGGGGCCTGGCCGTCGACTTCACCGGCCCCAACGGCGACCTGGTCCGCACCCGGGAGAGCCCGACCTTCAAGTGGCTCGCCGCCAACGCCGCCCGCTTCGGCTTCTACAACCTGCCGAGCGAGCCCTGGCATTGGTCGACCACCGGCACTTGAGCCCCTCGGCCGCGGCGATACTGGCGGGGTGAGCCGCAGCAACGCCTGTGGGCACGACGTCGAGCATGTCTACGTGCACGTGCCGTTCTGCCCCACGATCTGCCCCTTCTGCGACTTCCACGTCCTCGAGCGGCGCGCCGGCGCTGTCGCTGCCTACCTCGACCGCCTGGAGCGCGACGCCGCCGAGGCGGCGCGGTTCCTGGGGCACCGGGGCGTGAGCACCGTGTACCTGGGCGGTGGCACGCCGTCCTACCTGCGCGAAGCCGAGCTCGAACGCCTCGTCGGCATCCTCGTCCGCCACCTCGGCTGGGCGACGGAGGAGGCGACGCTCGAGGTCCACCCCCTCACCGTCACCCCCTCCCGGGCGCGGGCCTGGGTGGCGCTGGGGTTCACGCGGCTCAGCCTCGGCGTGCAGTCGACCCAGGACGAGGTGCTGCGCTTCCTCGGCCGGCCCCACGACGCCGCCGGCGGCCTCGCCGCTCTCGACGCTGTGCTGGCCGCGGGGGCGGCGACCACGTCCGTGGACGTCATCACCGCCGTGCCCGGCCAGGACGTGCACCTCGACCTCGAGCGCCTGGTCTCGAGCGGAGTCGACCATCTCTCCGCTTACACCCTGACCATCGAGCCGGGTACCCCCTTCGCCCGAGACGGTGTCGAGGTCGACGCCGCCGCCGAGGCAGCTGCCCTGCAGGCCGCGGCGGACGTGCTCGGCCGCCACGGCTTCGAGCGCTACGAGGTCTCGAACCACGCCCGGCCCGGCCAGCGCTGCGCCCATAACCTCGCCTACTGGCACAACCGCTGCTACCTGGGCCTCGGGCCGGGGGCGTCGTGCTTCGAGCCCGCTCCCGAGGGCGCTCTGGCCGACGTGGTCGGCTGCCGGCGCACGAGCCCGCCCCTCGAGCGCTGGTTGGCGGGCGAGCGCGGCTCGGACGAGCCCGTGACCCGCCACGACCTCCTGCGCGAGGCCGTGCTGACGCGCTTGCGACTGCGGGAGGGCGTCGACCTCGCTGACGTGTCGGCCCGGGCTGGCCTCGACGCTCGCGCCGAGCTGGCCGGGCCCCTCGACGCGGTGGTGGCCGCCGGGCTCGCCGAGCTTGTGGAGGGCAGGTGGCTGCGGCCGACGCCGGCGGGCTTCGCCCTGCTCGACCAGGTGACCGCCACCTTCCTGTGACTGCGGCCGTGAGCCGTGAGCCCGCGGCCGGCAGGTGGGCACGTCTCGATGGTGGAGGCACCGGGTTCCGGCACGCCTCCCGTCGAGAGCGCTCGGTGGCGGCCGCCCGGCCCGCGGGTGCCAGGATGCGGCGATGGAGTTCACCGAGGTCGCCCGCACCACCTTCGCCTGTCGCGAGTTCACCGACGACCCGGTCCCCGACGAGGTGCTCTACCGGCTGCTCGACGTGGCCCGCTTCGCCTCGAGCGGAGGAAACCGGCAGGGGTGGAAGGTCATCGTGGTCAAAGATCGCGACGCCCGTCGTCGCCTGGCGGACCTGTCCCGGCCGGCGTGGGCGCTCTACCAGGCGCAGCGGGCCGCGGGGGAGAGCCCTTACAACACCGTCGTCCCCAGCGCCGTCGACCCGGACGAGGGCTCGCGACGCCCCACGCCGGCGCCCTTGATCGACGCCCTGGTCGACGTGCCCGTCCTGCTGGTCGTGGCCGTCGACCTCGAGATGGTGGCCAGCATCGACCGTGACCTCGACCGTGTGGGCGTCATCTCGGGGGCGTCCGTCTACCCCTTCGTCTGGAACCTCCTGCTCGCAGCCCGGGACGCGGGCCTGGGCGGCGCCCTGACGACGCTCTTCTCCGCGCAGGAGCCCGCAGCGCAGGCCCTGCTCGGACTGCCGCCCCAGGTGGCGGTGGCCGCCCTTGTGCCCCTCGGCCGGCCGGCCAAGCAGCTGACGAAGCTCACCCGCAAGCCGGTCGAGGCCTTCGCCACCGTCGACCGATTCGACGGGCGGCCCCTCACCCCGTGACGGGCCGCCCCTCACCCCTGATGGTCGACAGCGTCCTGTCAGCTGACGGTGAGGGTGCCCTCCATGAAGGCGTGGACGCCGCAGACGTAGCTGTAGTTGCCGGCGGTGCCGGGGGCGACGAACGTCTCGGTGACGGGGTCGAAGGCGATCGAACGGTCGAGGCTCGACACGGTGTGGGGCTCAGCGTCCCGGTTCTCGAGCTGGACGACGCTGCCGGGCGCCACGGTGAGCGGGGCGAACTGGTAGTTCTGCACGACGAGGACGGCGTCGGCCGCGACAGTGGGCGGTGCGGCCGTCGTCGTGGCCGCGGCCGTCGTGCTCGGCGCGGCGCTGGCCGCGCTCGTGGTGCTCGAGCTCGCCGGGGCTGTCGCCGCCGGCTCGCCTGTGGTGCCGGCCGCGCCGCCGCCGCCGTCGTCACCTCCACACGCCCCCAGCAGCGCGCCGCCAACGGCGAGGAGGACCATGGCCACCCGTCGGCCGATCATGGCCGCTCAGGCTAGACCGCGTCGCTCCTTGGCGCGCTTGGCCCGTTCGAGCAGGTGGGCGGGGACCTTCGAGGCGGTGCCGTCCTCGGCGGGGGCCTCGGCGGCTGGGGCCTCGTCCTCTGCCGCCGCGGGCGCGGCCGCCTCCCCGGCTTCGGCCTCGGCGGCCCGGCGGGCCTTGAAGGACTCGTAGTCCTTGGCGCGCACGATGTACTTGCCGTCGATCGAGCCCTGCTTGACGCCGTTGTCGAAGAAGACCCAATAGCGGCGCCAGGTCAGCCCGTTGATGAGGTGGACGCGGCCGGGCGTGCCCTCGGGGATGCCGGGCAGGTCGGCCGTGGCGACCACCCGCTCGCCCCGGCGCAGGGGCTTGTCGACCTTCTTCGTCCTGGCCATCGGAGGCCGAAGGGTAGCTAGGACCACGCTCGTTCGGCCACCTGCACCACCAGCTCCAGCTTGCGCCGTTGGGTGTCCTCGTCCACGGAGTTCCCCCCGGCGACCGAGGCGAAGCCGCACTGGGGGGAGACGGCGAGCTGGTGGGCGGGCACGTAGCGGCTCGCCTCTTCGATGCGCCGGAGGAGGTCGTCGGCGTCCTCGAGCACGGGCGTCTTCGTGGAGACCAGGCCGAGCACCACCACCTTGTCCGGCGGGAGGTGGCGGAGCGGGGCGAAGTCGCCGGCTCGCTCGTCGTCGTACTCGAGGAAGAAGGCGTCGACACCGGGCTGGGCGAACAGCTGCTCGGCGACGGGCTCGTAGCCCCCCGAGGCCATCCAGCGGGAGCGGAAGTTGCCCCGGCACAGGTGCATCGCCACGGTCAGCTCGGGGGGCCGGCCGGCGAGGACCTCGTCGACCTTGGCCAGGTAGGTGGCGAGCAGTGCGTCGGGGCTCGCTCCCGTGGCTGCGACCTGGTCGCGCACGTCGGGGTCGCAGAGCATGGCCATCGGCACCTCGTCGAGCTGGAGGTAGCGGCACCCGTGGGCGGCGAGGTCGGCCACCTCGGCCCGGTAAATGCCGACGAGGTCGGCCCACCAGGCGTCCATGTCGGGGTAGACGGCGGGGTCGCGGCACTCGTCCCCCCGGAAGAAGTGCAGCACCGAGGGGGTGGGCAGGTTGGCCTTGGGCATGCGGGTGGTGAGGCCGCGCAGCCGCTCGAGCTCCTCGGTGGCGATCCCCCGGGGGCGCCGCATCGGGCCGGAGGCGTAGCAGGTCATCCACTCGTAGGTGCCGCCGGCGGCGTCGCGGAAGCGGAACCTCGACGGCTCGATGGTGAAGCCCTCGAGGCGCTCGAAGAAGAACCCGAACCACGAGCTCCGGCCGAGCTCGCCGTCGGTGACGAGCTGGAGCCCGACCGATTCCTGGAGGGCGACCGCGTCGCGGACGGCGGCATCGAGCGTGGCCCGGTAGGTGGCGTCGTCGAGCGTGCCCGCGGCCCGCCCCCGGGCAGCGTCCTTGAGCGCCCGGGGGCGCAGGAGGCTGCCGACGTGCTCGGCCCGGAAGGGCGGGTTCGATGCCATGGGGGGTGACGTTAGTCACGAGCGTCGAGCACCGGCGCCGCCCAGCCGTCCTCGTGCAGTACGTCGACGAGGTGGAGCCGACCAGTGGCGTCGAATCGGTCGGCGACCTCTCGCCAGCGGTCCTCGAGGAGGCCCGATAGGACAAGGAATCCGCCGTTCACCAGGCGCGACGCCAGCGGCTCGGCCAACTCCTCGAGCACAGTCGCCCCGATGTTGGCCACGACCACGTCGAATCGACGTCGAATCGACGCGACGGGCGCACCGCTCACCTCGAGCCGGTCGGCGACCCCGTTGCGCGTGGCGTTCGCTCTGGTGGCGCGGAGCGCCGCGGGGTCGATGTCGGTGGCCGTCACGTGCCCGGCGCCGAGCACCAGGGCGCCGACGGACAGCGACCCCGAACCACACCCCGCGTCCAGTACCGACTCGCCCCCCCGCAGCCTCCGGGACAGCACCTCGAGCACGAGGCGGGTGGACGGGTGCCCGCCGTGGCCCCAGGCCGCCCCGGGCTCGAGCACGACGACCAGCCGGCCGGCCTCCGTCTCGGGGTCGGGCGCCAGCCAGGCGGGCCGCACAAGCAGCCGTCCCGCCACCGCGGGCTGCGCCCACGCCCGCCAGGCGTCGCGCCACTCGCCCTCGCTCGGAGCGGGCCTCACCTCGCCCCGACCGAGGGCCGACCGGGCCGCGCTGGCCGCCGCCCGGCCGGCGAAGGTGGCGACCAGCGCGTCGCCCGCGTCGGCCACGGCGGCGGCGCCGAGCTCTTCCCACAGCCGTTCGGCCAGGGCGACCCGGCCCTCGCCGGACAGGTGCAGCTCCCACCAGTCGGCCGCGCTGGCGGCGTCTGTCCCCATCCGCGGGTCACGGTAACGGCGGAGGCGGGCGCCGCGGGACCGGCGGCGCCGCTCGACCACCTGGGCGCGCTGCTGTGCCCTCCACCATCTGGCAGCGGGGATGGCGGTTCTGTGCGCCCCTGGCTGCGAGTCGGGCGTGGTCGCCGCCAGGCACCGCAGGGCACGGCAGCCACCGCACCGGGCGCCCTCGGGCGGGCGCGCCAGCGCCAGCGGGCTGCGTAGGGTGACGGAGGTGACCGGGGACAGGCGAGCGAGCTGGGCCAGCAGGCTGCGGGCCAACCCGCTGCGGCGCACCCGGGCGCCGGTGGAGGACCCCTCGGAGGACGCCCTCGTGGTGTCCGAGCCGAAGCAGGCTGCGGCCGGCGTCCCCGCCGTCGTCGCCAGCGTCCGCATGGCCGTGGGCCAGATGGGCGCCACTCGATCGGTGCGCACGCTGCTCCGCGTCAACCAGCCCGACGGCTTCGACTGCCCGGGCTGCGCCTGGCCCGAGCCGAACGCCACCCACCGCATCGAGTTCTGCGAGAACGGTGCCAAGGCCGTGGCCGAGGAGGCCACCCGGCGCCGGGTGACAGCCGACCTCTTCGCCGCCCACCCCACGAGCGTGCTCGCCCGGCGCAGCGACTATTGGCTGGGCCAGCAGGGCCGGCTCACCGAGCCCATGCTCAAGGCCTCCGGGAGCGACCACTACGTGCCGGTGAGCTGGGACGACGCCTTCCGCCTCGTCGCCGCCGAGCTCAACCGAACGAGCCCCGAGCGGGCGGTCTTCTACACCTCGGGCCGCACCAGCAACGAGGCCGCCTTCCTCTACCAGCTCTTCGTGCGCGCCTACGGCACTAACAACCTGCCTGACTGCTCGAACATGTGCCACGAGTCGAGCGGGTCCGCACTCGGGGAGACCATCGGAGTGGGCAAGGGCTCGGTCCGCCTCGAGGACCTCCCCCAGGCCGACCTCATCTTCGTCGTCGGCCAGAACCCGGGCACCAACCACCCCCGGATGCTCTCGGCCCTCGAGCAGGCCAAGCATGCCGGCGCCCGCATCATCGCCGTCAACCCCCTGCCCGAAGCCGGGCTGTTGCGCTTCGACGACCCCCAGAAGCCGAAGGGCCTGGTCGGGCGGGGCACCCAGCTCGCCGACCGGTTCCTCCAGATCCGGCTCAACGGCGACCTGGCCCTCTTCAAGGCCCTGAACCTGCTGCTGCTCGAGGCGGAGGACGCCGACCCTGCCATGGTGGTCGACCGGGCCTTCGTCGACGAGCACACCCACGGCTTCGAGGCCCTCGCCGCCGACCTCCGCCACCTCGACTGGGACGACGTCGCCGAGGCCACCGGCCTCACCCGGGCCGAGATCGAGGCGACCGTGGCCGAGGTCCGGGCCGCCGGCAAGGTCATCGTGTGCTGGGCCATGGGCCTGACGCAGCACCGGAACTCAGTGGCCACCATCCGGGAGATCGTGAACTTCCTGCTCCTGCGCGGCCAGATCGGTCGGCCGGGCGCCGGGCTCTGCCCCGTGCGCGGCCACTCGAACGTCCAGGGTGACCGGACCATGGGCATCTACGAGAAGCCGAAAGCGGCCTTCCTCGATGCTCTCGGCGCCGAGTTCGGCTTCGACCCCCCTCGGGGCCACGGTCACGACACGGTCGAGGCGATCGCCGCCATGGCCCGGGGCGACGTCGACGTGTTCTTCGCCCTCGGAGGCAACTTCGCCTCGGCGGCGCCGGACACGGAGGCGACGCTGGCCGCGCTCCGCCGCTGCCGGCTGACGGTCCAGGTATCGACGAAGCTCAACCGGTCCCACTCGGTCACGGGCGACGTGGCCCTCATCCTGCCCACGCTCGGCCGAACCGAGCTCGACGAGCAGGCCAGCGGCCCGCAGTTCGTCACCGTCGAGGACTCGATGGGCATGGTCCACGCCTCCCGGGGCAGCCTGCAGCCGGCGTCGTCGAGCCTGCTCAGCGAGGTCGCCATCGTCTGCCGGTTGGCGGCCGCCACCCTCGCCGAGGGCCGGCCCGTCCTCAACTGGGCTGCGTTCGAGGCCGACTACGACGTCGTCCGCGACCACATCGAGCGCGTCGTGCCCGGCTTCGACCGCTTCAACGAGCGGGTGCGGCACCCGGGGGGGTTCGAGCTGCCCCACCCGCCCCGCGACGAGCGCCGCTTCCCCACGGCCACGGGCAAGGCCAACTTCACCGTGAACGCCCTCGAGGTGCTGCGCGTGCCACCGGGGCGGTTGCTGTTGCAGACCGTGCGCAGCCACGACCAGTACAACACCACGATCTACGGGCTCGACGACCGCTACCGGGGCGTCCGCAACGGGCGGCGGGTGGTGTTCGCCCACGCCGAGGACCTCGCCAGCCTCGGCCTGCGTGATGGCGATCTGGTCGACCTGGTCAGCGAATGGGCCGACGGGGTGGAGCGGCGAGCGGCGAGCTTCCGAGCGGTGGCCTTCCCCACGGCCCGGGGGTGCTGTGCTGCCTACTTCCCCGAGACGAACGCCCTGGTCCCGCTGTCGAGCACCGCGGAGACGAGCAACACGCCGACGTCGAAGTCGGTCGTCGTGCGCTTCGCGCCCGCGACGTGGCGTGACGAAGGCGTCGCGTTGGGCGAGCCGAGGCGAGTCGCGCAGCCCCACCGGTAGGCTCGGAGCATCGTTCGGTATCGGCGTTGCGCCGGCCGGGCGAAGCGGGCGGCAGGACACGGAGCGCCACAGGCGTGAGGAGGACTGCTCGTGCTCAGTGGTGGGATCGACTCCATGGAGTCGAACGTCGGGGCCCTGCGCAGGCTCGCCCACGTGGACGACCCGCGCTCCCTGGCCAACCGCTTCCGTGGGCAGCGATTCGCCCGCTTCGACCAGCTCGCCGCCCGGCTCCGGCGCCCGCTGCGGCTCCTGGACGTGGGCGGCACCCCGCAGTTCTGGGCACAGCGGGGGTGGTCGGGGCGCGACGACGTGGACATCACGGTGCTGAACGCCATGCCCTTCGACATCGCCGGGCCCAACATCTGTGTCGAGGTGGGTGACGCCGCCGACCTCTCCCGCTGGTCGGACGATGCCTTCGACGTGGTCTTCTCCAACTCGGTGATCGAGCACCTCTTCACCTTGCGGCGCCAGGCGGCGATGGCGGCCGAGGTCGACCGTGTGGGCCAGGCCTTCTGGGTGCAGACCCCGAGCCAGCACTTCCCCGTCGAGCCCCACTTCCTCGTGCCCGGATGGCAATGGCTGCCCGAGGACCTGCGCGTGGCCTGGCTGCGGCGGCGACGGGTGGGATGGCGGGGACCGTTCCGCAACCCCGACGAGGCGCGTCGCATGGTGCGCGAGGTGCGCCTCCTCACCCGGCGGGAGCTGTCCGGGCTCTTCCCCGGCGCCACCCTGTTGCCCGAGCGGGTGGCCGGGGTGGTCAAGAGCTGGGTCGCTTACGGGGGGTTCCCGCTGCAAGCGGCGTAGTCCGGGCCAGCCGGCGCTGTGCCTGCGTGGCAGACGCGCCGCGCACGCTGTGCCTGCCCATCCGGCGCCTTGGCCCCTCGTCAGGCGCGCCGCGAAGGATCGTGCACGGCCACGGTGGACGATGCTTCGCGGCTCGCCGGTGGGTGAAGCTAGTGTTCTGATCTTCATGAGGCGGTGGTGCGCCGGCCCGTTGGCAGCCAGATGGCGGTCCGGGGACCACGACCTGGCCTGCTACCGTCGCTGGGCATCACCGCCGTCGTGCTCGGAGAGGCCCCCGGATGAAGCGCATCGGCATCCTGGTCGTCGCGTACAACGCCGCCACGACGCTGGCCGCCGTGCTCGACCGGATCCCCACCGACTTCCGGCCGAGGATCTCGGGCATCCTGGTTAGCGACGACCACAGCCAAGACGACACGTACCTCGTCGGGCTCGGCTACCAGCAGCTCTCCGACCTGCCCCTCACAGTCGTCCGCACGCCCAAGAACCTCGGCTACGGCGGCAACCAGAAGCTCGGCTACCGCTGGGCCATCGAGAACCAGCTCGACGTCGTGGTCCTCCTCCACGGGGACGGCCAGTACGCCCCCGAGTTCCTGCCCAGCATCGTGGCCCCCCTCGAGGACGACTCGGCCGACGCCGTCTTCGGCTCTCGGATGCTGGAGACCGGCCAGGCCCGCAGGGGCGGCATGCCGCTGTACAAGTACCTCGGCAACAAGGTGCTCAGCCGGTTCGAGAACGTCGTCGCCGGGGCGAACCTCTCCGAGTGGCACTCAGGCTACCGGGCCTACTCGACCAAGGCGCTCGCCGCCATCCCCTTCGAGCGCAACGACGACGGCTTCAACTTCGACACCCAGATCATCGTCAACCTCCTCGAAGCGGGCATGCGCCTCGCCGAGGTGCCCATCCCCACCTACTACGGCGACGAGATCTGCTACGTGAACGGCATGAAGTACGCGGTCGACATCACGCACGACGTCGTCCGCTACCGGCTCCACAAGATGGGCTTCGGGTCGGGGGAGACGGCCTTCGCCTCCGCCGCCTATGAGGAGAAGCACGGCCCCCACAGCTCCCACGCCAAGATCGAGCGCTGGACGGCCCAGCTGGCTCCCGTCAGGGTCCTCGACCTGGGTTGCTCCGACGGGGCCCTCGCCGCCAGGTTGCGCGCCCAGGGCCACCACGTGACCGGCGTCGACCTCGCCCCCGTCGGCGACGTCGAGAGCCGGGTCGACCGCTTCGTGCAGGCCGACCTCGACGGCGGCATCCCCGAGGAGGTCGGGGAGGACTACGACCTGGTGCTCGCCGCCGACGTGCTCGAGCACGTGCGCCGGCCCGAGAGGGTGCTGGCCGACGCCCGCCGGCTGCTGCGCCCGGACGGCCGGGTCATGGTGAGCATCCCCAACTTCGCCCACTGGTACCCGCGCGCCCGCGTCGCGCTGGGGGCCTTCGACTACGACCGCCGCGGCATCCTCGACAGGACCCACGTGCGCTTCTTCACCCGGCGCAGCTTCCTTCACCTGGTCGAGGGGGCCGGGTTCACCGTGCGGCGACAGGACACGACGGGCCTGCCCCTCGAAGTCGCCGAACGCGGCGCGGCCGAAGAGGAAGTGGGCGACGCTGGCGGGCGCTCGTCGGGCAGCCTCCTCCAGCGGCTCGACCGCCTCGCCGTCAGGGTGCGGCCGACGTTGTTTGCCTACCAGTTCTTGTTCGACCTGGCCCCGATCTTGCATCCGAGCTCGTTCGAGCTGGCCAGCCAGTCGGTCGCATCACTCGACCGACCAGGTGCCGTCCAGGTCAGCGGCATGGCCACGAGCCTCGTGAACGATGAGGGTTGGCGCCCCAGGCCCGGCGGGACGACCCCTACGGCGACGTCGCCGCCACGACACCGCCGTTCCTGACACGCACAGCAACAGGCTGACGACACCGATGGCCACTCCCGGTCGCCACCCCTCGGGCCGGTAGCTGAAGGTCACCTCGGAGCGGCCCTCGGGCACGAGCACGGCCCGCTGGGAGTAGTCGGCCCGCAGTACCGGCACGTTGTGCCCGTCCACCTCGGCCGACCAACCATCGTCCCAGCCGTCGGGCACGAGCAGCCACGCCGGGCGGTCGGCCTCCACGACGAGGCGGGCCGTGTTCGTGCCCCTGGTCGCTTCCACAACGTCGCCCGCGGGGCCGGGCGCCCCGGGGAGCTGGACGCCCTCCAGCCGGTCCACCTGGTCCTGCTCGACGAGGAGTGCCGTGGTGTGGTCGAAGCCTGGGCGGGTGAACGTGCGCAGGGCATCGTCGCGCCCGGCGGCCACGATCGTGCCCCCCACCAGTCGTGGCCCGGCCTCGGGCAGCTGGACGAGGGTGCCGTCGGCACCGCGGTAGCGCTCCTCGGCGCCCACGGCGACGAGCGGGGCGGCCCAGGGCTCGTCGAGCCTGATGCCCGGCGCCATGGCCACCTGGCCGATCCCCGCCCGGCCGAGAAGGTCGAGGCGCGCCGTGCCCGCCTCGAGCACCGGGAAGTACGCCGCGTCGAGGCCCGAGGCGAGCACCTGCTCGATGGGCTCGCCAGCCAGCACCCGCACGACGTCGGTGGAGCGCGCCGGGACGGCAGAGTCGTAGCCCGTGGCCGAGTCCAGGCCCGCGGCCAGGCTGGTGTTGGCCGATAGCATCGAGAACGTCCAGGGCAGCGCCTGGGGGGCGCGCAGCCCGGCGTGGCGCTGGGGCCAACCAGCCGTGGACGTCCCCTCCTCCCGCATGGCGGCGAGCAGGTCGGTGTCGGGGAACAGGTATCGCGAGTCGCGCGGCGGGAAGGGCGGGCTGATGGCGCGCCCGTAGTCGAGCAGCTGCCCGGCCGTGCCGGCCACGACGAGCACGGCCAGGGCGGCCCCGAGCCACCGCCGGTACCGGCCGCACCGCTCGACGAGCACGTCGAGGCCCGCCCCGCCCAACAGCCCCACGGCGAGGGGCCACCACATCACCAGGCGGTCGTAGGGCCGGAAGACGTCCATGCCCGGCACGAACGTGAAGACCAACCAGGTGAGGGGCGTGCCGACGGTGACGAGGAAGACGCCGGCGGCGAGGCCGCGGCCCAGGGAGGCGGCGGGGCGGCGCCGGGCGAACAGGCCGACGAGGGCCAGCAGGGCGGTCGCCGTCCCGGCGAACACGAGCTCGGAGTTGAACGTGGCGCCCGTGAGGGGCAGCGCCTCGGGCGTGAACGTGTTGAGGAACGACTCGGGCCTGCCCATCCAGACCTCGCGCAGCACCTCGTAGGTCATCGGCTCGCGCTGGGAGCGGGCCAGCATCAGCCAGGTCGGCAGGAGCACCGGGGCGCCGAGGCCCACGGAGAGCACGGCTGCGGCCCCGGCCCGCGCCCCCCGGCCCAGCGCCGCCCCCGCGTCACGACCGGCCCGGGCAAGGAGAGGGCCCACCGCCAGCGCGGCCCCGTAGAGCATGCAGATGGACCAGGTCACCAGCGCGAACAGCAGGTGGGTGGAGACGAGCAGCCAGGCGAGCGTGGCCGCGGCCAGCGCCACCCAGCTCAGGTTCGGCCGCAGCACCGCCCGCCGCACGGTCAGCAAGCCGGCAGGGAAGAAGGCGATGACCGGGGAGACGACCTCGAGGTGCAGCCAGCCGAGGTTCCACGACGAGAGCATCCACGCCGTCGCCGCCAACAGCGAACCCCACCGCGCCAAGCGCAGGTCTCGGCCCAGCAGGTAGGCGAGCACCCCCCCGGCCGCCAGGTGGAGGATCGAGAACAGCTCGTGTGCCGGGCCCGGCCCCACCGTGAGGGCCAGGAGGATGCGGACCGGGTTGGCGAAGCCCGACGAGCCGTTGGCGAACAGGGCGTAGCCGCCGAAGCTGGAGGGGTTCCAGAACGGGAAGGAACCGCTCTGCAGCACCTCCTGGGCGAACGCCTGCCAGCCGAAGTTGAGGGTGGCGCTGTCGTTCTGGAGGACGTCCCCGATGCTCGGGGGGTCCGCCGCCCACGGGAAGATGAGCGACTGGACACCGGCCACGGTCGAGAACATGTGCCCGGTCACGAGGGGCCAGAAGAACACCGCCACGAACGACAGCAGGGCGCCCACGGCGGCGAGGTCGAGCAGCAGGCCGGGGCGGGTGGGGCCCCGGCGGGCCATCCCCGCGCCCCCGCCGTCCTCCCGAGCTGACGCCCCCCATGGCCGCGTGGGCGAAGGCCCGAAGGTCGGGCCGTGGGCTCCGCCCGGGGCGGTGGCCGGGTCGGCGGTGGGCGGCACCGCCGCATGTTAGGAGCCGGCCCCAGCGGCGCGCCCCATGCCCTCCCGCCAGGTGGGCCGCAGCCCAGCCTCCCCGCCGGCTGACGCTGCGCTTGCGCCCGCGGCACCGGGACCGACGGCAGCCTAGGCTCCGCCCACACGAGTCACCTGGGGGGCGTCGTGAAGCAGCTGACCAGCGCTGATACCAGCTTCCTGACCATGGAGACGGCCACGCAGTTCGGCCACGTCGGCTCGCTCTACGTCTACGACAAAGGCGCCGACTACGCCACGACGCTCCGCCAGATCGAGGAGCGCCTTCACCTGCTGCCGCCCTACCGGCGCCAGCTCGTCGAGGTCCCCTTCGACCTCGACCACCCCTACTGGATCGAGTCGCCAAACTTCGATCTCGATTTCCACGTCCGCCACATCGCGGTGCCCCCGCCCGGTGACCGCGAGCAGCTTGCTGACCTGGTCGCCCACCTCGCCTCCCTCCCCCTCGACCGGTCTCGCCCGCTGTGGGAGTGGTACGTGATCGAGGGCCTCGAGTCGGGCGGCGTCGGCCACTTCGCCAAAACGCACCACGCCACGATCGATGGCGCCTCGGGCGTCGAGCTCATGACCGTCCTCCTCGACGACAACCCCGTGCCCTCACCGCCCCCTCCCCCCACGGAGCCCTGGAGGCCGGACACCGTTCCCAGCCCGGCCGAGCTGCTGGGCCGGACCTTCTGGAACCTCGCCGCCCGCCCCCAACAGGCGGCCCGGGCGCAGTTCCGGTTGTGGCAGGAGCTGATGGAGCGCAGCCGGGACGGCTCGATGGAGCGCTCGTTCCGCCAGCTGTTGCCGCCCGCCCCGGCCGGGGGGTGGTGGCCCTGGGCCGGGGACGTCGAGGGGGGACGTGCGCCGGCGCCGACGGGCGTGCTGCCCACCCGGCGCGCGCCCCGCACGCCCTTCAACGCCACCATCACCGCCCACCGGCGCTGGTCCTACGTCTCGGTGCCCCTTGCCGAGGTGAAGCGGGTCAAGTCGCACTTCGGCGTGACGGTCAACGACGTGGTCCTCGCCGTGTGCGCCGGCGCCCTGCGCCGCTGGCTCGTGGAGCACGACGCCCTGCCCGCCGACCCGCTGCTCGCCATGTGCCCGATCTCCACCCGCTCGGGCGGCGAGGCGGACACGTACTCCAACCAGGTGTCGGCGATGATCGCCAGCCTGGGCACCGACATCGAGGACGTGGTGGAGCGCCTGCGCCTCATCAACCGCTCAACGGTGGCGGCGAAGGAGCAGTTCGCCGCGGTGCCGGCGGCGGCGCTGCAGGACTTCGCGCAGTTCGCCCCGCCCGCGGTGGCCGCCCAGGCGTCGCGCCTGCTGGCCCAGACCCGCATCGCCGACGTGGTGAACCCGCCCTTCAACGTGACCATCTCGAACGTGCCCGGCCCTCGCGAGCCGCTCTACCTGGCCGGCGCCCAGCTGCGGCACACCTACCCGGTGTCCATCGTGACCGACGGGATGGGGCTCAACATCACGGTGAGCAGCTACCTCGACGGCCTGGACTTCGGGCTGATCGCCTGTCGCGAGCTCGTCCCCGACCTGTGGCGGCTGAACGACTGGCTGGCCGACTCCCTCGCCGAGCTGGCCGACGCGGCTACCTGAGGGCCGCCCGGAGGCCTCGGCTCCGCTCCGGGGCCCCACGTCTAGCCTGGCCGCGTCCGTCCCGTCCTACCGCCCAGGAGCCCCCCATGACCACCGAGACGAAGCCCGCCCTCATCGACCCCATCCGGGTCGTGGACGGGGTGGAGCTGCCCATCCCCGGCACGTGGGTGATCGACCCCCAGCACTCGTCACTCGCCTTCGAGGCGCGCCACGCCCGCATCACCCGCATGCGGGGGCGTTTCCGGTCCTTCTCCGGCCAGTTCGTGATCGCCGAGTCCCCCGAGGACTCCACGGTCGAGGTCACCATCGACGCTGCCAGCATCGACACGACCCACGAGCAGGCCGACGGGCACCTGCGGGGCGAGCAGTTCCTCGACGTCGAGAACCACCCGACCCTGACGTTCCGCTCCAACGCGGTCCGCTTCCTGGGCGAGAACCGCTGGCGGGTGGAAGGCGACCTGACCATCCGCGCCGTCTCCAAGCCGATCACCCTCGACGCCACCTTCGAGGGGGCGGTGCCAGTGGCCCGGGGCGGGCGGGCCAAGCTCGCCTTCAACGCCCGAGGCCAGTTCGACCGCCGCGACTACGACATGGAGATGAACGTGCCCATGCCCGGCGGCGGCTGGCTCGTCGGCCAGGGGGTCCGCCTCGACCTCGACGCCGAGGCCGACCTGCCCTGATCGGCACGGGCTCCGAGCCGCGGTCGCGTGACAGGTGACCGCTGAAATGGCGGCGGGTTGGCGGGGTCGCGACCGTACCGTGAGGACGTGGACCTCTCTGGGCTGCACGTCCTACGTGCCTTCCGGGCGCGGCGCGACCGCAAGGCACGTGAGCTCTCCCGTCATCCGCTCTTCGCCCGGGTGCCCCTGGTACAGCTCGGGCGGGCGGCGTCCCTCGTCGACGTGGTGCGCGTCTCCGCGGGCACCACCCTCGCCCGCCAGGGCCTGCGCCCGGTGGAGCCCTTCGTCATCAAGGCCGGCTGGGCCCGGGTCGAGCTCGACGGCGTCGGCGTGAGCTTCGTCGACCGGCACCAGACGGTGGGCCTGTCCGCCTGGGTGGACCGGGTCTGCTTCGGCGCCACCGTGGTGGCTGCCTCGCCCATGGAGCTCTATGTGGTGCAGCCCTCAAGCGTGCGCACCTTCCTCGAGCTCGTCCCCAGCGCTCTCGCCCCGGAGTGGTCCGACTTCGCGCCCCGGGCTGTACAGCCCCGCTGGGCCCCCCAGGGCCTGCCGCAGTAGTGGCGAGACACAGGACCTCGAGCTGTCCATGGCCGTTGCTCCGGTGACGAAACTCCGGGCGGGCGCGCTGGTCGGGTGGTGTCGTCGGGCGTGGCCAGGCTCGCCGGGGGGCAGGTCGCTGCCACCTGCGGCGCATCGTGACGCATCCCGCCAGGCACGCCGTCGCCCCACGAGGCGTTTCATCACCGGAGCATCGCCCAAGACCGGGGCCCGAGCACCCACCCCACTTCGAAGGGCGCTGCTACCGGCACCACTAGCTCAGAGCGAGCCATCCGCCAGTGGTGCTCGCAACCACGAGAGCATCCCGCGCAACGTCCGGTACGCCTCGAGGCGGGCAGCGTCAGTGGCCGTGGCCTCGGCCGCCTCACAGGTCGCCCACATGCGCTCGACCGTGGCGCCGCCCAGGTGGAGCAGGCCTTCCGATCCCGTCGTGGCGAAGCGGGCGAGCACGTAGAGGGCCAGGGCGCCCACCGGTATCCCCGTGTGGGCGGAGAGGCCGCGGAGCGTTTCGAGGGGGTCGAGGCGACCGTACGCGGCCACCTCGGCCTTGAAAGCGGCGTCGGGGTCGTCGTCGGCCCAGGGGCCACGCCAGCGGGCCAGCACGAGGCTCGGTTCCCGGGGCCGTCGCGGGGCGGGGGCGGTGTCGTCCTCCATGTCCGGTTAGCATCGCCGGCCCATGGGGGGACCGCTCGCCAACATCCGCATCTGTGACTTCACCGGCCAGCTGGCCGGCGCCGGCGCCACCAAGTGGCTCGCCGCCTTCGGGGCCGAGGTCATCCGCATCGAAGACCCGGTCAAGAAGGGCAGGTGGGACATCCTGCGGGGTGCTCCGCCCTTCAAGGACGAGCGCCGCGGCATCGAGTACGGAGCCGGGTTCAACAACCACAACGTCGAGAAGCTCGGCATCACCTTGAACCTGCGCACCGAGCGGGCCAAGGAGCTGCTCGCCGAGCTGGTGCGGCGGTCCGACGTGGTCTCGGAGAACTTCGCCGCCGGCGTGCTCGACCGCCTCGGGTTCGGCTACGAGCGGCTGCGGGAGCTGCGGCCCGACGTCATCTACGTGTCGAACTGCGGGTTCGGCCAGAGCGGGCCCTACGCCTCGTACAAGTCCTGGGGGCCGATCGCCCAGGCCGTGTCCGGCATGACCTTCCAGTCCGGCCTGCCCGACGAGCCCCCGGCCGGCTGGGGCTACTCCTACATGGACCACACGGGCGGCTACTACATGGCCATCGGCATCCTCGCCGCCCTGTGGCACCGGGCGCGTACCGGCGAGGGCCAGTGGGTCGACTTGTCCTGCAGCGAAGCCGGGGCCTATCTCAACGGCCCGGCGCTGCTCGACTGGACCGTGAACAAGCGGCCCCTGCGCCGCGAGGGCAGGCCCAATTCGAACCGCAGCGAGTACCCGGCGATGGCGCCCCACGGCGTCTACCCCGCGGCGGCCGAGGCTCCGGGGATCGACGGCCTCGGCGAGGCGACAACTGGGTGGCCAT
>WHTX01000477.1 GCA_009377505.1 Acidimicrobiia bacterium
AGGCGCGGGGCCGACTAATGGGTGGGTCGCTCGTCCTACGCAACCCCTCCGGTGCCGCCCGGCGGCTCCTCACCCTCGCCCAAGCTGAGGGTCTCATCGAGGTAGACGCAGAAGCGCACCGCACTGATTCAAACTGACCCACTACCCGCCGGTCAGGGCTCGTCGATGACCACGTCGAGTGCTGCGTGGGCGGCCCGCAGGGATGCCTCGACCTCGGCGGGGTCGTCGCCGCGGGCGAACACGAAGCCCAGGTAGCGGTCGCCTTCGGGCAGGGCCCGCACGGGACGCCCGTCGAGGATCGTGATCTCCACCCCGGCCACGCCCGGGACCGCCTCCGCTGCGTCGATACCGTCGACCCGACGGAGGGTGCCGCTGCGGGGGATCGGCACCATGAGGACGCCTGTCGCCGCCACCTCCCGACCGGCGTCGTCGAGGGGGAGGTCGAGGGCGTGGCGGAGGATGACCTCCTCGAGGCTGATCCCGGCGCCGAAGCGGAGGGTGCGGGCGCAGAGGCCGCCGATGGAACGAGCCGCGACCTCGATCATCACGACCTCGTCCGCGGGGGTGATGCGGGCCTCGGCGTGGACGGGCCCCTCGACGAGGCCGATGGCGGCGGTCGCCCCGCCGACGGTGTCGTGCAGGTCGGCCAGCACCGGCGCCGGGTGGCGCGACGGTGTGACGTAGATTGTCTCCTGGAAGTATGGGCCGTCGAGCGGGTCGGGCTTGTCGAAGGTGGCGAGCACGTGGAGCCGTCCACCTCGCAGGAGCGCCTCGACCGCCACCTCGACCCCGGGGACGAACGCCTCGACGACCACGGGCGCATCGTGGGGCGAGCCGGCGGCGGCGGCGATGGCGCGCACCCGCGCGGCGACGGTGACCGCGTCGGCTGCGGTGTCGGCCCGGATCACGCCGCGGCTGCCGGAGAGTGACGTCGCCTTCACGACGCACGGCAGGCCCACCGCCTCGGCCGCAGCAGCGGTGTCGTCTCCCGGGCCCACCAGGCGGTGCGGCGGTTGGACAAGCCCCGCAGCCCCCATGGCGACCCGCATCGCCGCCTTGTCTCTCGTGGCGGCGACGGCCGCGGGCGGGTTGCGGCGCAGCCCGAGGCGCTCCGATGCGGTCGCCGCGGCCACCACGCCCTGCTCGTCGACGGCAACGACGGCGGCCACCGGCGACCTGCGGTGGAAGGCCTCGATGGCGTCGGCTGCCGCGCCCGGGTCCGAGAGCGGCACGACGAGGGCGCGGTCGCCCATTGCCCCCGCCAGCGCCTGCGCCCGCTCCGAGCCGACCACCACCTCGACCCCCAGCGCGGCGGCGGCGGCCACGAAGTCGGGGGCGCGGTACGTCGCCGTCGGCAGCAGCAGCAAGACCCGCACGACCCCAGCATGGCGGCACCGCGACCGTCTGAGACGCAGCGTCGTAGCCTGGTGGCGTGGACGACCAGACCCGCGACCATGGTGGACCTGTGGACCGGGCTGCCGCGCCGCTGCTGACCGCCACGCCCCACGCCCTCAAGAAGGTGCAGGAGATCCGGGCCGGCGAACCCGACGGTGACAAGCTCGCCCTCTGGCTCGAGGTCTCGGGGGCGGCCCAGGGCGAGTACACCTACGACGTCTACTTCGACGTGGTCGACGCGGCCGCCGCCGAGGACGCCGTGACCCACCACGACGACCTCACCGTGGTCATCCCCGCGGGCAGCGTCGAGCGCCTCACGGGGGCCACGCTCGGCATGTCGCGGGACCTGCTCAACCCCGGCCTGGCCATCACGAACCCGAACCGGCCCCCCGCGCCGCCGGCGCCGAGCCCGGCCGTGGGTGCCGCCGACGCCCCCCCGGTCGGCGACCTCACCGGGGACGTGGCCCAGCGCATCCTCCAGGTGCTGGAGCGACAGATCAACCCGAGCATCGCCAGCCACGGTGGCCGAGCCGACCTCGTGGCCGTCGAGAACGACACCGTCTACCTGCGGCTCTCCGGCGGGTGCCAAGGCTGCGGCATGGCCTCCGTCACGCTCGGCCAGGGCATCGAGGTGGCGATCAAGGACAACATCCCCGAAATCACCAACGTGGTCGACGTCACCGACCACGCGCAGGGCGCCAACCCGTACTACGAGGCGGCCAAGACGTAACCACGTCCGCCCGTGGCGGTCGCACCTGGTGCCGCTCTCACACGGGAGGAGGCCGATCGGTTGGCGAAGGCCTCGAAGGGTGCCAGGATCGACGGGTGACCTCCCCCGACTGGGCCGGCCTCGATGCCGCCCTCACCGCCGCCCTCCACCCGACCGCGCCACCGGTCGCCATCACGTTCGGGGCCGAGCCGCCCGCAGGCGTGGCGCACCACGACGGGCCGATGCCGGCAGCGCTGACCGACGGCCGCACGGGGCGGGTCCCGGCCGGGTGCGTGTTCTGGATGCACGCCACCGACCGCACGTTCACCACGACCAAGGCCGATCACGGCAACTGCAGCGTCGGTTCGCTCACCCACGGGTTCGCCACCCTCGACGAGGTGGCGGGAAACGACGACGTCGCCGCTCTCGTCGGCTCCGGCTGGGTCTCGATGGAGGACGTGCCGAGCGTCCCCGTGGTCAGCGAGCGCCCTGGCGCGGTCACGTACGGCCCGCTGGCCGACACGCCCGTCGAACCCGACGTGGTGCTCGTCCGCCTCACCGCCAAGTCGCTGATGGTGCTGTGCGACGCGCTGCCT
>WHTX01000089.1 GCA_009377505.1 Acidimicrobiia bacterium
GATCGCGTCCGACCCGGAGCTGGCCGGGGTGCGCGTGCTCGTGCTCACCACCTTCGAGCTCGACGAGTACGTGTTCGACGCGCTCGGCGCGGGGGCGAGCGGGTTCCTGCTCAAGGACGTCGAGCCCGAAGACCTGGGCGAGGCCGTCCGCACCGTTGCCGCCGGGAACGGCCTCCTCGCCCCGGGGGTGACCCGCCGGGTGATCGAGGAGCTCGCCCGGCGAGCCGCGCCTGAGCCGGTGGGGCCCGAGCGCCTCGACGCCCTCACCGAACGCGAGCGGGAGGTCGTGCGCCTCGTCGCCGCCGGGCTCTCCAACGAGGAGATCGCCCGCCAGCTCGTCATGAGCCCGCTCACGGCGAAGACCCACGTCAACCGAGCCATGGCCAAGCTCGACGTGCACGACCGTGCCCAACTCGTGGTCCTCGCCTACGAGACGGGCCTGGCCCGTGTGGGCGGTACCCCGCCGAGCTGAGCTGTGGGCGTCCCGAGCGTTGGGGCGTCTCGGCGGGCCGTTCGTCCCTCCGCCCTTCGTCCCTGCTGCCCCCGGCCCGCTGCGCCGGTGCCTCGTGCTACCGCAGGCGCCGTACAGCCGGACTGCGGCGGCGGGATTCGCCGGCTGCGCCCCGTCCGTACGGTGCCGGTCGTGATCGAAGTTCGTGGGTTGACGAAGCGGTACGGCGACAAGGTGGCGGTGGACGAGCTGAGCTTCACCGTGCAGCCGGGCCGGGTGACCGGGTTCCTCGGGCCGAACGGGGCGGGCAAGTCGACGACCATGCGCGTCGTGCTCGGCCTCGACCGGCCGACCGCCGGCGACACCCGGGTCAACGGCGCGCCCTACGCGACGCTACGGGCGCCGCTGCGCGAGGTCGGCGCCCTCCTCGACGCCGGCGCCGTCCACCCGGGGCGGACCGCCCGAGCCCACCTGCTGGCCCTGGCAGCCAGCAACGCCATCCCGCCGACGCGGGTCGCCGAGGTGCTCGAACAGGTGGGCCTGGGCTCGGTGGCCGGCGCCCGAGTGCGGGGTTTCTCGCTGGGAATGCGCCAGCGGCTCGGCCTCGCCGCCGCGCTGCTGGGCGACCCGGCCACCCTCATCCTCGACGAGCCGGTGAACGGCCTCGACACCGAGGGGATTCGCTGGATCCGGGGGCTCCTGCGCCGCCTCGCCGCTGAGGGTCGCACGGTGCTGCTCTCGAGCCACCTGATGAGCGAGATGGAGCTCACCGCCGACCACCTCGTCGTCATCGGCCTGGGGCGCCTCGTGGCCGACACGACCGTGCGCGAGGTCATCGGGCGCGGCGCTTCGCCGGTGACGGTCGTCCGCTCGCCCCGATGGGAGGAGCTCCGCCACCACCTCGAGCGCCTGGGCGGCCAGGTCGCCCCCGACCCTGGCGGTGGGGGCCAGGTGCGCGGGCCCGATGCGGCAGCCATCGGCGAGCTCGCCGCCCGACACGACATCCCCCTCCACGAGCTCGCTCCCCACGCCCCCTCGCTCGAGGACGTCTTCACCCAGCTCACCGGGTCTTCGCTCGAGCACCGCGCCCGACTTCCCGACGCCGCCCCCGTGCCGGCCAGCCCGACCCCGGAGGACCTCCGATCATGACCGCCACAGCCGCCCGACCATCCCCGTCTCCCTCGGCGTCGCCCGCCGGGCTGGCGCGCCGCTCGCCCACCGGGCTGCGCCACGCCGTCGCCTCGGAGTGGGTCAAGGTGCGGTCGGTCCGTTCGACGGCGTGGACCGCCCTGGCCGCCGGTGCCCTGCTCCCGGTGACGGCCGTCTTCGTGGCCGCCACCGGTAGCCTCCAGCCCGACGACACGGTCCTCGGCGCGAGCCTCACCGGCGCGGCGCTGGCCCAGGTCGCAGCGGCCGTGTTCGGCGTGCTCGCCATGACCGGAGAGGTGGCCTCGGGCACGATCCGCACCACCTTGGCCGCCTGCCCCCGCCGGGGGACGGTCCTGGGGGCCAAGGCCATCGTCACCGCGGTGGTCCTCTTCGTCCCGACCCTCGTGGGCTCGGCGCTGGCCCACCTCGTGGGCTCCGCCATGCTGGCGGGCCAGGGCTACGCGCCGGGCGACCCCTGGCCCGCGCTCATCGGCATCGCCGCCTGCTACTCGGTCGTGGGCGTGCTGGGGCTCGCCGTGGGCACCGTGGTGCGCCACTCGACGGGCGGCATCGTCGCCATGCTCGCCCTCATCCTCCTGCCCCAGCTCTTCGGGCCGCTCTTCGGTGACCTGCGACCATGGGTGGGCGGCGCGGCCCCTCTGGCGGCCCTCGAGAAGCTCACGCAGACTTCGGACGCGCTGCCCGAGGCTGTCGGCACGCTCGGCGCGTGGCCATCGCTCGCCGTGGTGACCGCCTACAGCGCGGCCGCGCTCATCGGCAGCGGGGCGTTGCTGGCGCGCCGGGACGCATGACGGGCCTAGCGTGCGCCAGCATGGCCGAGCTGATCGAGGTTCCGCGGGGCCTGCACGGGGTGGCGGTGACGGCGACGACCGTGGGGGACGTCCTCGGCGACGAGGGCTACTTCCACTACCGGGGGCGCTCCGCGGTGGAGCTCGCCCGCACCTCGACCTTCGAGGAGGTGGCGGCGATCGTCCTCGACGACAGCGGCGCTCCCGCGATCGGGGACGGCACGCTGCCCGCGTCGCTCGCCCCCTTGCTCGACCGCTTCGACCTGCGCACCGGGCTCAGCGCGCTGGCAGAGGCCATCGGCACACGGGCCCTCGTCGACCTCGGCCCCGAGCAGCGGCGCGTTGACGCCGTCCAGCTGATCTCGGCGCTGCCCACCCTCGTCGCCGCGCTGCACCACGGCCGCGTCACGCCACCTCGGGCCGACCTCGGGCACGTCGCCAACTACCTGTGGATGCTCACCGGGGTTGATCCCACGCCCGAGGCCGTGCGGGCGCTCGAGACCTACCTCGTGCTCACGATCGACCACGGCTTCAATGCCTCGACGTTCGCGGCACGCGTCATCGCCTCCACCGGTACCGACCTGGGCGGCTGCCTGGTGGGCGCCCTGGCCGCCCTGAGCGGGCCTCGGCACGGGGCCTCGATGGCCAAGGTGCTCGACATGCTCGACGGCATCGCCGAGGCCGACCGTGCCGAGGTGTGGATGCGGGACGAGATCGCCGCCCGCCGCCGGCTGATGGGCTTCGGGCACTCGGTGTACCGGGCGCCCGACCCCCGCTGCACGCTGCTCTCCGAGGTGCTCGCCGCGCTGTCGCCCGAGCGCCACGCGCTGGTGGCCCATGTCGAGCAGACCGGGCTGCGGGTCCTGGCCGGGCGGCGGCTCGTCGCCAACGTCGACCTGTACGCGCCGGTCGTGCTCGAGGCTTGTGGCGTGCCGCGGGCGCTGTTCACCGCCACCTTCGCCGTGGGGCGCGTGGTGGGCTGGTGCGCGCACGCGCTCGAGCAGTGCGCGGAGGCGAAGGTCATCCGCCCCGCGGCGTACTACGTCGGCCCGCCGCCGTAGTGAAGGAGCAGCACGGTCAGGTGATGCCGACCAGCTCCAGGTCGAAGGTGAGCGCCTCGCCGGCGAGGGGGTGGTTGGCGTCCACGACGACCTCGGCGTCGGTGACGTCGACGACCAAGGCACGCTGCTCACCGCCGAGCAGCACCGAATCGCCGGCGTTGAGCCCGCCGGGAGCCTGGTCGGCGGGCACGTGGAGGACCAGGTCCTCGCGACGCTGCCCGTAGGCGTCGTCCACGTCGAGGCGGACAGTGCGGCTGGCGCCGACCTCGAGACCCTGGATGGCCTCGTCGAAGCCGGGGATCACCTGACCGGCGCCGAGCTCGAAGGAGAAGGGCTCCCGGCCGACGGAACTGTCGAACGGCTGGCCGGTGTCGAGCTTGCCGGTGTAGTGGACGAGCACGGTGTCACCTGCGCGGGCGGTACGGGCCTCGGCCATGGGGGTCTCCTCTCGGTGGCTGCCGGGGGGTCCGCGTCGAGGCTACGCGCGCCCCGTCCCCGTGGCCCCCGAACCACGCGAGATCCGCCTCTCACCAGGAACCCAGCCCGCACCCACACCACGGTTCGCGCCGCAGGAGCTGGCGCCGGACGGGCGCCGGACGGGTCGCATCTGGCAGCCTGGAGCGCCGCCGCCACCTGCTCGGGCACGCCGCCCGGCGCGGCACGGGCACCCCCCACGGAGGACATGATGGTCTCGGAGCTGTTCGACGCCGATGCGTGGCGCCCGGTGGAGGGCTTCGAATTCAAGGACATCACCTACCACCGGGCCGTCGGGCACGGCACGGTGCGCATCGCCTTCGACCGGCCCGAGGTGCGCAACGCGTTCCGGCCGGGCACCGTGGACGAGCTGTACCGCGCCCTCGACCACGCCCGCATGTCCTCCGACGTGGGCTGCGTGCTGCTCACCGGGAACGGGCCGTCGCCCCGGGACGGCGGTTGGGCGTTCTGCGCGGGCGGCGACCAGCGCATCCGGGGGCGGGACGGCTACCGCTACACGGTCGAGGGGCCCGACGGCGGCGTGGGCCAGACGGCGGAGAGCATCGACCCGGGCCGCACCGGCCGGCTCCACGTCCTCGAGTGCCAGCGGCTCATCCGGGTGATGCCCAAGGTGGTCATCTGCGTGGTGCCCGGCTGGGCGGCGGGCGGGGGCCACAGCCTCCACTCGGTCTGCGACCTCACCATCGCCAGCCGGGAGCACGGCCGCTTCAAGCAGACCGACACCGAGGTAGCCAGCTTCGACGGCGGCTTCGGCTCCGCCTACCTCGCCCGCCAGGTGGGCCAGAAGTTCGCCCGGGAGATCTTCTTCCTCGGCTCGGAGTACAGCGCCGAGGACGCCCACCGGATGGGCATGGTGAACGCCGTCGTGCCCCACGCCGAGCTCGAGGAGGTGGCCCTCGAGTGGGGCCGGCGGGTCAACTCGAAGAGCCCGACGGCGCAGCGCATGGCCAAGTTCGCCCTGAACATGGTCGACGACGGGCTCGTCGGCCAGCAGGTCTTCGCCGGCGAGGCGACCCGGCTGGCCTACATGACGGACGAGGCGGCCGAGGGGCGCGACGCCTTCCTGGAGAAGCGCGCCGCCGACTGGTCGCCCTTCCCCTGGTACTACTGAACGAACGTCGCGGCCGTGGTCGCGCCGCGGCGGCCGTGGTCGGCGTCGGCGGCCGCGGGCGTCCCCTCGGCCGGGTAGCTTCCCGGCATGGTCGGCACGGGGACATCCGCCGCAGACGTCGTCGCACGCACCTCGACGGCGGTGCTCGAGCTCGGTAGGGCCTGGCTCATCGCCCCCGAGACGAACGCTCGGGGCGAGGCGCTGGGCCTCCTGCCGGGGCGGGGCTTCTGGGTGTGCGGGCGCGGAGGGGTGCTCGGTGACGTGGACGCCGACGTGGTGGCTGCGGCCGTGGGCTTCATGCACCCCGACCGGCTGCGGACGTTCTGGGAGTCGCGCCCGGCGGAGCTCGCGGCGGCCAAGGCGGCATCCGAGTACGCCGACTGCTGTTTCACCTGGGCGCGTCGGGCGTTGGCCGGCGTGCCCGAGCCGGACCTGGCCCGGTTGACGGAGTTGACCCGCACGGTGGTCGACGCGGCCCTGCCCGCCCTGGGCGGCGCCCTCTTCGCCGGCTGGCGGGCCGTGCCCGCGCCGAAGGACGCGGCGGCGTCGGCGGCGCTCGCCCTCCAGGCGTTGCGGGAGCTGCGGGGCGGGGCGCACCTGACGGCCGTGCTGGCCACGGGGTTGACGCCGCTCGACGCCGCCCTGGCCGCCGAACCGCCTCGCGGCGGGCCGGCGTGGGCGCGGGACCTCGGCTGGCCCGAGCCGTACCCGGACGCGGCGGCCCTGGTACCGGCGCGCGCCGAGGCCGAGCGGCTCACCTCGGAGCTGGTGGCGCCGGCCTACGAGGTGCTCTCGCCCGCTGAGCGGTCGAGGTTCGTGGAGCTGGTGCTGGCGGCCCGGGCGGCCGTCGGCTGAGTCGCCCGACGAGCCCGCTCAGCTCTGGTTCAGCTCGGCGGCGCGGTCCTCCTGCAGCAGCACGCCCGAGGTGTGGAGCTCGTCGATCTCGGTCTTGCTGAGGCCGATCCAATCCTCGAGCGCGTCGTAGTTGTGCTCGCCCCGGTAGGCGGACGGCCCGCGCACGCCGGCCTGGGCGGCCGAGAAGCGGTACGGCGTCTGGGTGACCTTGCGGCGCCCGCCGGCGCGGTCGTCGACCTCGGTCAGCATCTCGCGGGCGCCGACGGAAGGCTGGCGCTCGTACACCTCGCGGTGGTCGAACACGTTGCCCCACGCGAGGTTCACCGCGTCCAGCGCAGCGATGAGGCTGGCCCGGTCGGGGAAGGACAGCAGGTGGGCCTCGATGGCCGCCCGCCGCGCCGAGATCTTGGCCTTCAGGTCGGCGCCCTCGGGCGTCGGGTCGGCGAGCCCCCCGCCCCGGGACAGCTGCCGCCACCACCACTTCTCGTCCCCGGCCAGCATGATCGGCCCGCCCACCGCGTCGAAGATGCGGCCCCCGCCCGCCACGATCGGGGCGTCCTCGAGCACGAAGTGGACGTAGTCGTCCGTCGCCACCACAGCGTTCACCATGGCGAGGTCGATGTGCTGGCCGACGCCGGTCGCCTTGGCCAGGTGCAGCGCGGCGAGCACGCCGACCAGGCCGTGCAGGGCCGTGAACGTGTCAGCGACGGACAGGGCGATGTCGCTCGGCTGGTCGCCGTCGACGAAGGCCTGGCGGGCCAGCAGGCCCGTCTCGGCGTGCACGATCGGCGCGTAGGAAGCGCGGTCGCGCTCGGGGCCGTCCTGCCCGAAGCCCGAGATCGACAGCATCACGAGGCTCGGGTTGGCGGCGCGCAGCTGCTCCCACCCGAGCCCGAAGCGGGCCATGACCCCGGGGCGGAAGTTCTCGAGCACGATGTCGGCCTCGGCCACCAGCTTCAGCAGCAGCTCGGTGGAGCCGTCGGCGGCGAGGTCCACGCAGACGTCGCGCTTGCCGGCGTTCTGCTGGTTGAAGTAGCCGCCGATGCCGTTGATGCGCCGACCGAAGCCGCGGGTGACGTCACCCTCGGGCGGCTCCACCTTCACGACGTCGGCGCCGAGGTCGCTGAGCATGCGCCCGGCGAAGGGCCCGGCCAGCACGCGGCTGAAGTCGAGGACCTTGGTGCCCTGGAGGGGGAACTGGGGGGTCGGCGTGGTCATCGGCCTCCTCCCGCGCTCGCGGGCGCCGGCCAGCCGGGGACGCCTTCGTCGAGCTGCACCCCGCAGGAGTTCAAGAGGCTCGACACGACCCGGTAGCAGCCAGCGGCGGCGATGATCTCCATCACCTCGGGGACCGAGAAGTGCGCCCCGAGGTCGCGCCAGGTGGCGTCGCTCAGGCAGTCGTCCGTGTAGAGGTCGTCCGCCGCCTGGAGCACGGCCCGGTCGGCGTCGCTCCAGCCCCCTTCGCCGAGGGGCCGGGTGACGAGGTAGATCTCGGCCTCCTCGAGCCCGGCGTCTCTCCCGAAGAGCGTGTGCTGGCCGAACTCGTAGACGGCCTGGCAGTTCCAGCCCATGCGCAGGATGACCAGCTCCCGCTGTCGCGCCGGGACGGCCCCTTCGGTGAGCACCGTGGCGGCGAAGCGACCGACGGCCCGGGAGATGACCTTGTTGTGGGCCATCGTGGCCAGCACGTTCACCGCGTTGGCGGGCGACTCGGCCATGCGTGCCCGGGCCTTGGCCGCGACCTCGGGGATCGGCTCGACCCGGGGCGTCGCTGGTCGTCGTAGGTGCATCGGGCTTCCCCCATCCGGCTGGCCGGCACGCCAGCCCTCTCCGCCGACTGGTCGTCAGCGGGGGGCAGGCTACCGCTGGTGCGCTAGCGCTGCGTACCGACGAGGAGGTCCCGGAAGGGGGTGTCCCGGTCGCTGCCCGGCTCCTTGGGGAGGCCGAGCACCCGCTCCCCGATGATGTTGCGCTGCACCTCGTCGGTGCCGCCGTAGATGGAAGGAGCGGGGGAGAAGACGATCATCTCCTGCAGCTGGCCCCGGCTCGGCGCCTCCGTCCCCCACAGCGTGGCGTCGGGGCCGAGGAGCCGCCCGACGAGGTGGCGGCCCTGGCGGACCAGCTCGGTCATGCGCAGCTTGGCCAGGTTGCCCTCGCCGCCCGTGCGGGCGCCGCCGGCCTTGGCCCGCTGGCCCGTCATCCGCACGATCTCGAGGTGGGTGTAGAGCAGGGCCAGCTCCTGGCGCACCACGGGCTCGCCGGCGAGGCCTCGCTCGCTGGCCAGCTGGCGCAGCATGGCGAACGTGCTCCGGCCCACCGACCCGACGTCGAGGGAGGCGCGGTGGCCGACGAAGTCCCCGGCGCGGCGGGCGAGGTGCCCGGCGACGGTGCCGGGCGCAGCGGCGGAGAAGCTGCCGCCGCCTCCGCCGATGCCGGTTCGCTCGACCGTCAGCGTGGTGTTCGCCACCTTCCAGCCGCCGTTCACCTCGCCGATGACGTTCGCGTGGGGGACGCGCGCCCCGTCGAGGAAGACCTCGTTGAACAGGGCGCGCCCCGTCATCTCCCGCAGGGGCCGCACGTCCACGCCGGGCTGGTGCATGGGGATCGCGAAGTAGGTGATGCCGGCGTGCTTGGGGGCGTCGGGGTCGGTGCGGGCGATGAGGATCCCCCAGTCAGCGTGCTGGCCGGTGGAGGTCCACACCTTCTGGCCGGTGACGACCCACTCGTCGCCGTCGCGCACGGCCCGGGTCTGCAGGCCGGCGAGGTCCGACCCCGCGCCGGGCTCGGAGAACAGCTGGCACCAGCCCTCCTGCCCGTCGAGGATGCCGGGCATGAGCCGGTCGACCAGGTCGGGCCTTCCGTGGGCGAGGAGCGTCGGCGCGGTGAGGGCGGAGCCGATCCCCCCCGGGCCGCCGATGGCGCCGTTGCGGCCCAGGCTGGCGCTGACCGCGCTGGCGAGGTCGCGGGGGTAGCCCCGTCCCCACGGAGGCGGCAGCATGGGGTGGGAGAGCCCGGCCTTGGCCAGGCGCGCCCACCACTCGCCGACGGTGAGCTCGGGGGACCAGTTCGCCTCGACGAAGGCGTCGACCTCCGCCGAGACCGTCGCCGTGTTCTCCTCCGATGTGGCCATGGCCCCCCTCTCGCCCTTCGTGCGGGGGCGAGCCTAGACGGGTCGTGGGCCGGGGTCGGCCGCTGCTCGCCCCCAGGCGCCCATCGTCACGCACCGTGGTCGCCATCGCTGGTCGGAAGGCGCCCGGGGCGCGGCCACCAAGGGGCTGGGTTGGCCCCGTCGAATTCGACGGGCCGCCGGACCGAGGCGGTTCAGCTGTCAAATAGCCTGGTCATAACGCTGTCCAGCGATTCGCTGTGTCGGCGCGTCGATTCGACGTCGATTCGCTGCGCCGGCCCGGAGGCCCGGCTGGAAGTGCGGTGACCTGGTCAGATGGCTCCGACCAGGGTTGAGGCGCGCGCTGGGTGTCGGCAACGCCGCCTCGGCGATCCAGCGGTGCCGACAACCGAGCGCCAGCCACGGAACGTGGGGGAAGCCTGCACGGCCGGGCCGGCGTGGGGAGGGGCCCGGCCGCGCAGGCAGGGGTCAGCTCAGGCCGAGCTTGGGCCGTACCCAGGCCCCGAGCCGGGCGATGGCCTCGTCCGCCTCGGGTGCTCGCCCGGCCAGGAAATGGAACACGTGCTGCATCTCGGGAACGACTTCGAGGGTCACGTCGACGCCGGCCGCCCGCGCCTTGTCCACGAAGCGGTTCGAGTCGTCGAGCAGGGTCTCGTGGTCGCCCACCTGGACGAACATCGGGGGCAGCCCGGTCGGGTCGGCGTAGAGCGGGTTGGCCAGGGCGTCCGTGGCCGAGCCCGTGCCGAGGAACATCCCGGCCATCCCGAGCAGGATCTCCCGCTGCACCAAGACGTCCGTGCCCGCGCGGCTGTCGAGCGTCGCGCCCTTGGCCTCCATGTCGTACCAAGGCGAGAGCGGCATGACCGCCGCCGGCAGCTCGTCGCCGTCGTCGCGCAGCTTCAGCACCATCGACGTGCACAGGCCCCCACCGGCCGAGTCGCCGGTGGTGGCGATGTGGCCGGCCTCGACGCCCCGGGAGCGCAGCCACCGGTACACGGCCACCGCGTCCTCGTTCGGCGCGGGGTGGGGATGCTCGGGGGCGAGCCGGTAGTCGATCACCAGCGCCCGGGCGCCAGCCGCCCGGGCCAGGTGGCCGGCCACCTTGCGGTGGGTGTGCCGGGAGCCGACGACGTAGCCGCCGCCGTGGCACCAGATGAGCACCCGGTCGGCTGCCGACCCCTCGGGGATGCACCACATCGCCGGTACCCCGCCGGCGTCGACCTCCTCGTAGCTGACGCCGGTCGGCTCGACGGTGGGCAGGTGCCACTCCTCGAACAGGTCCCGGAGCGTGTCGAGGTCCATCTCGGGCTGGGCGGCCATGCGGCTCGCCCACGAGGCGTAGAGGTCCTTCAGGTAGGCGGACTGGGTGCTCGCCATGTCGCGGGCGTCCCCCTCAGGCGGCCCCGCCGACACCGGCGGGCATGCGGCGGACCTCGGGCACCAGCTCGACCACGCTCTCCGGCTTCTCCGGCGAGCCGCCGCACTCCCGGCGCAGCACCGGCATGACCTCCTCGGCGAAGCAGAGCATCTGGTCCTCGATCTCGTTCGTCGTGAACCCGCCGTGCTCGAACCAGGCGTTGAACAGGAAGTCCTCGTACCCACAGGAGGTCTTCAGGCTGAGGATCTCCTCGATGACGTAGTCGACGGAGCCGTGGAGGGCCACGCCCCGGTCGCGCAGCTCCTGCGCGGTGACCTTGCGCATCATGTCGACTTCTTCACCGGCGTCGGCCAGCACCCCGGCGAACCCGAAGGGCCCGTAGTAGTCCCACTGCACCTCGAGGGAGCGGGCGGCGCGGTCGAGGTCGCCGATGCCCTTGTCGGCGATGTGCACGTAGCGGCCGGTGATGATGCCCCGGCGCTTCTCGGCGTCCCAGCCGAACTTGAACGGCCCACGGTCGAGCCGGTCGGGCCACCCGGCCTTCTCCGCCTCCTCGTAGTACAGCTCGATGTTCTGGCGCAGGCGCGACTTCGGCTCGACGATGAAGTAGCCGTTCACGCCGTTCTGGGCGGCGAACTTGATGGAGCGGGGGCTGGTGAGGGGCTCCCACACCTGGGGGTGGGGCTTCTGGAGGGGCTGGGGGTAGACCTGCAGCTCGCGCAGCTTGGTCGTGGTGGCGAGCACGGGACTGCCCTGCGAGTACATGTCTGGGGCGCCCACGGCGATGACGTCCTCGAGGGACCGGCCGTTCCCCGGCTCGCTGAAGTAGGCGATCGTCTGCTGGTGGTTCCAGCGGGTGTAGCTCGGCGGCAGGGTGAAGAACTCGCCGTGGTGGCTGAACGAGTCCTGCGTCCAGCACTTCATGATGATCTCGTAGGCCTCCTCGAAGAAGGCCCGGTTGCGCTCCTGGTCCTGGATCGTCGCCCCGAGCTGGCCGCCGAGCACCTCGGTCTCGCGGGGCTGGTAGCCCCGGCCCATGCCGAACTCGAGCCGGCCGCCGGAGATGACGTCGAGCATGGCCGCCTGCTCGGCGATGCGGACCGGGTGGTGCCAGGTCAGGATGTTGGCCGCCTGGCCGAAGCGGATGCGCTTGGTGAGAGCGGCGATGGCCGTCTCGCTCTGCAACGGGTTGGGGCTATACTCGGCGCCCTCGGGCTGGAAGTGGTGCTCGGTCATGAAGAAGTAGTCGAAGCCCAAGCGGTCGGCCAGCACGCCCTGGCGGATCTGCGCCACCTGCACCCGAGCCGCCGATTCCTGGGTCGCCGCCAGGTCGCCGACATTGATGGCCACGCCGTCCGCCGTCACCTTCACCGGCAGGTCGGACGCGCCGTTGTGGAACACACCGATCTCGATCATGGGTCCCCATTCCCGGGGCCGTCGCGGCTCCGTCTTCACCGACAGTGTCCGACGCCACAGGAGAAGGTGGGTGGCGCAGCTTGCGACAGCGTGTGCCAGAACGGGACACCTCGTCGTGGTCGGCCCGGACCGCAGTCGGTAGGCTCGCCATCGTCCGCAGGTACTGGGGGGTGCCGACGTGGTCGCAACGATGGGGGTCGGGTCGCCACAGGTCCGCCGGGAGCGGGACGCGTTCCTGTGCGGGCGACCGGTGTCCGAAGCCGTCCGGGCCGAGGTGGTCGAGTCGTGGCGGCGCTCGTCCAGCTCGGGCGTGGTCCCCGATGCGCTCGACCTGGCCGTCGCCTCCGACGTCGACGTGGAAAGCGAGTTCTGCCGCGCCGCCGCCCCCGTCCTCGACCGCCTCAACGAGCGGCTCGACAGCAGTCGCACGGCGCTCGTCCTGAGCGGCCCGCGCGCCGACATCCTGCAGCGTTGGGCGGGGGACACCGCGGTGTCCGTCGCGCTCGACGAGGTCGAGGCGCTGCCCGGGGTCTGCCTCGACGAGGGCCGCGCCGGCACGAACGGCCTGGGGACGACCATGGCCCTCGACCGCCCGGTGGTGATCTCCGGCGCCGAGCACTTCGCCGACCGCTACCAGCCCTTCACCTGCGCAGGCGCGCCCGTTCGACACCCGTCGCGGGGCCACGGCCTCGGCGTGGTCACCCTGGTCTGCCGCTACCAGGACACCAACCGGCTGATGCTGCCCATCGTGCTCGAGGCCGTGGACCACATCCGCGCCCGGCTGCTCGAGCAGACCTCGACGGTCGAGCGCCTCCTGCTCGACCGCTACCTGGCGCGCGGTGCCGACACGCCAGCCGCCGTCGTCGTGATCGGCGCCGACGTCCTGCTCGCCAACCGGGCCGCTTCCGAGCTGCTCAGCCACGTCGACGACGACCGCCTCCGGGCCGAGGCAGCGGCGCTCGGCCGGGGCGTGGGCGTAGGGCGGCTGAGCCTTCCCAGCGGCGAGGAGCTGGTCGTGCGGGGCGAGGGGGTCACGACGGGAAGGGAGGTGGTCGGCCACGTGCTCGAGCTGAGCAGGCTCGGCCCCGAGCCGGCGCGGCCGGGCCCGCTCCCCCGGCCTCGGGTGGCGCCACGGCCCGCAGGGCCAGCTCGTGTCCCTGCGGAGCCGAGCCCGCTGGCCCGACTCGGGGGACGAGGCCGAGCCTGGCAAGGGGTGCTGGCCGCGGCCCGGCGCCACGCTCGCTTCGACTTGCCCGTGCTGGTCCACGGAGAGGCCGGCACCGGCAAGCTCGCGCTGGTCGAGGCCATGTGGGCCGAGGCCCGGCTGGCCGGCACGGTCGAGGTGGCGGACGCGGCGCTCGTGCCCTTCCACGGCCTCACCGACTTCCTCCACGGCCTGCACGGCTCACTGCACCGCCCCGATGGCCTGGTGGTGCTGCGCCACGCCGAGCTGCTCGAGCGCCGGGCCGCCCTGGCGGTGAGCGGCCTGCTCGACGAGGCCGGACGGTCCGGCGGCGCCCGCCTGGCGAGCACGGCCACGTCGAGCTCGATCCTCGGGGAGGGCCCGGCGGTGCGGGGCGCGTTGGGCGACCGGCTCGCCGTCGTGCAGATCGGCCTGCCCCCGCTGCGGGACCGCCCCGAGGACATCGGCGCCGTCGTCGAGGCTGTGGCCCGCGAGGGCGGCGGCCGGCACCGCTGGCGCCCCGATGCCCTCGAGGCCCTCGAGGCGGGGGAGTGGCCCGGCAACGCCCGCCAGCTCCGCAACCTCGTGGTCAGCACTTGCGCCGGACGGCCCGCCGGCGACGTCACCCGGCCCGACCTCCCCCCCCAGTTCCAGCGCCCCGGTCGACGGGCCCTGACCCAGATCGAGCGGGCCGAGCTCGCCGTCATCGTCGCCGGGCTGCGCGAGGCCGGGGGCAACAAGGTCGAGGCCGCTCGCCGTCTCGGCATCTCCCGGTCGACCCTGTACCGCAAGGTCAGCGCCTACCGGATCGACGCCGCCGCCCGCTGACCCCCGCGCCATCCTGGGGCTGTGCCCTACCGACCTGTCCTCGGCACCCTCGGCTACGTGCTCTCGCCCGAAGGCGACCGGGTGCTCCTGATCCACCGCACGCGGCCCGACGACCAGGCCTTCGGCAAGTGGAACGGCCTCGGGGGCAAGCTCGAGGCCGACGAGGACGTGGCCACGTGCATGCGCCGGGAGATCGGGGAGGAGGCGGGCCTCGAGGTCACGTCCCTGGCGCTGCGGGGCACGGTGAGCTGGCCTGGGTTCGGCCCGAACGGGGAGGACTGGCTCGGTTTCGTCTTCGTCGTGGACGGCTGGCGCGGCTCGCCCCTCGCCGCCAACCCCGAGGGCACGCTCGAGTGGGTGCCCCTCGAGGCCCTGACGTCGGACCCCCCCTGGCTCGACCTCTGGCCCGGCGACCGGCTCTTCCTGCCGCTCGTGTTCAGCGAGGACCGCCGGCAGTTCCACGGCCTCATGCCCTACGCCGACGGCCAGCCGGCGAGCTGGTCTTACACCCTGGTCTAGCCTCTGGCCGCACCATCCGCGACGGTTCGCGCACCGTGGCGGTGCACGAACCTTCGCGGTTCGCCGGGCGGGGGCCCAGCGGCCCGTGACGGTCAGGCCGAGCTGGTGACCGTCGGCTTGAAGCTGGGCCGGCGCGTCTCGTAGCCGTCGATGTCCCTGACGTGGCGCAGCGAGATGCCGATGTCGTCGAGGCCCTCGAGGAACCGCTCCTGGGTGGAGGCGTCGAGCGGGAAGGGCACCTCCACCCCGAGGGCCGGGCAGGACAGCAGGAGCCGCTCCACGTCCACCGTGAGCTCGAGCTCGGGGCTCGCCTCCACCGCGGCCATGAGGTGTTCGACGACGGCCTGGTCGACCTGCACCGGGACCAGCCCGTTCTTCGTCGAGTTGTTGCGGAAGATGTCCCCGAAGCGGGAGGACACGACCGCGGCGAAGCCGTAGTCCATGATCGCCCACACGGCGTGCTCCCGCGACGAGCCCGTCCCGAAGTTCGGCCCGGCCAGGAGGACCGTCGCCCCGGCGTAGCGCTCGTCGTTGAGGACGAAGTCGCGGCTGTCCCGCCACGCCGCGAACAGGCCCTTGCCGAAACCTGTCCGCTCCACTCGCTTGAGCCACACCGCAGGGATGATCTGGTCGGTGTCGACGTCGGACCGGTCGAGGGGCACGGCCCGACCGCTCACCGCACGAACTGCCTGCATCAGGTGCTCCTCACAGGTCCGCAGGGGTGCTGAACCGGCCGCTGATGGCCGTGGCCGCGGCGACGGCCGGGCTGACGAGGTGGGTGCGCCCGCCGGGGCCCTGGCGGCCCTCGAAGTTCCGGTTCGAGGTCGAGGCGCAGCGCTCGCCCGCCCTGAGCTGGTCGGGGTTCATGCCCAGGCACATGGAGCAGCCCGCCTCTCGCCAGTCGAACCCGGCCTGGCGGAACACCCGGTCGAGGCCCTCGGCCTCTGCCTGGTGCTTCACCGCCACCGAGCCGGGCACGATCATGGCCCGCAGCCCCTCGTGCACCTGGCGGCCCTCGACGACCGTGGCCACGAGGCGCAGGTCCTCGATGCGGCTGTTCGTGCACGAGCCGATGAACACGGTGTCCACGGCGACGTCGCGCAGGGGCGTGCCCGCCTCGAGGCCCATGTAGGTGAGCGCCCGGCTGGCCGCCTCCTGCTGGGCGTGGTCCCCGAACTGGGCGGGATCAGGTACCCGCTCGTCGATGCCGATGACCTGGGAGGGGTTCGTCCCCCAGGACACCTGGGGGGTGATGGCGGCGGCGTCGATGACGACCTCTCGGTCGAAGCTGGCGTCGGGGTCGGTGACGAGCGTGCGCCAGTAGGCGACGGCGTCGTCCCAGGCCGCCCCGGTGGGGGCGTGGGCACGGCCCCCCAGGTAGGCGAAGGTGACCTCGTCCGAGGCGACCAGCCCGGCCTTGGCGCCCGCCTCGATGGACATGTTGCAGAGGGTCATGCGGCCCTCCATCGACAGCGCCCGGATGGCCGAGCCGCGGTACTCGATGATCGAGCCGATGCCCCCGCCGGTGCCGATGGTGGCGATGACGTGCAGGGCCACGTCCTTGGCGGTGGAGCCGGTGGGCAGCGTGCCCTCCACCGTCACCGCCATCATCTTCGGCCTCTGCTGGGGGAGGGTCTGGGTGGCGAGGACGTGCTCGACCTCGGACGTGCCGATGCCGAAGGCCAGCGCGCCGAAGGCGCCGTGCGTCGAGGTGTGGCTGTCGCCGCACACGATGGTCATGCCCGGCTGGGTGAGCCCCTGCTCGGGCCCGATCACGTGGACGATGCCCTGGCCGGGCTGGCCCATCGAGTGCAGGGTCACGCCGAACTCCGAGGCGTTCTCGCGCAGCACCTCGACCTGTCGGCGCGAGACCGGGTCGGCGATGGGCTGGTCGATGTTCTCGGTGGGCACGTTGTGGTCCTCGGTCGCCACGGTGAGGTCGGGCCGGCGAACGCCCCGCCCAGCGATGCGCAGCCCGTCGAAGGCCTGGGGCGACGTGACCTCGTGCACGAGGTGGAGGTCGATGTAGAGCAGGTCCGGCTCACCGGGGGAGGACCGGACTACGTGGTCGTCCCAGATCTTCTCGGCCAACGTGCGTCCCATGGCCACCTCGTCCTCGCCGGGGCTGGGGCGCCGGCGCTCGGCTCGGACCGCCCCCGGCTCTCGCCGCCCCCCGAACCTACGCCCGTCGGATGGTGCGCTGCCTGCTCCGGCCCGCTGCTCTGACTTGCGCCTTCTCAGGATGTGGGACAGTGTCTCGAATGGTGAACGAGAGCCTATCGGGTGTGGGGGTGCTGGACAAAGCGGTTGCCGTGCTCGGCGCGGTGGAGGGCGGGGCGCGCACCCTCGCCGAGCTCGTCGCCGAGACCGGGCTGAGCCGGGCGACCACCCACCGCCTCGCCGCCGGCCTCGTGGCCCACGGCCTGCTGCGCCGGGGCGGGGGGAGCCACTACTTGCCCGGGCTGCGCCTCATCTCCCTCGGCCGGGCGGCCACGGCCGAGCTGCCCCTGTCGGGCGCGGCCGAGCCTGTGCTCGAGCGCTTGCGGGACGCGACGGGCGAGAGCGTGCAGCTCTACGTGCGCGAGGGCGCGGCCACGCACACCCACGGCC
>WHTX01000478.1 GCA_009377505.1 Acidimicrobiia bacterium
GGGCCAACGGGGCGTGCCCGAGCCTGGCGCCTCCACGGGCTCGGCCTCGGCGGCGAGCACGCCGGCGTCGGACACCGATGGCAGCTCGCCCCGCTGGGCGGAGATGGCGAGGTCGTAGTCGAGGTCGCCCGCCTCGGCCTGCAGCGGCAGGTGGGTGAACCACATCTCCTCGGGCAGCCAGCCCATCCCGACGTCGCTGCGCAAGTCGGCGAGGAGCGACCCCGAGGCGGCGCCGCTGCGGCCGAGCTGCAGGCCCGGCCCCCCGGCGAGGAGCTGGGGCCGGTCCTCGGTGAGGAGGAAGACGTCGGCCTCCACCACCCGGGCAGCGTCGAGGCCGAGCCCGAGGATGCGCAGGGGCACCCAGGGCTGGTCGGTGGGGATGGTCAGCATGATCGGGGTACCGTCACCGCTGCCCTGGCCGAGCTGGCGCGCCCGGCTGGCGTCGAACCGGGCGGCCATGAAGACCGGGCTCCGCTGGGCGTAGAAGTCGAGGACCTCGGGGGCGTCGGGGGTGAGCAGGAAGCCGTTGTCCGCCGCCCACCGGCCGACCTCGTCGCCCCCGCCCCGCAGGACGGTGATGTCGAGGGCGTCGACGGTCGTCTCGAGCAGCACCTCGGCGCCCTCCGACGCGGCCTGGGCGGCGGCGGGTGCGCGCACGCCCGCGTCCACGGGCGGCGCCACCTCCCGAGCGAGGCGCTGGAGCGTCCAGTCACCGCCCCGCTCGACGTTCGTCGGCACGTCGGGCAGGGGGACGATGGAGCCGAGCTCGGCCCCCTCGCCGCTGAACTCGAAGGAGGTCACGTAGCGCTCGACGCCGTCGTGGTAGGCGGCGAGCGTGCTGGTGCGGACGAGCTCGATGGTGCCGTTCTCGCCCACGAGCCCTCCGCAGGCGCCCGCGGGCGCGGCGTGGAGGGCCACGAAGGCGGGCGGCAGGGCGATGAGCGCGGCGACGAGCAGGTGTCGGGTCCTCGGGACAGCCATGGCGCCTCCTGGCACGTCGGTCACCCACGCCGTCCACCCGGTGCGAGTGCTCGGGCCTTGGGACGACGCCGGGGGGCGCGTGGTTCCCGTCACACCGGGGCGCGCCGGGAAGGCCGGCCCCCGCGGGAGGCAGGTCGCTACGATCAGCTCACGTCGCCACGGGCGTCGTCCGAGGATGTGGGGGCACGATGGCCGCACGCATGCGATTCGGTATCTTCATGGCGCCGTTCCACCCGGCGGGCGAGAACCCGACGTTGCTGCTGGAGGACGACCTCGAGCTCATCGAGCACCTCGACCGGTACGGCTTCGACGAGGCGTGGATCGGCGAGCACCACTCGGCCGGCACCGAGATCATCGCCTCGCCGGAGATCTTCGTCGCCGCCGCCGCCCAGCGGACCAGGCACATCCGGCTGGGCACCGGGGTGGTCAGCGCCGCGTACCACAACCCCCTCTGGGTGGCGGAGCGGGCCGTGCAGCTCGACCACATGACCCGGGGCCGCTTCATGCTCGGCCTCGGCCCGGGCTCCCTGCCGAGCGACGCCGCCATGATCGGGCTCGACATGCCCCAGACGCGCGAGCTGCTCGAGGACGCCGTCGACATCATCGTGCGGCTCATGCGCAGCGACGAGCCGGTCAACGTCGACAACGGCCGCTGGGTGCTGAGGGACGCCCGGCTCCACCTACGGCCCTACACCAGCCCGCACCCCGAGATCGCCGTGGCCGCCGTGGCCTCGCCCGCCGGGCCCCGCCTCGCCGGCCGCTACGGGCTCGGCCTGCTGTCGGTGGGGGCGACGCTGGCCGCGGGCTTCGACGCCCTGGCCCTGCACTGGGAGGTCATGGAGGAGCGGGCCGCCCACTACGGCGCCACCGTGGACCGCGACGCCTGGCGCCTCGTCGGCCTCATGCACATCGCCGAGAGCCGCGAGCAGGCCTACCGCGACGTCGCCCACGGCATCGAGTCGTGGTTCGACTACTTCCAGCGCACGGCCGCCTTCCCCCAGATGGACGTGGGCCAGGGCACGAGCGTGCGGGAGTTCATCGACTTCATCAACGAGAGCGGCGTGGGCACGGTCGGCACGCCCGACGATGCCGCCGAGCAGATCGACCGCCTGGTGAAGCAGTCCGGCGGGGGGTTCGGCGCTTACCTGCAGCTGGCCCACGACTGGGCGGAGCCGGCCGCCAAGCGCCGCAGCTTCGAGCTCTTCGCCCGCCATGTCGCCCCACGCTTCCAGGGACAGCAGGCGCCGACGCTCGGCGCACGCGAGCGGGCGCGGGCCGTGCGGGACATCCTCGCCGCCTCCAACACGGCCGCCGTCGAGGCCGTCACCGCCAAGTACCAGGCCGAGCTCGCCGCCAAGGAGCGCTGACCCGCGATCACGCCTCGGCCGCGCCCACCTCGGCGGACCAGCGCTCGGACCAGCGGGTGAGGGGCTCGATGGCGGCGCGCAGCTCCTCGCCGAGCGCAGTGAGCCGGTAGCGCTGGGCATCGTCCTGCTCGACGAGCTGCGCGGCGCCGAGCTCGACGAGGCGCTGGCGCAGCACGCTCATAGACATGCCGTCGCAACGGTCCCGCAGGGCGCGGAAGCCATGGGGGCCGTCGCGCAGCTCCCACAGCACGCGCAGGCTCCAGCGCCGGCCGAGCAGGTCGAGCGCGGCCATGAGCGGCCGGCCCGTCGTCGAGCCCCGCACCGGCACCCCTG
>WHTX01000479.1 GCA_009377505.1 Acidimicrobiia bacterium
AGCTCGGGGTCCGCCTCCAGCTGGCGCGCCAGCACGCCGTGCAGCGCCTGGCGCTCGCCCGGCAGCAGCTCGGCGTAGGCCGCCTCACGCAACAGGGCGTGGCGGAACTCGTAGCCGCGCCCGTCCCGCGTCGGGACGATCACGCGCGCCTCGAGCGCTTCGCGCACGCCGGCCGCCAACTCCTCCGCCGGGGCCCCGGCCGCCCGCTCGAGCAGGCGGTGGTCGACGCGCCGCCCCGCCGCCGCCAACACGCGCACGACGCGCTGCGCGACGGGCTGCAGCCCTTCGAGGTGGACGGCCATGGCGTCGCGTAGCGAAGCGGGGAGGTCGCCGGGCCCGGCCGCGCCGAGGAGCTCCTCGGTGAAGAACGCGTTGCCGTCCGAGCGCTCCAAGAGGCGATCGAGGCTGGCCGGGCTCGGGGTCGTGCCGAGGATGGCGGCGACGTGCTCGGCGAACTCCGCCCTCGAGAAGGGACCCAGGTCGACGCACTCCACCCGCCCGTCGCGCCGCAGCTCGACCAGGTAGGGGCGCAGCGGGTGCGCGCGGTGGAGGTGATCGGTGCGATACGTGACGATCAGCGCCAGCCGCTCGCCGGCGGCGGCGCGAACGAGGAAGCGCAGCAGGTCCCGGGTCGAGCCGTCGGCCCAGTGCAGGTCCTCGACGACCAGCACGACCGGGCGGCGGCGTCCGAGCCGGCCGAGCGCTCCGAGCAGGAGCTCGAACAGGCGAGCCTTGCCGAACGTCGCCGGCCCGGCGCCCGGTGCGCCGTCCTCGCCGGCCAGGTCCGGGACCAGTCGGGCGAGCTCGGCCCGGCCCGGCCCGAGCGCGGCATCGAGCTCGTCGTCGTCCACCTGCGCGGCGAGCGAGCGCAGGGCACCAGCGATCGGCGCGTACGCCAGCTCGCCGTCTCCGACATCGACACAGCGGCCGAGCAGCACCAGCGCCCCGTCGCCCCGCGCCGTTCGCATCAGCTCCTCGACCAGCCGGCTCTTCCCGACGCCGGCCTCCCCGGACACCACCACGGTCGCGGCCTCGCCCGACGAAGCCCGCTCGACGGCCGCCCGCAACGCCGCCAGCTCCGCGGCGCGCCCGACCAGCGTCTGGGTCGCAGCCTGCACGGGCATGTGCCGATGATCACAGCGGCCCGGCGGCTCGGCAACTTCGGGTCTGCTGGTTGGTTCGGACCATCGCCCTCACCGCCAGCCTGGTCGCCGTCACGAGGTCGGGGACGACGACGTGCGCGGCATCGAAGCGGGCCGCACGGAGCACCTCAGCGGTACGTCCCTGGTGCCGCGTGCCGACGGCCGGCGTGTCGGGCCGTGATCGGACAGCTGGATCTGTCTGTCAGCGGCCAACTCATCGCGACACCGCTTCTGTAGACGGATGAACATGGTGTTGAGACGGATCACCATGGAAGGCGCGTCCCCCGACGGTTTGACTCACAGCACGATCTCGGTCACCGGAACCGCTGTTCCTCGTGCTCACCGACGAGCCGTCCTTGGCGAACCGCCCACGAATCCACACTGGAGCTGTGCCGTGTCTAGTCCCGTCGCAAACAGCATGTCTAAGGCTCGGACAATGGTGCTCTTTGCCGCCGTAATGTTTGCTGGCACTTTGGCCGGTTTCTTCCTCACCTACGCCTTCACCATCATGCCTGGCTTGGAGACGACCGACGATCGTACATTTGTGGCGGCATTCCAAGGTCTTGAGCGGATGTTCGGGACATTCGATTATGGATACAACTGGCCAGTTGTACTCGGGTTCTTGGGCGGGCCTTTGGTAATTGTTGTCGCAATCGCACTGGACCGACGGCGCCCGATCGTTTGGTGGCTCGTTGCAGCCCTCGTCCTGTCGATCGCGACAATTCTGATAACTCAGAGCGTCAACATTCCATTGAACAACGAGATCAAGGCGGCGGGAGACGCCGACATGATAGAAGCGGTCCAGGTACGCGCCGACTTCCGGGAGAACTGGTGGCGTGCTTGGAATCTCGTTCGGAGCGCCACTTCTGTGGGAGCCTTTGTGTGCCTGGGCTGGGCACTATTCTTACATGGCAACAGGATGAGGAATTGACCAATAGCTGATGGTGCCCGTCGAGATCTATGCAATGGCTATTGGGTGCAGAGTCTCAGTTCGCGGCCACCGCTTCGCGGTACTGCTGTGGGCTGAGGCCACGTGCCCGTTTGAAGACGCTGCTCAGGGCGAAGCCATCGCTGTAGCCCACCCGATGAGCGATCGTGTCGAGGGTCTTGTCTGGGTCCAGCAGCAGGTCGGCGGCCACCGCCAGCCGCCACTCCTTCAGGTAGGTCATCGGCGGTAGGCCCACCCGCTCCGCGAAGCAGCGGGCCAGCGCGGCCCGTGAGATGCTCGTCTTGGCAGCGAGGCTGGCCACCGTCCAGGGGTGCGATGGGTTCTCGTGGAGCAGCCGCAATGCCTCGCCCACGACGGGGTCGTCGTGCGCGCTGTACCAACCCGGGACCTCGGCCTCGGGCTGGTCGAACCAGGCGCGCACGACGGTAACCAGGAGCAGGTCGAACAACCGGTCGAGCACGGCTTGCTGGCCCGGCTCGTCTGCGACGATCTCGTCACTGAGCAGTTGAACGAGGGGGGAGCTCCAAGTCTCCGGCCCGAGCATGAGCTGTGGGGGCAGCGCATCGAGCACCCGTTGGTTGATCTCT
>WHTX01000480.1 GCA_009377505.1 Acidimicrobiia bacterium
AGGCGGCGTGGGGCTGGCCCAGCCGGGGCCGGTGTCACCGGGCTTGGGCTCGGGCGAAGGTGAGGGCGCGCCCCAGGGCGTTTCGGGTGGAGTGGTCGCGCTGTCGGCGGCCGGCGCTCCCCACGTCGCCCCGGTCGCCTCGGTCGCCGGTGACGGCGCCGGGCCCGGCGACGCGGAAGGGGACGGCCCCTGGCCCGCGGCACCCCCAGCACCCACGGCCGCGCCGCCAGGACCAGCCGTCGAGGCCTGCGCGGACGGCGTGGGGCTGGCCCAGCCGGGGCCGGTGTCACCGGGCTTGGGCTCGGGCGAGGGTGAGGGCGCGCCCCAGGCGGTCGGCGCCGGCTCGGGCGCGGCCCAGCCGCTCGGAGCTGTCGGCTCCACGGGCGTGGGGCTGGCCCAGCCCGGCGCGCCCGCCGTGGGCTCGCTACTGACGGGCTCGGAGGCCACGGGGGTCGAGGTCGGCTCCGAGCTGAGCGGCGCACCGAGGGCGGCGCCGCCCGGAGAGGAATAGCTGTTCGGCGCGCTCTGGCTGAGTCCGAGCTGGCCCTCGTACTCAGCCAGGTTCGACCACGCCGTCGCCCCGACCGGGGTGACGAGCGAGGTGGCGACGAGCCGGCCCTCGCTGGCGAGTCGAGCGAGGTCGGCGTCCGAGACCGGGCCCTTCGCCTCGCCGTCCTCGACGTAGTACCAGCTGGACATGGAGCCTCCTCGGCGGGCCGACACCTGCGACGCTAGTTGCCGTGCGGCCGCGACGTGCGACTCTCCCCACCGAGGCGCGGCCCGCCTGTGCTGGGTCGAGGCGCTGGCCACGCCCCCGCCGCCGATGCCGGTCATGGGCCCGGGGTGGGCGGTGGCATCGGAGTCAGCCGATGGTGCCCACCGCCTCGCCGTTGAGCAGCACCGTGGCGGTCTCGGCGGGCAGGGCCCCGAGTGGCACGGAGAGGGTGAAGGGCTCGACGACCTGGGCACACATGGCCTCCGGGTCGACGAGGGAGAACACTCGCACGTCGATCGTCCCGGTGCCGGCGACCACCTCGGAGGTGGGCTGGTGGCAGGGGGTGGGCAGCTGGCCCCGTATGTCGAGGACCGGGGTCGCCCCGCCGGAAACCGAGGCCGACTCCACGATCAGCGGGGCCTCCTCGAGGCCGCCAGGCCCGCTCGTCGAGGATGCCGTCGCCCCACCCGAGGAGGAGGTGGGCACTGCCGGGCGGGTGGTCTCCACCTCCCCCCTCGTCGTGGCGGTAGGGGTCGCATCGTCGTCGTCGCCGCACGCCGCCACGAAGAGCACCGCCACGCCGAGGGCCATCCAGGTGAAGCGCCTCATCACCGGCCACGATACGGCGAGGCCCGCCTGCCCCGGCCGCGTCGGCAACCCCGCCCGGCCCCAGCGGTAGGGTCGGGCGGTCGGGGGTTCCACGTGGGGGCTCCACGTGCGCGCCCAACTGCTCGGAGGTGTCGATGTCCCAGCCAACGCCGGCCAGTCCGCCGCCGCCCGGATGGGCGGCCCACCTCCCCGACGAGCTGGCCGACATGCCCGTCGACCTGTTGGCACGCCGTTCGCTGCCGGCGGCATGGTCGGCGAACTGGGCCGCGGCGCCGACCGCGGCCGTGCTGTTCGACCCCCGCCGGGGCTGGCTGCACGCGGCCGAGCTGGACGCCCGCTCTGCCCAGGTCGCGGGCCGGCTCGCTGGGGCGGGACTGCGGGCCGGCGACCGGGTGCTCGTCTCCGCCGCGGCGTCGGCAGACCTGGTCGTCGCCCATGTCGCCTGCCTGCGCGCGGCCTCGTCGTCGTGCCGGCCAACACCGGCTACCTGGAGGACGAGATCGGCCACCTGGTGCGCGACAGCGAGCCGGCGGTCGCCATCGTCGACGACCCCCAGCGGGCCGGATGGTGTCGCGCCGCTGCGCCCGACCTGGTGGTGACGGACGTCGACGTCGCCCTCGCGGACGGTTCGGCGCCCGAGCTCGACGCGGCGGCGCCCGACGACCCGGCGCTGATCGGCTACACGTCGGGGACCACGGGCCGCCCCAAAGGAGCCGTGCTGTCCCACGGCAACCTGTTGGCCAGCACCGAGGCGCTACGCATGGCGTGGCGCTGGGTGCCGGCCGACCGGCTGGTCCTGGCGCTGCCCCTCTTCCACATGCACGGCCTCGGCGTGGGCCTGCACGGCACGCTGCTGGCCGGTGCCTCGGCGGTGCTCGTGCCCCGTTTTGACGTCGACGCCGTGCTCGACGCCGCCGACGAGCACGACGCCACCCTGTTCTTCGGTGTGCCGACCATGTACTCGCGCCTGGCCGGCTCGCCTCGTGCCGGGGAGCTGCGCCGGTTGCGGCTGTGCGTGAGCGGCTCGGCGCCCCTTCCCGCCGACTTGTTCGAGCGGCTCGAGGCCCTGACGGGACAGCGGGTGCTCGAGCGGTACGGCATGACCGAGACCGTGATGCTCGTCTCGAACCCCTGTGCCGGGGAGCGGCGGGCGGGCACGGTCGGCAAGCCCCTCCCCGGCGTCGAGCTGCGCCTGGCCGAGCCGAGCGGCGAGATCCTCGTCCGGGGGCCGAACGTCTTCGCGGGCTACCGCAACCGCCCCGAGGCGACGGCCGAGGCCATCGACGCCGAAGGCTGGTTCCGCACCGGGGACCTCGGTCGCTTCGACGAGGCGGGCTACCTGGCCA
>WHTX01000481.1 GCA_009377505.1 Acidimicrobiia bacterium
GGCCGACCTCTTCGAACAGCCGGCGGGCGTCCTCGTTCAGGGCGACGATGGCGAGGTCGGCCAGCCGGCAGGCGACGGCGGGCCCCGCGGACCGCTCGACGAGCAGCTCGGCCAGGGAGCCGGTCATCGGGCAGGGCCGCGGCCGGGGCGGGCGTCGCCGGTGCCGGGGGCGCCCCCGTCGGGGCGGGCGCGGGCGGCGCCGTGGCCAGTCCTGTCGGGCTGCGCTGGGGCGGGCTCCTCGTCGGGCCGCCAGCCCACGGCCCGCACCAGCTCGAGGAGGCCCGGTTGAGAGGACACGCCGAGCTTGCGGAACAGCTGGCTGAGGTGGTTGCGAACGGTGCTGCGGCTCACGAACAGGCGCTCCGCCACGTCCGGCACCCGCATGCCCTCGGCCACGAGGTCGAGGACCTCGCGCTCGCGAGGGGAGAGGCTCGCCCGGCGAGCGAGGAAGGCGCCGAGGGCGGGGGCGGTGGTTGGCCCGGCAGGGGCCAGGGCGGCTTCGGCCTCCTCGAGGCAGGCCTGGAGCCGGTCGAACAGCTCGTCGACGTGGCCGGTCGCGGACGACAGGCGGCCGGCGGGGCGCACGGCGGCGTCGCCCCAGAGCAGGGCCGTATGGGGCGCGCCGGAGACGAGCACGGGGACGAGCTCGATCCGGGCGTGCTCCCCCGAGGCCCCCACCGGCACCCGCAGGGCGGTCCCCGGCGCCGTGCCACCGCGCCGCTGGCGCACCTGGTCGAGGAGCGGCCGCTCCCAGCCGAGCGCGTCGGCCCGGCAGGCGAGGAGGGTGCTGCAGTGGCGGCCGAGCACGGTGCCGGTGCCGTTGACCCCCACGACCACCCCGTCGCCGTCGATGAGCAGGACGCCTGCGCTCACCCCTGGCTCCTCGCAGTCGTCGTCGCTCAGCCCGTCGAGGTAGGCGACGGCGTGGGCGGTCGCCTCGGCGCCCGGCCCATTGCGAGGCCTGTCGTCGCCGTGGCTGTCGTCGCCGTCGCCGTCGCCGCGGCTGTCGTCGGCGTCGCCATTGCGGTGGCGGTCGGCGCGCAGGCGGAAGCAGGTCAGCTGCAGGGTCGCGCCCGGCCGAGCACCGTCGGGCAGCGCCACGATCGTCCGCACGGGCCCGTCCGTCGCGGCCAGGGCGCCGGCCACCGCGTCCGCCACTGCTTCCCCGACGGCGCTCTCCCACCCCAGGGCCGAGCGGGCGGCGGCTGGGTTCGCCGCGCAGATGCGGCCGGTGCCGAGGGCCACTCCCAGCGCGGGCCCGGCGGCGGCCAGCAGCAGCGCCTCGGCCGTGTCGTGCGCCGTCCCGCACGCGGTCCGGTCGAGCGCGGCGGGTCGGACCATGCTGAGGAGATCGGCCGGTGGGGCGCCTGGGTTGAGCCCGGCAAGAACTTCGCCGTCCCGGCCTCATCTGGCTCAGGGCCCTGCCGACGAGACCGCCGTGACCGCCGACCGCAACGACGACACCGCCCGCCTCGGTGCCCTCGCCCACACCCTGTGGCGAGAGCAGCGCCTGCTCGACGTGCTGCTCTACCGCATGGACGTGCAGCAGCTCGTGATGGCTGCAGGGCGCACCCATTGGATCGAACGCGCCGCGTTCGACGTGGAGGCCGCACTGGAGGAGCTGGGCGAACACGAGGTGATCCGCGCCATGCAGGTCGCCGACGTGGCTCCCGTGCTCGGCCTGCGAGCCGAAGCGACCCTCCGCGAGCTCGTGGCCGCCGCACCCGAGCCCTGGCAGGACATCCTGCGCGACCACCAACAGGCCTTCCTCGAGCTCGTCGCCCGGGTGGAGGAGACCTCGCACGCCAACCGCGACCTCGTACGACGCTCGATGAGCACGATGCGCGAGCTGCTGGCGGGGGACGACGGCGCCGTCACCGGAGCCGATGGCTATGGCCGCACCGGGACCACGGCGACCAAGCGCCGGCCCCTGCTGCTCGATCGGGAGGCCTGAGGTGTCGAGCTTCTCCGGCATCCAGACGGCCCTCTCGGGGCTGCGCGCCCACCAGAAGGCGCTCGAGGTCATCGGGCACAACGTCGCCAACTCGACCACCGAGGGCTACAACCGCCGCCGGGTCGAGCTCAGCTCCGTCGGCGCCACCGTGCCCGGCGCGTTCTCCAGGGTCGATTCGGCCGGCAACGGCGTCGAGGTGTCCTCGTTCGTGCGGGTGCACGACCAGTACCTCGACAACCGCCACAACACGGAACTGTCCAACAGCGGTGCGCTGCGGGCCGAGGCCCTGGCCCTGAGCCAGATCGAGCTCGCCCTGCCCGAGCCCTCCGACGCCGGCCTCGCCGAGCAGTTCGGCGACTTCTGGGCGGCGTGGAACGACGTCGCAAACCAGCCTCCGTGGCCGGCCAACCGCGCCGCGCTGCTGGAGCAGGCCGCCACGCTCACCAACGCGCTCCACGTCGCCTCTGGCGACCTCACCCAGGGCCGTGACGACCTCGTCGGCCAGCTCGAGGCGACGGTGGGGGAGGCCAACGCCACCGCCGGGCGGGTGGCCGAGCTCAACGCCGCCATCCGGTCGGCCACGACGGCGGGGCTCGACCCCGCTGACCTCGCCGACCAGCGTGACCTGCTGGCGGGCAAGCTCGCCACCCTCGTCGGCGGCACCACCCGGGAGGGCGAGCACGGCACGGTCGAC
>WHTX01000482.1 GCA_009377505.1 Acidimicrobiia bacterium
CTTGGCCGCTGCGCTCCCGACCCGCGCCATCGGCGTCGTGGCCGGCCTCGCGTTCCTCGGCTTCGCGGTCTGGACCATCCGGGGTGACCGCCTGACCGAGGAGGAGCGGGCCCTGGTCCGGCGGCCGGCCCGTTCGGCGCTGCTCGCGGTCGGCACCACGTTCCTCCTCGCCGAGCTCGGCGACAAGACCATGATCGCCACGGTCACCCTGGCCAGCACTGAGGAGGCGTTCGGCACCTGGGTGGGGTCCACGGTGGGCATGGTCGCGGCCGACGCGCTCGCCATCGTCGTCGGCCGCGCCCTCGGCTCCCGGCTGCCCGAACGGGCGATCAGTCGCGTCGCGGCCGCCTCGTTCGTGGTGTTCGGCGTCCTCCTGCTCGTCGAGGCGCTCACCGGCTGACGCCGGCGAGGCGCCCGTGTCTCGGAGGGGTCAGCTAATGGGGGTCGACCACCTCGCCCGTCTGGGGGAGGCTGTCGCCGAGCCGCCGGCAGGTCAGCACTGCGGACAACCGAGCGCTGAGCTCTAGGCCTAGACCGTGCGCCTGCCGGTCGGTGAGGTCGACCTTGGATGGCTGGTGGGATGACGTGCCGGGAGCACTGAACCATTAGGTCGCTGCTGGTCGCCTCAGGCTCGAAGCCAACGACGACGAGGAGGTGCAAGTGGGGCAGGTGTTCGTCGGCCACGACTGGGCCGAGACGCATCACGACATCTACATCGAAGACGCCGACGGCGGATGTCTCGGGAAGGCGCGTCTGCCGGAAGGGGTTGAGGGCGTCGCTCGGTTCCACGAGCTCGTCGCGCCCCTGGCTGAGGAGCCTGGCGATGTGGTGGTGGCGACCGAGACGGATCGCGGTCTGTTCGTCGGAGCGCTGGTGGCCGCCGGCTACCGGGTGCTGGCGGTGAACCCGATGTCGACGTCGCGCTATCGGGAGCGGCATTCGACTTCGGGCGCCAAGTCCGATGCCGGGGATGCGTTCGTGCTGGCCGAGCTGGCCCGCACCGATGCTCACAACCACCGCCCGGTCGCTGGTGACAGCGAGCTGGCGGAGGCGGTGAAGGTGTTGGCCCGGGCGCACCAGTCGATGATCTGGACCCGCCAGCGGCATGTGAACCAGCTGCGCTCGACGCTGCGGGAGTTCCACCCCGCCGCCCTCGCCGCGTTTGACGATCTGGCGACGCCGGACGCCTTGGCCGTGCTGGTGATCGCCTCGACCCCGTCGTTGGCCCGCCGCTTGTCGCGCTCCAAGGTCGCCTCGGCGCTGCGCCGCGGCGGCCGCCAGCGCAGGATCGAGGAACGGGCCGCCGAGATCCAGACCGCCCTGCGGGCCGAGACGCTCGAGGCACCACGTCTGGTCGCCGAGGCAATGGGTGCGTCGGTGCGGGCCCTCGTCGCCGTCATCGGCGAGCTGGTCGCCCAGACCGCCCGTCTCGAGGCCGAGCTCACAGACCGTTTTGAGCAGCACCCGGACGCCAAGGTCATCCGCTCCCTGCCAGGACTGGGGATGATCCTGGGCGCCCGGGCGCTGGGCGAGTTCGGGGACGACCCGAACCGCTATGCCGACGCCAAGTGTCGCAAGAACTACGCCGGCACGTCGCCCATCACCCGAGCCTCCGGCAGGCACCACGTCGTGCTGGCCCGCTACGCCCGCAACAAGCGCCTCGCCGACGTCTGCTACCAGTGGGCCTTCGCTGCTCTCACCGCCAGCCCCGGCGCCCGCGCCTTCTACGACCAGCGACGAGCCGCCGGCGACACCCACCACCGCGCCCTCCGGGCCCTTGGCAACCGTCTCGTCGGCATCCTCCACGGCTGCCTCCACCACGGCACCCTCTACGACGAGCACACCGCCTGGGGCCACCGCACCGCTATCGCAGCTTGACAGCTACGGCCCGTGGGATGTCTAGGCCCCGACCGGACGGGGCCCGGTCGACGATACCGCCGACCGGGCCCCGAGCGGCCCTCAGAGACCGCTGTCGGTCGGCTTCTCCGGGAGCGGCCCGTGCTTCTCCTCGAGCTCGTCGAAGAAGCCCTCCGACTCGAGCTCGGCGCAGATGTCGTAGTCCGGGGCGACCAGGGTCGGGTCCTCGATCTCCTCGGGGGTCGGGTAGTTCGTCTTGAACAGCTCGTACAGGTGCTCGTTGTCGCACTGCTCCTGCGGCTGGCGGACGACGTAGGTGGCCGCGTGGTACGACTGGTCGATCTCGGCCTGGTCGGTCATCTCCAGCTGTTCGGCCAGGACCTCCTTGGTGAGCTCGGGGTCGGTGAACATGACCCAGGTGCCCTCCAGCCACGCCTTCACGAAGTTCTTGGCCGCGTCCTTGTTCGCCTCGATCCATTCGGGGTCGCCCCCGACCACGCCTGCCGGGTTCTGCAGCTCCTCCATCTCGGCGATGTTCGCGAACTCCTTGTAGCCCATCTCACGCAGGGCGTTGCTGTGCGGCAGCCCGGCGGCCACACCGGCGACCTGGCCGCTCGATGCGGCGGCGACGATGTTCGAGAAGGAGTTCAGGCTCACGAACGTGTGCTGCGCGGGGTCCTCTCCCTGCGACTCCATGAGCGACATGATCGCCCGGTGCGGCGTCCCGAGCTCGCCGGTGATGGCGATCGGCTTGCCCCGGAGGTCCTCCCACGAGCTGATGCTCTCGT
>WHTX01000090.1 GCA_009377505.1 Acidimicrobiia bacterium
ATCGCCGTGCCCAGCCGGGTGCGCTGCAAGGCCAGGGCGAAGCCGGCCAGCACGACCACGGCGAGGGGGATGAGGACGAGGTCCTTGGGCGGGAAGACGAGGGGCCCCCACTCCCAGGGGCTCTGGGCGGCGAACTGGGTGTAGGTGCGCGGGCTGGCGCCGAACACCACGCCGTAGACGTGGCGCAGCAGCAGGCCGAGCCCGATGGACACGATCATCATCGAGACGAGCCCGATGCGCCGCCGCTCGAGCGGCCGCCACACGAGGAAGTGCATCGAGCCCCCGAGCACGGCCGCCGCGGCCACGCCGAGCACGCCCGCCAGTACCAGGGTGAGCGTCGGGCCGACCGTGCGGGAGTTGAAGAACCACGCGCCCAGCGCCCCGAAGGTCACCAGCTCGGCGTGGGCGAAGTTCACGAGTCCCGTCGTGCCGAACACGAGGGACAGCCCGATCGAGCAGAGGGCGACGACGAGGCCGAACTTCAGCCCGTTCAAGATGCTGTTCGCCGCCCGGTCCGCCAGCGATGTGGTGCCGACGGGCCCGGCATCGCCGAACGGGAAGCGGACAGTCTGCTCCCGCCCCGGGGACACGCGCACGCTGTCCCGCACGTTCTGGTCCGGGTCACGCAGCTCGACCCCCTCGGGGAGCGTCTCCGCCACCAGCTCCACCTGGTAGGTGCCCGCGCCGGGCACGGCGACGGCCCAGCGGCCGTCGGCGTCGGAGATCGCCTCGCCCACCTCGGCGCCGTCTCGGCGCACCTGGACGAGCACGCCCTCCACCGGCTCGCCGTCGGCGACGAGCTCGCCGCCGACGGCGTCGGTCGGCTCGGCCTCGCGCAGGACGTCGTCGGGCGCGGTATCGGCCGCGGCCGTCGGCGCCCCGAGCCCCAGGCCCACGGCGGCCAGCACGGTGAGCAACCCGGCCACGACGACAGCACGGCGCCGGCGCCGGGGTGTGTCCTGTGGCACGGGCCGGAGTCTACGGTGACCCCCCTGCGCCCGTCCGTTCCTGGGCCTCGGCCCCCCGGGTACCATCCAACCCCGATGAGCGGAGCGAATGGCCCGAGCGGCCGAGAGCGGCCAGCACCGCGCGGAGCGAATGGCCCGAGCGGCCGAGAGCGGCCAGCACCGCGCGGAGCGAATGGCCCGAGCGGCCGAGAGCGGCCAGCACCGCGCGGAGCGAATGGCCCGAGCGGCCCAGGACGGGCGTGCCGGTGAGCGGTCCTGACGCACCGGAGTGGTTCACCCGGGCCGTCGCCACCGAGCCCGAGGACCGGGTCGTGCGGGTGAAGGGCTGCGACATCCACTACCTGCGGTGGGGCGACCCCACCAAGCCTGGCCTGGCTCTCGTGCACGGGGGCGCGGCCCACGCCCACTGGTGGAGCTTCATCGCACCCCAGCTGAGCGCCGACTACCACGTCGTGGCCCCGGACCTCTCGGGCCACGGGGACAGCGGCCGAAGGCCCGTCTACGCCCCTGAGACCTGGGCCGACGAGGTCATGGCCACCGTGGCCGACGCCGGGACGGTGGGCCCGCCCATCCTCGTCGGGCACTCCATGGGCGGCATGGTCACCATCGCCGCCGCCAACCTGCACGGGGAGAAGCTGGCGGGGGGAGTGGTCGTCGACTCGCCGGTGCGCCGGCCCGACCCCGAGTCCGAGGAGGGCGAGCGGGGGACGATGTTCCGCAACCCCAAGACCTACGCCGACCTCGAGGAGGCCGTGGCCCACTTCCACCTCCAGCCTCCCCAGCCCACGACCAACCCCTACGTCAAGGACCTCGTGGCCCGCCGCTCGCTCAAGGCGGTGGACGGGGGCTGGACCTGGAAGTTCGACCCCAAGGTGTTCGTCCGCCACCGCGCCGGGATCGACGACTACCTGAGCGACGTCCGCTGCCGCATCGCCGTCTTCAAGGGCCAGTACAGCGACCTCGTCACGCCCGACGTGCAGGAGTACATGGACGAGTTGCTGGGGCGGAGCTCGCCCATCGTCGAGATCCCCGAGGCCTACCACCACGTGCCCCTCGACCAGCCGCTCGCCCTCATCGCCGCGTTGCGGGCCATCCTGGCCGACTGGGAGCACACCGTCCCGAGAACGAGCCCGAGAGCGAGGCTGCAGACATGACCACGACCGTCGCCAACGACCCGGCCAGCGGCCGCTACATCGCCTACGTCGACGGGGAGCCCGCGGGCTTCGCCGAGTACGCCCACGAGGGTGACGTGGTGACCTTCACCCACACCGTCGTCGAGGACGCCTTCGAGGGCCAGGGCGTCGGCGGCGTGCTGGCTCGGCACGCCCTCGACGACGTGCGGGGCCGGGGCCAGCGCGTCGTGGCCCGCTGCCCCTTCATCGCCGGCTGGATCGAGCGCAACCCCGACTACGCCGACCTGCTCGTCTGAGAGCACGAGGTGAGCGAGCCTGCGGCCCGAATCGCGCTGCGTCCCAGATGAAGGGCCGAGCCCTCCGCTGATCAACGAGTTCCCGGCACCAAAGGTCACTCGTTGACTAACGTGCCGGGCGATGCACCATCGACGCCCGACTCGCGTTGCGTACCTCGTCAGCGCCCTCGCCATGCTCTCGCTCGCGCTCGCCGCCTGCGGTGACGACAACGACAGCAGCTCGGCCGCCTCGAGGGCCGAGTCGACGGCATCCGGCGCCGGCACGTCCGGCTCCACCACCGAGGCCCGCGCCACCGGCCCGGTCACCGTGTTCGCCGCCGCGTCGCTCACCGAGGCCTTCACCGAGATCGGCGCCCAGTTCGAGGGGGCCGACCCCGAGGCCGACCTGACCTTCAACTTCGCGGCGTCGTCCGCGCTGGTCAGACAGATCACCGAGGGGGCGCCGGCGGATGTCTACGCCTCGGCCGACGAGGCCAACATGACCAAGCTGGTCGACGCGTCGGGCGCGGCTGGCGAACCGCAGGTCTTCGCCCGCAACCCGCTCGAGATCATCGTCCAGCCCGGCAACCCCAAGGGCATCACCGGCCTGGCCGACCTGGCCAACTCGGGCGTCGTGTTCGTGACGTGCGCTCCCGAGGTGCCCATCGGCAGGTACACGGCCGACGCCTTGCAGAAGGCCGGCGTGACCGCCACGCCGGCCAGCTACGAGGAGAACGTCAAGGCGGTGGCCACCAAGGTGACCCTGGGCGAGGCCGACGCCGGGGTCGTCTACGCCACCGACGTGGCGGCGGCAGGGGCGAGCGCGGAGGGGGTCACCATCCCCGAGGACCACAACGTGGTCGCCAGCTATCCCGTCGCCACCACGTCCGAGGCTCCGAACGCCGAAGGCGCGGCCGCCTTCGTGGAGCTCGTACTCTCCGACGATGGCCAGGCGGTCCTCGAGGAGTTCGGTTTCGCCGCACCGTGACATGCGCTCGGCGTCGCCGCACGACGCGGAGCCTGTGAGGCCGTTCGGGCGGCGACGCGGCCGGGCCGTGGCGCGTGACCGGCTGCCCCTCCCGGCCATGGTGCTGGCCGTCGTCGCCATCGGCTTCTTCGCCCTACCGCTCGTCGGCCTCCTCTGGCGGGCCCCGTGGTCGAGCGCCTGGGGCTTGCTGACCAGCCCGGAGACGGCCACAGCGGTGCGCCTCTCGCTGACCTGCTCGCTGTGGGCCACCTCGCTGTCGGTGCTGTTCGGGGTGCCCCTCGCCTGGCTCCTCGCCCGGGTGCCCTTCCCCGGTCGGGGCCTCGTGCGCTCGCTCTGCACCTTGTCGATGGTCCTCCCCCCCGTGGTGGGGGGCGTGGCCCTCTTCGCCGCCCTCGGGCGCAACGGGCTGGTCGGGCGGTACCTGTTCGAGTGGTGGGGCATCAGGCTGCCCTTCTCCACCGCCGGCGTGGTCGTGGCCCAGACGTTCGTGGCCATGCCCTTCCTCGTCATCACCGTGGAGGCCGCACTGCGCCAGCTCGACCGACGTCACGAGGACGCGGCCCGCACGTTGGGGGCCACTCGCTGGTACGCCTTCCGCCACGTCACCCTGCCCATGGTCCGCCCGGCACTCGTGGCCGGTGCCGTGTTGGCCTGGGCACGGGCGCTCGGCGAGTTCGGCGCCACGATCACGTTCGCCGGCAACTTCCCCGGGCGGACCCAGACGCTCCCCCTCGCCGTCTACCTCGCCCTCGAGGTCGACACCGGGCAGGCCATCGTCCTCGCCCTCGTGCTCATCGCCGTGTCCTTCGTCGTGCTGGTGGCCCTGCGTGACCGCTGGCTGGGCGGTGCCGTGGGCACCGGGCGTCGATGAGGGGCACGAGCGCTTCCGAGCCGGCGGCGGGCGGCCTCGAGGCCCGCGTGGCGTTGCGGCTGGGCACCCTGGACCTCGATGTCGCCCTGCACGTCGCCCCCGGCGAGGTGCTCGCCGTCCTCGGCCCGAACGGCGCCGGCAAGTCCACCGTGCTGCGTGCCCTGGCCGGGCTGGCAGCCCTCGAGGCCGGCCACGTGCGCATCGACGGCGGGGCGCTCGACGACCCCGGACTCGGCGTCTGGGTACCGGCGGAGCGGCGCCCCGTCGGCGTGGTGTTCCAGGACTACCTGCTCTTCCCCACCCAGAACGTGCTCGACAACGTCGCCTTCGGCCTGCGGGCGCGCCGGATGGGGCGGCGAGAGGCGCACCGGCGGGCGGCCGAGCTGCTGGAGCGCTTCGGGCTCACCAGGTACGCGCGCCAGAAGCCCACGGCGCTCTCCGGTGGGCAGGCCCAGCGGGTGGCCCTGGCCCGCTCCTTGGCCGTGCAGCCCCGGCTCCTGCTGCTCGACGAGCCGCTCGCCGCCCTCGACGCCGCCACGCGCACGGAAGTCCGTCGCGACCTGCGGGACCTGCTGGCGGGCTTCGACGGCATGCGGGTGCTCGTCACCCACGACCCCCTCGACGCCTATGCTCTGGCCGACCGCGTCGTCGTCGTGGAGGGCGGCCGCGTGAGCCAGAGCGGCACGTTGGCCGAGGTCACGGCCCATCCCCGCTCCGCTTATGTGGCCCGCCTGGTGGGGACCAACCTGCTCTCGGGGATCGCCGACGCCGATCGGGTCGTCCTCGCCGGGGGCGCGGTTCGCTTCGTCGCCGCCGACCGGCCCGCGCCCGGCCCCGTCCACCTGGCCGTGCACCCCCGGGCCGTGGCCCTGCACCGCCGCCCGCCGGAGGGCAGCCCGCGCAACACCTGGCCAGCGACCGTGGTCGAGCTCGACCACCACGCCGACCGGGTGCGCGTGGTCCTGTCCGACCCGGTCGGGCTCGTGGCCGAGATCACGCCCCTGGCCCTGCACGAGCTCCGCCTCGAACCGGGGACGCAGCTCTGGGCGGCGGTCAAAGCCACCGAGGTCGACGCCTACCCGGCTTGAGGCGAGGCTCGCGTACGGTCAACGGGTGACCATCGCAGGACGACAGAGGCGGGGACACGGCCTGTGCTCGCCCCTCTCCTGCCTGCCCGCGTTCGCCGAGCCCGTCGATCACCGCCGGAGGGCAGGTCGCGTGCCAGGCTGGACGGGTGGTGCGAACGAGGCAGCCGGGACTGCTCCTGGGCGAGTGGGCCGTGCTCGGCGTGCTCGCCGAGCAGCCGGCGCACGGGTTCGCCGTGGCCCGCCGCCTGGAGCCCGGGGGCGACGTGGGGCGAGCGTGGTCGCTCTCGCGGCCCCTGACCTACCGAGCCGTCGAGACGCTCGAGGCGCAGGGGCTCATCGAGCCGGTCGGCGAGGAGCCCGGCATCGCCGGTGGCCGCCGGCGGCTCCTCGCGCCCACGGGGCGCGGCCGCCAACAGCTGGAGAGCTGGCTCCGCCAGCCCGTGGCCCACCTGCGCGACGTGCGCAGCGAGCTGCTGCTCAAGTTGCTGCTCTGCGGGCTCGCCGGCGCGTCGTCCCAGCCCCTTGTCGAGGCCCAGCTCCAGGCCTTCGCCCCCCTGGCCCGCAAGCTTGCCGGTGAGGCGCGCCGCTCCCCCACCGACCCGGTGGTGCTGTGGCGCTGCGAGTCCTCCCGCAGCGTCGTCCGCTTCCTCGAGCGCCTAGCCCGGGCCGGCCCTACGGGCCGATCGCCCCGATGAGCAGCACGTCGACCTCGCCCCCCGGCGCCACGTCCACACCGTCGGGCAGCACGGCAAGGCCGTTGGCCGAGGCGCTCGCGGCCAGCTGGTGCGACCCCTGGGCCCCCGTCGAGCGCACGTGCACCCGCCCGTCGGGCGCGAAGGCGGCCCGCACCCGGGCGAAGTGCGTCTTGTCGTCCCCGTGGCGTCGGTCGAACCCGTCGGGCGCCAGCGCCCGCACCGTCGGCCGCTCGATGCATCGGTGACCCATCATCTGGCGCAGCGCCGGCCGGGCCAGGAGCTCGAAGCTGACGAGGGACGAGACGGGGTTGCCGGGCAGCCCGAAGACGGGCACCGGTCGCTCGTCACCGCCGAGCAGGCCGAAGGCGAACGGCTTGGCCGGCTTGATGGCCACCTGCATCCACTGCATACGGCCGATCTCGTCGAGCACCACCTTGACCAGGTCGTACAGGCCCATGGACACGCCGCCCGAGGTGATGAGGGCATTGCAGTCGCCCACGCCCTGCTCGAGGGCGGCGACGAGCGCGCCGCGTTCGTCGCGCACGAGGCCGAGGTCGACGGGCACGGCGTTGGCCTGGGCCACGAGGGCGAGGAGCATGTCCTTGTTGGACTCACGGATCTGGCCAGGCTGCAGCGGGGCGCCGTCGGCGACGAGCTCGTCGCCCGTGGAGAGCACCCCGACCCGAAGGCGCGGGTGCACCGCCACCTCGAGTCGGCCCAGGCTGGCCAGCACCCCCAGGTGAGCGGGCCCGAGCGCCGTGCCGGCGTCGAACACGACGTCGCCGCGGCGCACGTCGTCCCCAGCCGGGCGGATGCCGCCCGCCGGCGTCGCCGCCCGCCGCACGGTCACCACCTCGCCGTCGAGGTCGGTGTCCTCCACCATCACTACGGCGTCGGCACCAGGGGGGATGGCGGCGCCGGTCATGATGCGGATGGCTTCGCCCGCCCCCACCGCCCGGGAGGGGGCACGCCCGGCGGGCAGCTCGTCGACAACCGCGAGCTTCACGGGCACGTCGGCCGCGTCAGCGGCCCGCAGGGCGTACCCGTCCACGGAGGAGTTGTCGAAGGGGGGGATCGCCTCGGCGGCGACGGCGGCGTCGAGGAGCACGCAGCCGAGCGCCTCGGCGAGAGCGACCGGCTCGGCGGGCGCCACGGCGCAGCCGTCGAGCACCCGGCGCTGGGCTTCGGCGAGGGGGATCACCTGCTCGACAGTAGCCACCCGCCGCCGGACAGGCGCCCGGCCGGCGGGCGCTCACTGGCCAGCTCTGCTCGGTCCCCCCAACTCGTGCACTTGTGACAGGTTCTGGGACTGAGCAGAGCCCGGTGGGGTTGGGGTCCCCGCCGGGGATGGGGGAGGCGCCGAAGGCCCCGTCGGGGGCGCAGCCCCGAGCTAGTGGTTCAGTGGCCCCGCCGCACCCACTCCTCGAGCTGGGGGGCCTCGGCGCCGATGGTCGTGCTGTCACCGTGGCCGGTGTGCACCAGCGTCTCGGGCGGAAGGGTCAGCAGCCGGGCGCGGATGGACTCGATGATGGTGGGGAAGTCGCTGTAGCTGCGCCCCGTCGCCCCCGGCCCGCCGCAGAAGAGCGTGTCCCCGCTGAAGAGCACGTCGCCACCGTCGGCCGCGGCTCCCGGGGCCAGCAGGCAGCAGCAGCCCGGTGAGTGGCCCGGAGTGTGCAGCACGCCGAGCTCGACCCCGCCAGCCCGGAGCCTGTCCCCCTCGGCGAGGTCTCGGTCGGGCTCGAGGTCGGCGTAGACGGCGGCCCAGAGCATGTGGTCGGCGGGGTGCAGCAGGATCGGCGCGTCCACGATGTCCTGCAGGGCGCCCGCGGCGTTGATGTGGTCGTTGTGGCCATGGGTGAGGGCGATGGCCCGGACGTGCCGCCCGGCGATGGCCTCGGTGATGCGGCCGGCGTCGTGGGCGGCGTCGACGACCAGCACCTCGCGCTCGTCGCCCACCAGCCACACGTTGTTCGTGACCTCCCATTCGCCGCCGTCGAGGGCGAAGACGCCATCCGTCGTGACCAGCTCGATCACACTGCACCTCCTGCTGTGGGGGGAGGCGACGCTAGCGGCGTGCTCGAGCCTGTCCCCGCCCGGTCTCGGGCCGCCCCGGCCCCTCCCGCTACGATCCGCGGTCGTGACCCCTGACAAGCTCGTCAACACCGTCAGCCCCAAGTTCCAGGCGTTGGGAGGTGCCTTCTACTTCCACCCCGACACCTTGGCCCGCGGCAAGGAGCTCGGCCTCGACGGCTTCCGCTTCTACGTCCTCGGCCGTGGTGGCGTGCTCGGCGACGTCGAGTCCCGCGTCGTCACCAGCGCCTTCGGCTACTTCAACGCCCCGCTGGTCGACAAGCTGTGGAACTCGGCCAAAGCCAAGGTCGAACCCCGCCAAGCGGCCCGGGAGTACCTGGCCTGTGGCCATGCGCTCGCCCGCACGAAACTGGCCGACACGGCCGGCCTCGATGCCTTCTGCGCCGCGGCCGAGGCGGTGGTCGCCGCCGCCGACCCGGGCGCACTCGCCCTTTTCGCCGGCATCTCGGCCGAGCCGCTGCCCGACGACGCGCCGGCCCGGGCCTACCAGCTGACCAGCGTGCTGCGGGAGCATCGCGGCAGCGCCCACCTGGCCGCCGTGCGGGCGGTGGGCCTGTCCCCCAAGGTCGCCCATACCATCAAGCGGCCTACGGACGTGGCCAACTTCGGCTACGGCCCCGAGGAGGTCCCCGAGATCACCGACGAGGACCGCGCCCGGCACGCCCGGGCGGAGGAGATCACCAACCTGATCGAAGCCCCGGCATACGGCGTGCTCGACGATGCCGGTGCCACCGCCCTCGCCGCTGGGGTCGACGGCATCGAGGCGGCCTTCGCCTGATGGGCTGACCCGGTGCCGTCTCCAGGGCCGGCAGGGTGGAACGCCGTCGAAGCAGGCTGGCTGCTCGGGTCCCCGGTCTTGGGCAATGCTCCGGTGACGAAATGCCCGTGCGGGCACGGCCTGGCTGGTGGGATGCGGCGCGCCGCCCGGACCCGGGGGACCGGCCCGGGCGAAACAGGCCACGCCCGGGGACACCGCCCGACCAGCGCGCCGGCAGGCATTTCGTCACCGGAGCAACGTCCAGGGACAGCGCGAGGTCCTGTGTGTCGTGCGAGGCGGCGGGCCGCCCGGTCGAGGAGACGGTCAGGGCGAACCGCGGCAGGGTCAGCGGGTCGGCACGGGGGCCACGGCCGGCACCGGGCCGGCACGGCGGCCCGACCACCGCAGCGCGGCGAAGGCCACGGCGCCGCCGGGGATGGGCAGCCAGTAGTGCACCAGCCGGTAGGCGGCCACCCCGAGGAAGGCCGCCCCGCTCGGCGCGCCCAGGGCGATGAGCGCCACGGCCATGCTGGTCTCGACCACGCCGATCCCGCCGGGGGTGATGGGGATGGTGGCCACGACGTTCGCCACACCGAAGGCCACGAGGGCGTGCACCGGGGACACGTCGGCTCCGAAGGCCACGAGGAAGACCCAGAGCGAGGCCGCGTCGGCCAGCCAGTTCACCGTCGTCCACGCCGAGCTGCGCAACAGCGTGGCGGGGTCCCTGGCCAGGCGGTCGAGCCGGGTGCCGGCGGAGGAGACGGCGGCCGCAGCAGCCAGGTCGCTGCCCGCCCGGCAACGACTGGCCACCCGGCCCACCCAGCGGGCGGTGGCCTCCCGACGGCGGCTGAGGGCCCACAGCGCCACGGCGATGAGGGCGAGCACCACGCCCCCGACGCCGACGGCAGCCAGGGTGAGGGGCACGAAGCCGTCCACCGGGGCGACGACCAGCGCGGCCGACCACAGGATGGCTTGGAGCACGATGGCCGAGCCGACGCCCTGGACGGCCATGGCGAAGGCCACGTCGGCCCGGGGCACCCCCTCCCGGCACAGCAGCCCGAAGGCGACCGCGCTCCCCGCGGCCATGCCGAGGGGGGCGACGCGGTTCACCCCCAGCGAGCTGAACACCACGCCCAGGGCGCGGCGGCGCGGCGGTCGCGAGGCCCGCGGCAGTAGGGACATCGTCACCTCGGCGTAGGCCACGATGGCAGCCAGGCCCAGCAACGAGCCGACCACCAGGGGGACGACGGCCACCTCGTCGAGCAGGCCGAGCACCGACGCGGTGTCGCCCAGGCGGGGCAACACCAGCCACACGACGGCGGCTACGAGCAGCCCCACCTGCAGGAACCGCACCGTCAGCCGGACGCGGCGCCGCCGCCGTCGGGCCAGGCGCGGTGCCGCTGTCGGTGACATACCTTCGCAATGTTCCCACAACCGGATGCGCGCACACCCCTCGCGACCTGTTCCCATAACGAGATTTACCGCGAACAGCGTGGCGGTAGCATCGGCCGGTGCGCGGACCTGCCCCGATCTGGCCCCTGGCGCCTCGGCGCATCCTCGTGTGGGGCACGGCGACGGCACTCGTGCTCTGCGGCCTCAGCTACCTGCTCTACGCCCGGTCGCGGGGCTACTACGTCCCCGAGCTCGACGTGGGGACCGAGGGCAGCGTGGCCGCCTGGCTCTCGAGCACGGCGCTGGCCGGCTGCGCCGTCGCCCTGCTGTGGATCTCCCGGCGAGACCGGCCCGGCCTGCGCCGGGCGTGGCGGGGGCTCGCCGTGATGTTCGCCTGCCTCTCCCTCGACGAGTCAGCCTCCGTCCACGAGAAGGCCATCGACCCCCTGCAATCGTCGCTCGGTACCTCCGGCCCGCTGTTGTACGCCTGGGTCGTGCCCGGGGCGGTGGTCGTGCTGGTCGTGGGCGCCTGGTCCATCCCCTTCCTCCGGGCCCTCGAACGGCCCACGGCGCTGGCGTTCGTCCTCGCCGGGGCGGCCTATGTCGGCGGGGCGCTCGGCTTCGAGGTGCTCGGCGGTGCCCTCGCCCCGGCGCCGGGCGAGGTCGACCTCCTCTACGCCGCGGTCGCCACGGTCGAGGAGCTGCTCGAGATGCTCGGCATCACCTTCTTCCTGGCGGCGCTGGCCCACCATGCTGGCAAGCTCGGCGCGCCGGGCGTGCCGGGCCGGCACGTGCGCCTCCAGAGCTCGCCGACCCCGCACGCGCCCTCCGCCACGCCCTGAGGCGCCAGGAGCAGGGCGGCACGCGGCGCCCCGGCACCGCTGCCTAACATTGCGCGATGGACGAAGCCCCTGAGGGCCCGGGCGGGTGCGAGGACGCGATCGGCGGGGCGCCGGCCGTCACCGCGCCGAGCCGGCCGCGCGCGCAGTGGCGGCGCCGCCAGATCATCGACGCCGCCACGTCGGTGATGGAGCGTGAAGGCTTCCACCGCACATCCATGGCCGCCGTCGCCGAGGCCGCCGGCATCAGCGTCGGGCTCATCTACCAGTACGTCGAGAACAAGGAGGACCTGCTCCAACTGGTCCTCCTCGACGTCCTCGAGGACTTCCGCGCCGCCCTGCCCGCCGCCACCGAGGGGGTCGAGGACCCCATCGAGCGACTCGACCGCGTCTTCGACGCCTACTGCACGGTGATCGACCGCCGCTACCGCGCCCTCGTCCTCGCCTACCGCGAGACCCGCACCCTCGCCCCCCAGGGGCGCAAGCTGGTGATGGACGCCGAGCGGGGCAAGCTCGTCCCCTTCGTGACCGCCATCGAGGACGCGGCGGCCCGGGGGACGATGGAGGTCGAGGACCCCACCCTGCTCGCCTACACGCTGGTTATGAGCGCCCACGCCTGGGCCCTCAAGCACTGGTTCCTCAGCGAGCGGGCCAGCCTGGACGAGTACCGCCGCCACCAGCTCGGGCTCGTGCTGCGGGCCACGCTCACGCCGGCGGCGCGCGAGCACTACCGCTACCTGCTGTAACCCGCTGGGCGGCTCGGGGCCGGCGACCTACGGTGTCGCCAGGCCCACACGGGATGGGACCGAGACGCGAAGGGAGAGCCACATGCCTACGGACGCTGTGACCTCTCCCGCTCGCGCCTGAGCGAGCGCCTCGCTCCCGGCGCCTCCAGCCGGGACCGACCCCGCGTCCCTCGGCCGGCACAGCGCCGGCCTCCAGCTCGAGGTCCTTCCGTTGCACGAACACGACCCCCTACTCCCCTTCGGCTGGAGCGACCGCTGGGCCGCGCTCAACGCCGACATCGCTAGCCCCTCCGGCCAGCCCGGCCGCGTCGTTCGCCACGACGGCGCCGCCCTCCTCGTGGCCACGGCCGCAGGCTCGGCCCACGTGCGGGCCACCACCGAGCCGGCGACCGTCGGCGACTGGGTGGTGGTCGAGGACGGCGCCGTGCGCGCCGTGCTGGCCCGGGCCTCGCTGCTGGCACGGCGCGACCCCGGCCGGGCCGGGGGCCAGCAGCTCCTCGCGGCCAACGTCGACGTCGTCGTGGTGGTGTGCGGGCTCGACCGGCCGACCAAGGCCGGCCGGATCGCCCGCAGCGCCGCCCTCGCCTGGGAGGCGGGCGCGGTGCCCGCAGTGGTGCTCACCAAGGCCGACCTGTCCCCCGACGCCGCCGAGCGCCGGGCCATCGTCGCTGGCGCCAACCCCGGCGTGGACGTGCTGGTGGCCTCGGCCCGGCTCGCCTCGGGCCTCGAGGCCGTCCGCGCCCTCGCCCTCGGCCGCACCGTCGTGCTGGTGGGCGAGTCCGGGGCGGGCAAGTCCAGCCTGGCAAACGCCCTCCTCGGCGAAGACGCGGTGGCGACGGGCGCCGTGCGGAGGGGCGACGCCAAGGGCCGCCACACCACGTCGGCGCGCCAGCTCTTCCCCCTCCCCGGGGGCGGCGTGCTCATCGACTCGCCCGGGATCCGCGCCGTGGGGCTCTGGGGCGGCGCCGAGGCGGTGGACCGGACCTTCGCCGACGTCGACGAGCTCTCCGGGGACTGCCGGTTCGCTGACTGCGCCCACGTCGGCGAGCCCGGCTGCGCCGTGGCCGCGGCCGTGGCCGAGGGACGCCTCGCCGAGGCCCGCCTGGCGTCGTGGCTCGCGCTGCGACGGGAGGCGGCGGCCACGGAACGACGGGCCTCGGAGCGCGAGAAGCGGCGCTACGAGAAGGCCTTCTCCCGCCTGGCGAAGGAGGCCCAGCGCCGCAAGGGCCGGCGCTGACTGCGACGGGCGGCGCCGGCGGTACCTGGCGCGCCCGCCGCCCAGGAGCGCCGAGGCCGCTACCGTCGACGGCCATGACGGTCTACGTGGACATCAACCGGCTCGACGGCGAGGCCGCCAACCTGTCCGAGCTCCAAGGCCAGGCGGCCCTCTTCGTCGACGTGGCGTCGCGGTGCGGCCTCACCCCCCAGTACAGCGGGCTCGAGCGCCTCCAGGAGCGCTACGCCGAACGGGGCTTCACCGTGGCCGGGTTCCCCTGCAACCAGTTCATGGGCCAGGAGCCGGGCACGGCGGACGAGATCGCCCAGTTCTGCTCGACCAGCTACGGCGTGACCTTCCCCATGTACGAGAAGCTCGACGTCAACGGGCCCGACCGCCACCCGCTGTACGACGAGTTGACGGCCACGCCGGACGCCTCGGGCGACGCCGGCGACGTGCAGTGGAACTTCGAGAAGTTCCTCGTCTCCCCGGCCGGCGAGGTCGTCGCCCGCTTCCGGCCCCGGACCGACCCCGAGGCGCCCGAGGTCATCGCCGCCATCGAGGCGCTGCTCCCCTCCTGATCCTGGTCCTGTCCTGCGCGCCAGCGCGAGGCGTCCTACCAGGTCGCATCCCGAGCGAGCGTCGATAGGCTTGCCACGATCGGGATGGACGATGCGGTGGACACGGCAGCCGCCCCCCGCGCCGAGGGCGGCCGGCGAGAGCGCAGCAAACGGGACAAGCTCGCACGGATCGTGCGCGCCGCCTCGGTGCTGTTCTCCGAGCGGGGCTTCGAGGCGACGACCACCCAGGCGATCGCCGAGCAGGCCGGGATCGGGGCGGGGACGCTCTTCCTCTACGTCCGCTCCAAGGACGACCTGCTGGTGCGGGTGGTGCTCGAGGCCCTCGGCCGAGAGCTGGATGACGCCTCGTCAACCGTGCCCGCCGAGGGCGCCGTGGCCGAGCAGGTGCTGGCCCTCTTCGCCACCCTGGTCGCCTACCTCGAGGAGGACTCCGGGCTGAGCAGGGCGTTCCTGAAAGAGGTGCTGTTTGCCAGCGACGCGGAGCGGCCGGCCGTGCAGGGGATGGTCGACCAGTTCCACGGCCGGCTCGGACACCTCGTGAACGGGGCGAAGGACCGGGGAGAGGTGGCGGCCGAGGTCTCGCCCAGCGACCTTGCCGCCAATCTGTTCGCCCTCTTCTTCCACGTCCTGCAGCTGCGCCACGGCGGCCACCTCCCCGCCACCGACGTGCCCGCCAGGCTGCGGGCCGCGGTGGAGCTGCAGCTCCGGGCCTGTCAGCCTGCCCGGCGAGCCACGAAGTAGGTATTGGTCCGGTCCTCGCGGACGTCCTCGGCCACGACGTCCACGAAGCCGGCCTTGGCCAGGCGCTCCTCGGCAAGCTGGCGGCCCCACACGGCCCCGAGGCCCTCTCCGCCGTAGGCGAGCGAGACCGTCATGCAGTGCATGGTCGACATCGTGTAGAAGAACGGCGCCATGGGCAGCTCGAGGTTCTCGTGGAGGTGGCTCGACGCCTTGGGCTCGACGCAGAGGTAGGTGCCCCCGGGGCGCAACGCTCGGGCGATGCCCGACAGGACTGCGTCCGGGAAGGCCTGGTCGTGGATGGCGTCGAAGGTCGTGACCAGGTCGAAGCTGGCCTCGGCGGACAAGGTCGCCGCGTCCTGGACGACGAACTCCACGTTGGTGAGGCCTTCCTCGCCCGCCTGGGCGCGCCCTGTGCCGATGGCCGCTTCGGACAGGTCGTAGCCGGTGAAGCGGCTGGCCGGGAAGTTGGCGGCCAGCAGGTTCAGGGCCCGCCCGCTGCCACAGCCGACGTCGGCGACGTCGATGCCGGCGACGAGGGGCTCGGCACCGCCAGGGAGCAGGGGCAGGACCTCGCTCAGCAGCGTGCGGTCGATCCGCTGCCCGCTCGACTCGGCCATGAGGCGGTGGAACCGGGGATAGCGGTCGTAGGGCACGCCCCCGCCGTTGCGGAAGGCGTCGACGATCTCGTCCTCCACCTCGCCGAGCAGGGAAACGTACTGGCAGAAGGTCGTCAGGTTGAGCGGCCCGGCGGCCCTGGTGAGCAGCCCCGAGTGCTCGGCGGGCAGGCGGTACGTACCGGCGTCGGGGTCGTGCTCGACCACGCCGCCCGTCACCATGGCACCGAGCCACTCGCGCACGTAGCGCTCGTCGAGGCCGGCCGCGGCGGCCACCTCGGCGGCCGTCGACGGCGGGACCTGGGCCATCGTGTCGAACAGGCCGGTCTTGTGCCCGATGGAGCACATGAGAGCCAGGGCGCCGCCGTTCATCACCCCCGTCATCGTGGCCATGAAGGCCTTGGCCTTGGCCTTGTCGAACGGCGCCGTGGCCGCGCCTTGGCTGGTCGTCATCGGCTCCACCCCCTGTGCGTGGCAGCCTAGTCTCCGCCACCATGACCGATGCCGCCGTCGAGCCGTTCCGCATCGCCGTGGGCGACGAGGTCCTCGAGGACCTGCGTGCCCGCCTCCGCAACACCCGCTGGCCCGAAGCGGAAGCGGTCGACGACTGGAGCCAGGGCATCCCCCTCGCCTACGTGCAGGAGGTGTGCCGCTACTGGGCGGACACCTACGACTGGCGGGCCCGCGAAGCGGCCCTCAACCGCTTCGACCAGTACCGCACGACGATCGACGGCTTGGGCATCCACCTCGTCCACGTGCGCTCGCCTCACGCCGGCGCCATGCCCCTGGTCGTCACGCACGGCTGGCCGGGCTCGATCGTCGAGTTCCACAAGGTGATCGAGCCCCTGGTCGACCCGGTGGCCCACGGCGGCGACGCCGCCGACGCGTTCCACGTCGTGTGCCCGGCGCTGCCCGGCTACGGCTTCTCGGACAAGCCCACGACCACGGGCTGGGGCGTCGACAAGATCGCCGGCGCCTGGGCCGAGCTGATGGCCCGCCTGGGCTACGGCCGCTACGGCGCCCAGGGCGGGGACTGGGGCGCAGCGGTGACGACGGCCATTGGGCTCCAGGACACCGAGCACTGCGCGGGCATCCACCTGAACATGCCGATCGCCCGGCCCGACCCCGCCACCATGGACTCCCTCACCCCGGCGGAGGAGGACGGCCTGGCCGCCAGCCAGCACTACCAGCGCTGGGACTCCGGCTATTCGAAGCAGCAGAGCACCCGGCCCCAGACCCTGGGCTACGGGCTGGCGGACTCGCCCTCGGGCCAGGCGGCGTGGATCCTCGAGAAGTTCTGGGCCTGGACCGACTGCGACGGGCACCCCGAGAACGTGCTGACCCGGGACGAGCTGCTCGACAACGTGATGCTGTACTGGGCGACGAGCTCGGCCGCGTCCTCGGCCCGGCTGTACTGGGAGAGCTTCCGCCAGTTCGGCGACCGGCGGCCCATCACCGTGCCCGCCGGCGTGGCCGCCTTCCCCAAGGAGATCTTCCGCCCGTCCCGCCGCTGGGCGGAGCAGCGCTACACGGACCTGCGCCACTGGACCGACATGCCCAAGGGCGGGCACTTCGCCGCGTTCGAGCAGCCCGAGCTGTACGTGGCGGACGTGCGGGCCTTCTTCCGCCTGGTGCGCTAGCGGCAATACCGTTCAGTTAGGTGGGTGGATGGTGGGGGTGGGTG
>WHTX01000091.1 GCA_009377505.1 Acidimicrobiia bacterium
CCAATCTTGCTCGTGTAGCCGGTCAAGCTCGGCCTGGGCACGCCATAGCCGTCAACCATCCCGTGACGTTCCCCACTCTTTTCCGGAGTCGGTTGGTGTGGTTAAGCGGTTAGCTGTTTGATGTGCTCGGCGTAGGCCTCTGCGGGTGGGCGGTACCCGATTCAAGAGTGGAGACGACGCCGATTGTACCATGTCTCGATCCAACGGAACAATGCCTTCTGCAACGCTTTGGGCGTGTGCCAGCGGTATCGTCCGACCAGTTCGCGTTTGATGGTCCCGAAGAACGACTCTGCCGCAGCGTCATAACAACACCACGGCGGCCCATCGATTGGCGTATACCGTGGACCTTGCACGCGGCGCCGTACTCCGCTGACGTGTACTGCGAGCCACGGTCAGAATGGAACACCAGCCCGGCGCGGGCTCGTCCGCCACGGCGGCGGACGGCGCGGTGCAGGGCGTCGGTGGCCAGGCTGGTGCGCATGTGGTCTGCGCACGCCCAGCCCAGCACCTCCTTGGTGGAGGCGTCGATCACCGTGGCCAGGTACCAGAACCGGTCCGCGGCCCAGATGTAGGTCACGTCCCCTTACCACACCGTGTCCGGCGCCTCGGGCTGGAAGGACCGGCCGACCAGGTCAGGGAACGGCGCGGCGAGACGGTCCCGGCGGGTCGTGGTCGTGGACCGCTCCCAGCCCGAGATCCCGACGATGCCCTCGTCAGCCATCGTCTCAGCCACGGTGCGCCGGGCCATGACCACGCCCCGCCGGGCGAGCTCGCGTGCACCCGGTCCGCGCCGTAGGTGCCGTCGGACTCCTCGTGCACCGAACGGACCCGGGCGACGAGCGGCCCGCGGCCCGGCCCTCCGCCCGGGCACGGCCGGCGCGGTGCCAGTCGAACGGAGTCGAGGTCTACCTCGAAGTTCCAGCTGCAGCAGCCTCGATGAAGGCGTCGAGCGCCTTCCGGGGGATGACCACGCGGCGACCGAGGCGAAGCCGTGGGAGTTCTTCGCGCCGCACGAGTTCATAGGCGTGGGCTCGGGAGATGCCGAGCATGGCGGCTGCTTCATCAATCGACACGGTCATGCGCTCGACTTCGGCCACGGTGCCTCCAGGCGGATCTGAACTCACTCGAACTAGGCCGATGGAAGCCCCAGACTGTCGCGATCGAGGCAGGACCCCGAGAACACCAGGTCTGGTCCGCCGGGGCGGTCGTCGCCCGGTCAGGCTCTCGCCCACGTCCCCTATCTCGATCGGGACCGACGGGCGGCCCGCCGATCAGGACCTTCGGCAGCACCCCGGTTGGCCGCCGGCGGACTGTAGGAGACTCGGCCGAGGCCGGCGGCGTCAGTGGGCAGGCGTCGACGCTCAGCCTCTGACGGGGCAACGAACTCGCAGGTGCCTATCGCAGGTGCTTATCTCGGTGGTGCACCATGGACTCGATGGACAGCATGGACGAGACGACGAACATCAGTGCATGTCAGCGACCTGTGACGGTCTCGGTGGACGTGCGGCAACGGACTCTTGATCCGCAGGTTCTGGGTTCGAATCCCAGGGGGCGCACGCAGACAGCCGTCCAGAGCCTCGATGGCCAGGCCCGGGTGGGCGTTCCGAGGCCCGGATCTCGTGGCGGCCAGTGCGTCGCGTGCCTCGAGACGGAACGCCGATGTGCCCTGCGCTCACGGGTGGCGCCGTACGGGAGCGGTTCGGGTCGGCGCCCGGCCCACCCTGGCCCGCCTATCGTGCCCGGCCGTGGGCCACGAACCGAATGCGCCACGTCGTCGCTACCCGCATCCTCGCTCGATCCTGTGCTACAGCCGGCTGGTGCACCAGCTGCACGAGGACGGCACTGTCAGCGGGTCGATGCCGGTGTTGCCCGATCAGCTCGACGGAGGCGGCAGGATGCGCCTCGGCGCCCTCGCGCCCCTCGTCGACCTCTGCGCCGGGGTGCTCGGGGCCCGCGCCGCCCATCCCGACCTGACCGCCACCCTCGACTTCAAGCTGCACCTGATCGATCCGCCGAGGTCGGGCCGGGCCCACGGTGTCGCCTTCCCGCTCAGGGTGGGGAACACCACGGTGCTGTCCGAGAACCGGCTGCGGGACGACGCGGGCAACGACATCGGCATCGCGCACGTCACGTTCAGTCGCCTGCCCCGGCGTCCCGACGCCCCGGAGCACCCGCCGCCCAGGGCGAAGGTCGTCGACCACAGCCATCCCGACGAGGAACCCCGGCTCCCGCTCGACGACTACTACGGCATCCGCATCGACCCGCACGACTGCGCCTTCGAGCTCGACCACCACGAGCGGATCTACAACAGCTTCGGGTCCGTCCAGGGCGGGGCGATGGCGGCGCTGCTCGATCGCGTCGCCGTGCTGTGCGCCGAACGGGCCGTGGGGCGGGCGGCACGGACGATGGACCTCCACTTCTCCTACCTGTACCCGGCCACCGTCGGGCCCTTCCGCGTCGCGGCTGAACCGCTGCGGTTCGAGCCCGACGCCGTCGTGTGCACCGTCGCACTGGCCGACTCGGGCCGCGATGGGCGGACGTGCGCCGTCGGCACGGCCAGGGCGGTGGCCACCAGGGACTGACGTGCCGCGCCCCTGCGCTGCGGCTCCGCCCGGCAGGCGCCTCTCGGGCCGGCGGGCCAGGGCGTGTGCGAGGCTGCACCGATGAGCGACCCAACGATGGTCGGCCGCCTGCGCATCGACGGCGTGGTCGACGGTGAAGCCCACTTCGCTCCGGAGCAGACGTTCCGAGGCACGACGCCGGAGATGTGGCAGGCCCACCAGGACCTGCTCGACGAGGACGGCAAGCTCGCGTTCGTGATGGGCGGCTACCTCGTGCGCGGCGGCGGCGACCGGACCGTGCTGGTCGATGCGGGGCTGGGCAAAGGCACCCTGCTGGGCATCGCCTGCGGCGCGATGCTGGACAACTTGGCCGGGCTCGGCGTGGCACCGGAGGAGATCACCGACGTGGTCTTCACCCACCTCCACATCGACCACATCGGGTGGGCGGTCACCGACGAGCGGGCGACGTTCCCCAACGCGACCTACCGGTGCGCGGCCGCCGACTGGGACCACTTCATGGAGCACACGAAGGACCAGCACGACCACTTCGGCCCCTCCGAAGGAGTGGCCGTCAACACCTACGAGCACCTGAAGAGCGTGGAGGACCGCTTCGAGGTGCACTCCGGCTCGGGCACGCTCCTGCCCGGGGTCGACGTGATGTCGGCGCCCGGCCACACGCCGGGCAGCTCGGTGGTCGTCTTCTCCTCGGGAGCCGAGCGGGCGATGCTGTTGGGCGACGTGGTCCACTGTCCGGTCCAGCTGGTCGATGACGACTGGGCTGGCGTCTTCGACGTCGACCCGGAGTTGGCCCGGCGGTCCCGCACCGCCCTGGCTCGCGAGCTCGAGGGCCACGACGTGCCCGTGGCCGGTGCGCACTTCCCGGGCATGACGCTCGGGCGGCTGCTCTCCGGCGGCCAGCGCACCCGCCGATGGGTCGTGCCCTGAGCGGGGGCCCCGCCTTCAGTGCACGAGCGGCGACGCCGTGTGCGAAGCTCGGCCATCGCCCGGCCGGCCGGCCGGGCGAACGCTGGGGGCACGGAGGAGTCGGACGATGCACACAGAAGAGATCCGCTACGAGGCCGACGGCATGGCCGCGGTGGGCTTCCTCGCCCTGCCCGACGGTGCCGACAAGCGCCCCGGCGTGCTGGTCTGCCATGAGGGCCCGGGCATCGACGACAACGCCAAGGGCCGCGCTCGTCGCATCGCCGAGGAGCTCGGCTACGTGGCCTTCGCCCTCGACTACATCGGCGACGGCAAGCGCCTGACCGACCTCGAGCAGACGATGGCCCGCCTCGGCCCCCTCATGGGGGACCCGCTCAAGATTCGCGCCCTCGGCCAGGCCGGGCTCGACGTCCTCACCGCTCAGGAGCGTGTGGACACCGCTCGCCTGGCGGCCATCGGCTTCTGCTTCGGGGGGACCATGTCCCTCGAGCTGGCGCGCGGCGGCGCCGACCTCAAGGCGGTCGTCGGCTTCCACTCGGGGCTGGCCACCGCCCGTCCCGAGGACGCCGGCCAGATCAAGGGCAAGGTGCTGGCGCTGATCGGCACCGAGGACCCCCTCGTGCCGCCCGACCAACGCGTCGCCTTCGAGCAGGAGATGCGCGCCGGCGGGGTCGACTGGCGCCTGAACCTCTACGGCGGCGCCGCCCACAGCTTCACCAACCCCGCGGCCAGCGAGCTGGGCGTGCCCGGCATCGAGTACCACGAGCCGACGGACCGACGCTCCTGGGGGGCCATGCTCGACCTGTTCGACGAGACCCTCGCCTGACCAGGGCGGCTCGGGGCCCGGTCAGTCGAAGAGCACCACCGTGCGCGCCACCTCGCCGGCCGTCATGGCGCGAAACGCGTCGTTGACGTCCTCGAGGCGGGCGCGGCGGGTGACCATCTCGTCGAGCAACAGCCGGCCCTGGCGGTACAGGTCGAGGTAGCGGGGGATGTCGATCCGGAAGCGGTTCGAGCCCATGCGGCTGGTCTGGACCCGGCACTCGGGGCGGATGGCGCTGTAGGGCACCTCGAACACGGTGCCGTCGGGGGGGACGCCGACGATCGTGCACGTCCCCCGCACGGCCAGGCTCTCCGCGGCCTGGCGGACGAGCCCGGGGTGCCCGACCGCCTCGAGGGCGTGGTCCACGCCGGCGCCGCCGGTGAGGCCCCGCACCGCCTCCACGGCGTCCTCGGCGCTCGAGTTCACGACGTGGGTGGCGCCCACCGCCCTGGCCATGTCGAGCTTGGCGTCGAACTGGTCGACGGCGATGATCCGGGACGCCCCGGCGATCCGCGCCCCCTGGATGATCGAGAGCCCGACACCACCGCAGCCGAAGACGGCGACGGACTGGCCGGCCTCCACCCTCGCCGTGCGCAGGGCCGCCCCCACCCCGGTGAGGACGCCGCAGCCGACCAGCGCCGCGACCTCGAGGGGCAGGTCGGGGTCGACCCCGACCACCGAGTTCTCGTGCACGAGCATGCGCTCGGCGAAGCTCCCGATGCCGGCGAAGGGCACGAGCGGCTCGCCGTCGCGCGAGAGCCTCGGCGCCTCGCCCCTGGGCCTCGCCGTCGCCTCGCCGACGCAGACGTTGGGGTGCCCGCTGAGGCACTGCTCGCACGAGCCGCAGAACCCCGAGAGGCAGCCGACCACGTGGTCGCCCACGCTCACGGCCCTGACGGAGCGGCCCACCGCCTCGACCACCCCTGCTCCCTCGTGGCCGAGGACCACCGCTCGCCGCCCCACGTAGAGGCTGCCGTCGGCGACGTGGAGGTCGCTGTGGCAGACGCCGCTGGCGACGGTGCGGACGAGGACCTCCCGGTCGCCCGGCTCGTCGACGGTCACGGACTCGATCTCGAGCGGTTGCTTCGGCTGCCGGAAGACGGCGGCTGCGACCTGTGTCACTGCTTCTCCCTACTGTGGGCGGGCGCCCGGCCCCGGCCCCGGGTCATCGACCCTCGAAGGGCAGAGGCGGGCGCTTCTCGGTGAAGGCGCGGGCCGCCTCCTGGAAGTCCTCGGTGAGGTAGAGCTTCAGCGGCGCCGTCTGCATGGCCACCTCGCGGCTGAGCTGGTCGAGGTACCAGCGGCGGGTGCGGACGGTGGCCCGGACGCTGAGCGGGGGGTTCTTGTCGACCTCGGCGGCCAGCTCGCGGGCGACCTCGAGGTGCTGGCCCTTCGGGGCCAGGCGGTCGATGACCCCGTGCTCGAAGGCCTCCTCGGCGGAGAAGAACCGGCCCGTGAGCGCGACCTGGGTCCCGAAGGCGGCGGCGCCACGGAAGTGCAGCAGCGCCCAGTACTTCGCCCCGCCCAGGCCGCGCGAGGTCTCGGTGACCTGGAACTGCGTCCCCTCCTCGGCAACGATCAGGTCGGACTCCAGCACGATGCCGACGGCCAGGCCGAGCACGTAGCCGTGCACGGCGGAGATGACCGGCTTCCAATTGACGGAGCGGGTCAGCAGGTCACCGGCGTGCGCCCCGAAGCCCTGGGGCCCGCCGAGCCGCTCGAACTCCTCGCGCGAACGGAGCTGGCGCTGGTGGACGTCCGCCCCGCTCGAGAAGGCCCGGCCGTTGCCGTGGATGATGGCCACGTGGGCGCCGGGGTCGCCGTCGACGCGTCGCAGGGCATCGGCGAGCGCGACCACCAGCTCGTCGCTGAAGGCATTGAGCTTGTCGGGCCGGTTCAGCCCGAGCGTGGCGATCCGGCCGTCGAGGCGGTACTCGACCAGGTCACTCGTGCTCACGCCCATGCTCCCTCCCCTCGTGCGGCGGGCACACTAGGTGACGTGCCGCGTGCTTCCCGCCGTATCCGGTCCCCCGACGCGGCCTCGACCGTAGCCAAGTGGGCCGCGACCGTGCGGAGCGCCCGGGGCCGCCACGCCCGGGATGACGGGCCGAAGGGGCTTGACCTCGAGTTCACTTCAAGTCCTACCGTGCCCCCCAGAGCGGCACGAATTCCGTTCGTAGCGACGGGCGGCAAGGTGCACCATTGTCCCTCGCGCCCGCTCCCTCCATCACCCCCGCATCCCCATCGGAGCCAACGATGTCGCAAGACCCCGTGTCCCAGAACCATGCTGTCGTCGCCCGTGGCCTCGTCAAGCGCTACGGCTCGACCACCGCCCTCGCCGGCATCGACCTCGAGGTACCGACGGGCACCGTCACCGCCGTGCTCGGGCCCAACGGGGCCGGCAAGACCACGGCGGTACGAATACTCACAACGCTGTCCGAGGCGGACGAGGGGCGGGCCACCGTGGCCGGCTTCGACGTACGAGGCCAACCCACCGAGGTGCGTCGGCGGATCGGGCTCGCCGCGCAGGACGCGACGGTCGACCACCTGCTCACCGGGCGGGAGAACCTGGTCATGCTGGGCGAGCTCCACCAGCTCAGCCGCAAGGAGTCCGCGACCCGGGCTTCCGAGCTGCTCGACCAGTTCTCCCTCGCCGACGCCGCCGACCGGGTGGCCTCGGGCTACTCGGGCGGCATGCGCCGCCGGCTCGACCTTGCCGCCACCCTGGTGGCCCGCCCCGAGGTGCTCTTCCTCGACGAGCCCACCACCGGCCTCGACCCGCGGGCCCGCTCCGAGCTGTGGGGCGTGCTCGACACCCTGGTCGACAGGGGCACGACGATCCTGTTGACCACCCAGTACCTGGAGGAGGCCGAGCGCCTCGCCGATGACATCATCGTCATCGACCACGGGCGGATCATCGCCCGGGGCGACGCTCGCAAGCTCAAGCGGGAGGTGGGCGGCGACCACGTGCAGGTCGTGGTCATCGAGCCCGACGACCTGGCCGAGGCCACCCGGATCGTCACCCAGGTGACGGGCACGGAGCCGACGGTGGACGCGGCCGCCCGCTCGGTCACGGCGGCCACGAGCCTCGGCGTCGAGACGCTCGTCATCGTGGCCAAGGCGCTGACCGAGGCGCAGATCTCCGTCGACGACCTCAGCCTCCGCCAGCCGACCCTCGACGAGGTGTTCCTCACCCTCACCGGCGCCGTGCCCGAGGACGAGGGCGCCGGCACCACCGGGCAGGCCGATGCCCCCGGCCGCCCCGATCGCCAGGCGCCCCCCGACGAGAACCACCAGACCGACCGCACTGACCGGGCCGACGACGCCGTCCGCGCCCTCGCCGAGGAGGCGACCTCATGACCGCGACCACCGTCGGCGGCGCCCCGGTGACCGGGCACGTCGACGAGCTCCGCGCCCCGCGGGGCTTCGTCCACGACAGCTGGGTCATCGCCCGCCGCGGGCCCGTGCACATGAAGCGCCAGCCCGAGGCGCTGAGCGACGCCACCATCCAGCCGATCATGTTCGTGCTGCTCTTCGCCTACGTCTTCGGCGGTGCCATCGACGTGCCGGGCGGCGGCAACTACCGGGAGTTCCTGATGGGGGGCATCTTCGCCCAGACCATCGTGTTCACCGCCTTCGGCGTGGCCATGTCGATCGCCAACGACCGCAAGAACCAGGCGGTCGACCGCTTCCGGTCCCTGCCGATCGCCAAGGGGGCGGTGCTCGGCGGCCACGCCGTCGCCAACCTCATCAAGGCCCTCCTGCCGATCGCCCTGATGTCGATCTGCGGGCTCATCGTCGGCTGGCGCATCCGCGACGGCATCACCGACGCCATCCTCGGCTACCTGCTGCTCATCGCCTTCTCCTTCGCCATGATCTGGGTCGGCGTGCTCCTCGGCAGCGTGATCGCCACCCCGGAGGGCGTCACCGGCGTCGGCTTCGCCGTCCTTTTCCCCATCACGTTCATCGCCAGCACGTTCGTGCCCACCACGACGATGCCCGGGGTGCTTAGGACGGTGGCCGAGTGGAACCCGGTGACCACGCTCTCCGACGCGGTACGGATCCAGTTCGGCAACCCGAACACCCCGACGGCACCAGGTGACCCCTGGTCGATCGCCCACCCGATGGCCTACTCCGTCATCTGGATCGTGGCCATCATCGTGGTCTGCGCCCCCCTCGCCGTTCGGGCCTATCAGCGCTCCATCGCCAAGTAGCACCACCGGCTCGGGGGGTTGGACGCCCTCTCCAGCCCCACGTCGCGCCCGGGCCGCCCGGGCCGGCGTGGGGCCCGGCGGGTGCTGGAGATCGGGCCCACGTCTTCCCCACCGTCTACGAGCGCGCCGTCGGCGACCCGACCATCACTTGGCACACGCTCGACCTGTTCGACAACCCCGAGCTCACCTACAGGGCCACCTCCGAGTACAGCTTCCCGGTCCCCGATGACAGCTACGACCTGGTGATCTCGGGCCAGGTTCTGGAGCACGTGCGGAAGATCTGGGTCTGGATGAAGGAGGTGGCGCGCGTGTGCAAGGTCGGTGGCACCGTAGCTACCTCGGCGGGCCCGTCGAGTGTGCCTACGACACGGTCACGATCGGCCACAAACGCCCGGCGCAGCTGCCTGACTAACCTCCAGCCATGGCCTCGAACCAGCGTGGCGAGGTCCTGTGGCAGCCCGACCCGGCCGCGTGGGAGGCCACGGCGGCGGGCCGGTTCGCCCGGCGCCACGGCTTCGACGACTACGCGGCCCTGCACGCCTGGTCGGTCGCCGAGCTCGAGGAGTTCTGGGCCGCGGTCGCTTCCGAGGTGGGCGTCCGCTGGCGCTCCGAACCGACCGACGTCCTGCCCGAGCGCGCCATGCCCGGCGCTCGCTGGTTCCCCGGGGCGACGCTCAACTACGCCGAGCACGCCCTCGCCGCCGCCGCCTCCCGCCCTGGGGACCTCGCCGTGCTCGGCCGCAGCCAGACCCGCGCCCCGGTGGCGCTCAGCTGGGCCGAGCTGGTCACCCAGGTGTCGCGCGCCGCGGCGGGGCTCGGGCGCCTCGGCGTGGCGCGGGGCAGCTGCGTCGCCGCCTACGCGCCGAACATCCCCGAGACGCTCGTCCTCGCCCTCGCCACCGCCTCCCTCGGGGCGGTGTGGTCGAGCTGCGCCCCTGAGTTCGGCACCCGAGCGGTGGTCGACCGCTTCGCCCAGATCGAGCCCTCCGTCCTCGTCGCCGTTGACGGCTACCGCTACGGCGACAAGGTGGTCGACCGTGGCGCCGAGGTCGCAGCCATCCACGCCGCCCTGCCCACCGTGCGCCATGTCGTCGGCCTCCGCTACCTGGGCACGGGCGCGGACGACTGGTCCGAGCTGCTGGCCGGTCCCGACCCCGGCCCGCCCCACGTCGCCGCTGTCCCCTTCGACCACCCGCTGTGGGTGCTGTACAGCTCGGGCACCACGGGCCTGCCCAAGGCCATCGTGCACGGCCACGGAGGCATCACCCTCGAGCACCTCAAGGTGCTGACCCTGCACCAGGACCTCCGCCCCGAGGACAGGTTCCTGTGGTTCACCACGACGGGGTGGATGATGTGGAACTACCTGGTGTCGGGCCTGCTCACCGGGGCCACGGTGGTGCTCTTCGACGGCGACCCGGGCTACGGCGGCCCGGGGGCGCTGTGGGCCGAGGCCCACGCCGCGGGCGCCACCATCTTCGGGTCCTCGGCCCCCTTCCTCATGGCCAGCCGCAAGGCGCAGCTCCGCCCCGAACGAGGAGCGGTGCGCTGGGTGGGCTCGACCGGGGCGCCGTTGCCGGCCGAGGGCGCGCGGTGGGTGCATGACGCCCTCGGCGTGCCCGTCTCGTCCATCAGCGGGGGCACGGACGTGTGCAGCGCCTTCGTGGGGACCTCCCCGCTCGTGGCGGTTCGGGCCGGGGAGATCAGCTGCCGCCTGCTCGGTTGCGCGGTGGAGGCCTTCGACCCGACGGGCGCGCCCTGCCCGCCGGGCGTGACGGGGGAGCTGGTGCTCACCGCGCCGATGCCGTCCATGCCCGTCGCCTTGTGGGGCGACGCCGACGGCTCGCGCTACCGGGCCGCGTACTTCGAGCATTTCCCGGGGACGTGGCGGCACGGCGACTGGGTGACCTTCACCGAGGACGGTGCCTGCGTCATCAGCGGGCGGTCGGACGCCACCCTCAACCGCGGCGGCGTGCGGCTCGGCACCAGTGACCTGTACACGGTCGTCGAGGGCATGCCCGAGGTGGCCGACAGCCTCGTCGTCCACCTCGAGTCGGGGGAAGGCGACGTCGGTGAGCTGGTCCTCTTCGTCGCCCTGGCCCCTGGCGCGTCGCTCGACGACGACCTCCGGGGCCGCATCGCCGGGGCCCTGCGCCGCGAGCTGTCCCCCCGCCACGTGCCCGACCGCGTCGAGGCCGTGCCCGCCGTGCCCCGCACGCTCTCGGGCAAGAAGCTCGAGGTGCCGGTGAAGCGGATCCTCGGTTGCGTGCCCGCCGAGCTGGCCGCGTCGAGGGACTCGCTCGCCGACCCCGGCTCGCTCGCCCCCTTCGAGCGCTTCGCCACCCAGCGGGGCGCCGGAGCGTGACAGAGGGCACAGTGGCCGTTTAGCGTGCGCTGGTCGAGCCCGCCGACCGGCCGGGCCCACGCTCACCCGGGGGGGTACGAGGTGGCGATGAGGACCAAGGCCGTGGCGGTGCTCGTGACGGCAGCGCTCGGGGCCGCGACCGCGGCGTGCGGCGGCGACGACACCGGCGGGACGGCCACGGAGGCCACCCTCGACGCCAACATCAAGGCCGGGGTGGACGCCGCCCTCGGCAGCTCGACGACGGCCGGGGGCAGCACGACCACGTCCGCCGAGCGCCCGGACTCCCTCGAGGCCTGGGAGGAGCTCTGGGCCGAGGAGCGGGCCGCGGCCATCGAGCGCATCACCAGCAGCGGCTGGGGCAAGAGCGCGGACGGCGCGACCCTGGTGGGCCCGGAGGGCTTCGAGATCGACCTCGCCGCCTGTGGGACCGCCTGGTCTGACACCGAGGGCCTGACCGACGACTCGATCAAGATCGGCCACACGAACGCCCTCTCGGGGACGGCCGCGGATTACGGCAACATCGCCCGGTCCCTCGACGTGATCCTGCGCTACTACTCGGACCAGGGCGTGTTCACCGACGTCGAGGGCAAGTCCCGCACCATCAACTTCATCTACAAGGACGACGGCTACGACTCGGCCCGCACGATCCCCCTCGTCGACGAGCTCATCGACTCGGAGAAGGTGTTCGCCATGTGGACCTTGGGCTCGCCGCCAGGGCTCAAGGTGTACGACAAGCTGAACCAGCGCTGCATCCCCCACCCCCTCGAGATGAGCGGCCACCCTGCCTGGGGCGACCCGGTCAACCACCCGTGGACCACCGGGCAGCAGATGGCCTACAACACCGAAGCCACCCTCTGGGGCGCCTTCATCGAGCAGCACCTCGAGGAGTTCCCCGACGAGACGATCAAGGTCGCGTCGCTCGTCTCCAACAGCGACTTCGGCAAGGCGTACGACACCTTCTTCAAGGCGTACATCGAGCAGTCCCCCCACAAGGCGCGTTTCGAGTACGTGTCCGAGGTCGTCGAGATCACCGCCCCGACGGTCACCGACCCGATGACCACGCTCGCCGCCGAGGAGCCGGACGTGTTCATCACCATGACCGGTGGCGCCCAGTGCCCCCAGATCATCCAGCAGGCCGCCCAGAACGGCATGAAGGACACGGCGAAGTACCTCTTCATGTCCTCGGTGTGCAAGGCCGCCAGCTTCGTGGGCAAGGACAAGGTGGGCGGGGACGGCTCGGCCTCGGACGGGTGGTGGATCGTCGGCGGTGGCGCCATCGACTTCAACTCGACGGCCTCGGACACCGACGGCTACATCGAGTGGGGCCGGGAACTGCTGTCCGAGGGCGGGATCGACTACACGGCCTCGGGCTCGTTCGGGACGGGCTTCCTCTTCGCCTTCCCGTTCGTGCAGTCCCTCCGCATCGCCGGTGAGCTCCCGGGCGGCCTGACCCGCACGAACTTCATCCTCGCCCTGCGATCCTTCGACATGACCAACCCCATGCTGCTGCCGGGCATCGAGTACAACATGAACGGCAACGCCGACGCGTACCTGACGGAGGGCTCGGACATCTCCCAGTACGACGCCGCCACCCAGCAGTGGGTCCAGGAGGGCGAGGTGGTGGAGCTCTCGGGCAAGTCCAAGAACTGCGCCTTCGACCAGTCCACGAGCCTCTGCAACTGAGCCCTGACTGCCCACCGGGCCTGGGCGTCGTGCGCTGAGGTGGCGCCCGCACCGGCTTGCTCCCGCCGCCGCCAAGCTTGCCTCTGGCTCTGCGGTAGGTGTACTTACTAGTACTCATGCGTAGAGCCGATGGCAGGCGACGGTGCCAGGCCCTGTTCATCGGCGTCCTCGCCGTAGTCGCCGCCGCCTGCGGCCGCGACGGGGACGGCGCGACCAGCGGCTCCACCTCGCCGCCCACCACCGACCCGCCCGTGGCCTCGACCGGCGCGCCCGAGCCGGAGCCCGAACCGGTGCTGCCCGTGACCGTGGGCGACGGCACCGGTGACGAGGTCACGATCACCTCGGTCGATCGCATCATCCCCGTCGACGGCGACCTGGCGGAGGTGGTCTTCGCGCTGGGCCTGGGCGACCGGGTCGTGGCCACGGACATGTCCGCCACCTACCCGCCCGAGGCCGACGCCCTGCCCGAGATCGGCTACCAGCGGGCCCTGGCCACGGAGCCGATCCTCGCCCAGTCCCCGAGCGTCGTGCTCGCCACCGACACGGCGCGGCCCACCGAGGTGCTCGACCAGCTCAGCTCCCACGTGCCCGTCGTGGTCGTCGAGGCCCCCGACGAGCTCGACGGCCCGGCCCAGAAGATCCGGGCCGTGGCCGAGGCGCTGGGCGTGCCCGGCCGGGGCGAGGAACAGGCCCGGGCGACCGAGGCCGCCATCGCCGAGGCCGTCGCCAGCGTGCCCGCGTCGCCGCCCCCGCTCGAGGTGGCGGCGTTGTACCTGCGGGGCGACCGCGTGCAGCAGCTCTTCGGGCCGGGCAGCGGGATCCACGTGCTGCTCGAGGCGGCCGGGGTGGTCGACGTCGGCGAGGTCCTCGGCGTCGACGAGATCGAGCCCATCAGCACCGAGGCCCTGGTGCGCGAGGGCCCCGACGTCCTGCTCGTCACCACCACCGGGCTCGAGTCGGTCGGGGGGGTCGACGGCCTCCTGGCCATGCCCGCCTTCTCCCGCTCCCCCGCCGCCGCCGAGCGCCGGGTCCTCGCCTACGAGGACCAGTACCTCTACGGCTTCGGGCCCCGGACGGGCGAGCTCCTCGCCGAGCTGGTCCACGACCTTTACACGCCCAACTGACACACGCCCACTGACGGAGGACACGATGAAGCCCGCTCCCCGACTGCTCGCTGGCGCGCTCGCCCTCGGCCTGGCCTTCGCCCCCCTGGCGTGCGGCGGGGACGACGACGCCGCCTCCCCGGCGGCGTCCGCTACCGCCGGGTCGCCGGCCACCACCGACCAGGGCTCGGCGGCGACGACCTCGGCGGCTGCAGCGACGGGGACGAGCGAGACGACCGGCCCGGACGGGACTGCAGCCTCGGCCGGCATCGTCCCGGGCACGCCCGAGGCGGCCGCGGCCGAGGCCTACGGTCTCGTCTTCGACAGCAGCGTCGCCTTCGAGGCCAAAGGCCGCCCACCTCGAGGGCTCAGAGGCGCTCCGGCCCGTCGTCGAGGCCTACGCAACCGCCGCCCAGGGCTTCGGCGGGATCCGCCTCGAGCCGACGTCGGTGACCATCACCGGCCCGTCCGCCGCTGTCACCTACGACGTGTACTTCGGCACGACGCGCCAGTACGACGGGCTCGACGGCGCCGCCGAGGACCGGGCCGGCACCTGGGTCGTCACCAAGGGCGAGTTCTGCGCCTTCATGTCATCGGCACGGGTGCCCTGCCCGGCCTGACCAGCGGCGTCCTCGGCGAGGGAGGAGCGCGGCCGGGCCGGGCGGGACAGCTCATCGGCGCATGTCGGGCCGCTAAGACAACGTCCCGTAGCCTTAGCGATCGCCGGGATGACGCTCTACCCTGACGACGTGGGCACGGGAGGCACCCAGGAGGGCGTCGGCACGAAACGCCCGGGCGGTCGGGCGGCGCGGGTCCGGCGGGACGTCCTCGAGGCCGTCACCCACCTGCTCGCCGAGGGCGGCTTCGGCGCCTTGAACGTCGAGGCGATCGCCGCTCGAGCCGGCGTGCACCGCACGACCATCTACCGGCGCTGGGCGACGCTCGACGATCTCGTGCTCGACACCCTCCGCTCCGGCGCCCGCCAGGCCATCCGGGTGCCCGACACGGGTGACCTGCGCAGCGACCTGCGCCAGTTGCTCGGCGAGATCGCCGCCGCCCTGGCGACGCCCCTCGGGCACGCCGTCGTGCACGCCACGCTGGCCGCCAGCCCCTACGGCTCGCGCCGCTCGACCACGAGAGCGAAGGCGCTGGCCGAGGTCCGCGAGGCCTTCTGGGCCACCCGCTTCGACCTCGCCGGGGAGGTGCTGCGCCGAGCGGTCGCCCGGGGGGACCTCGACCCCGGGATCAACTTGCGCCACCTGCTCGAGGTCCTGGTGGCGCCGCTCTACTACCGGACCTTCGTGCTCGGTGCCCCGGTGGACGCCGGCGTCGTCGAGCGCACGATCGAGCTCGTCCTTCCCTCCCGCTGACGACACCGGCTGGGCGGCCACAGCCGGGCTCCCTCCGCCCGAGGCGGTGTGGGAGCATGGCGGCCGAACCGCCGGGCCGGGCCGGGCCGACCCGGGCGCCCGGCCCACCGGGAGCCCACCACGGAGCCCACCAGGGAGCGAGGTCACGCCATTGCCGAGCATCCTCGACCGTCCCCGCCAGGTCGCCGCCACATTGCGCTCCGTGTTGCGCTTCGCGCCGCTGGAGCTCGACCGCGTCGAACGGCGCCTGCGCCGCGCCGCCGGCGTCGCCGACCTGCGCGCCATCGCCAAGCGGCGGCTACCAGGCGGCGTGTTCGACTACATCGACGGCGGCGCCGAGGACGAGCGCACGCTGGCCGCCAACAGCGAGGCGTTCGCCCGCATCGGGTTCCGGCCCCGGGTACTGCGCGACGTCGGCGCCGTCGACCCTTCCACGACACTGCTCGGCAGGCCCCTGCCCTTCCCCCTCGTCCTCGCCCCCACCGGCTTCACCCGCATCGCCGACCCCGAGGGCGAGCTCGCCGTGGCCCGCGCCGCCGCTCGCGCCGGCCTGCCGTACGCCCTCTCCACCTTGGGCACCCGCTCCATCGAGGAGGTCGCCGAGGCCAGCGACGGCCCTAAGTGGTTCCAGGTCTACGTCTGGCGGGACCGCGGCCTCGTGAAGGAGATGATCGACCGGGTGTCAGAGGCCGGCTACGAGGCCCTGGTGCTGACCGTCGACACGGCGGTGCTCGGCAAGCGCGAGCGCGACGTGCGCCGAGGCTTCTCGCTACCGCCCAAGATCGGGCCGGGCACGCTCCTCGACGGCCTCCTCCACCCTGGCTGGACCTGGGACTTCGTGCGGGCCGAGCCGATCCGCTTCGCCAACGTCGTCGGCGCCGACGTCGGCGACGGTGCCAGCGCGGTCTCGCTCGCCAGCTACATCAACGCCCAGTTCGACCCGGCGGTGTCCTGGCGCGACCTCGAGTGGTTCCGCGCCTCGTGGCCGGGGCCCATCGTCCTCAAGGGCGTCCAGGGCACCGCGGACGCCCGCATCGCCGCCGACTCCGGGGTGGAGGCGATCGCCCTCTCGAACCACGGGGGCCGCCAACTCGACTCCGCCCCCGCCACCGTCGACCTGGTCGCCCCCGTGGCCGACGCGGTGGGCGACCGATTGGAGATCATCTGCGACGGCGGCGTGCGCCGAGGCAGCGACATCGTCAAGGCCGTGGCCCTCGGGGCCAAGGCGGCCATGGCCGGCCGGGCCTACCTCTACGGCCTCGGCGCCGGCGGGGAGCGGGGCGTCGACCACGTGCTCGGCTTGCTCGACGCCGACGTCCGCCGCACCATGGCCCTCGTCGGCGCCCGGAGCGTCGACGACCTCACGAGCGAGCTGGTGAACCAGGCAGGGCTGGGATGACCTGACGCCCGCCAGGCCAGCGCCCCTGCCAGTGCCGGCTGTAATTGCGGCGGTGTAATTGGGTGGCCGCTCTTGTGGGCCGGCCGCGGTAGGGCCAGGTGGAGCGCCCGCCGAAGCGGGCTGGGTGCTCGGGTTCCCGGTCTTGGGCATTGCTCCGGTGATGAAACGCCCGCT